>NZ_CP033611.1:321666-643333 GCF_003932735.1 Rickettsiales endosymbiont of Stachyamoeba lipophora | reverse complement strand
ACAGATTCGTTTTTAAGCGTTCTTAAAATTTGCTTGATAGCTTGGAATCCACCTTTACTTGAAGAGCCACGGATAGTATTATAGCCAAGAAAGTGGATTACTTTGGCGATAAGTTCACCGTCGCGATGATGCGAAATTAACACATGCATCAGTTGCGGAGTGGGCCATAATTTAGGCATCATCAGCATTCTGCCATGCCAAAAAACTAAAATAATGGATTGATTTGCAAATTTTTTAAGCTGCTTTTTAGCATCGCCTTGCCATCTGATAGTTAAAAAACACAGTTTAATATAGCAAGCAATTAAGAACGCGAACAAGGTAAGCGTTGCTTGAGATTTTAGGGTTGCTTTAAATCTTTTTTTTAAGTCAAACTTCATTCTTTATTAATAGAATAATATTTATCAGTATCAAGACAGTTTTGCCGTTTATCAATGATAGTGGTAATTACCGCATCACCCAATACATTAATCATAGTAGTAAACATATCTAAAATTCTATCAATTCCAGCAATTAAAGCAACATATTCGGTAGGAAGGCCAATAGCCTTAAGTGCCATACCTAAAAATAGCAATATTCCGCTTGGAATACCAGCTGCTCCAATTGAACCAATGGTACAAGTAACGCCTAATACAAAATAATCAATGAATTGTAACTCTTTACCTAGGCTTTGGGCAAAAAATATGCTGGCCACAGTTAAGTAGATAGCGCCGCCATTCATATTTATAGAGGTTCCAATCGGTAATACGAAATTAATTGAGTTCTTTGAAACACCTAATTTATCATGCATTACGCGCATGATAGTAGTAAGAGTAGCTTTGCTGCTGCTAGTTGAGAAAGCTAAAACTTGCGGTTCAAACATCTTTTTATAAAAAGGTCCAGGATTGAGTCCTGCAAAAACTTTTAAATATACGCCGTATAAAATATATTGAATAAGGCAGCCAACAATAATAGCACCAATTAATTTTACCAAACTGAGCAGTACATCCATTCCTTGAGTGCCCACTGACCAAGCCAGATAGCCAAAAACCCCTATAGGAGCTAATTTTACAATTCCTTCAATCAGCTTAAAAATAACTGCTGACATTTCATGGCTAAGTTTAATTACATTGGCACATTTTTCACGCATGCTTGACATTGCCAGCCCAATTAACACGGTAAAAATAATTACCTGGATAATATTCCCCTCGCACATCGATTGAATGGCGTTTTCTGAAACAAAGCTTTCAATAACACTTAAAATATTATGAGAAGTATGGGGGTCATGAGCCACTTCGGTAGTAATACGGGGGATGGTGGTATTAAGCCCGGGTTTAAGTATTACTGCGGTCACAATGCCAATTACTACGGAAATAAATGCACTAATAAAAAAAGCAACAATAGAATGAACTGCAATAGAGGAGGCTCTACTATTAGAGCCTACTGCGTTAATGCCTGAGATTAATGAGAAGATAATAAGAGGTACAATTACCATTTTAATCAAATTAATGAAAATAGTACCTAGTGGTTTTAAATATTCTGCTTGTTCGTCTAAGATAATGCCAATTACAATACCAAAGAATCCTGCAGCAATGACCTGCATCCACAGGGGCTTTTTAAGTAAATTGTATATCATCAGCTAATAAATTACCTATAGTTTCTTAATACATCATTAAATGATAGGGTTCAATATAAGCAAATTTTTAAGCAATTTGCAACCTTTAATGCTCCTTGCTAGAAAGGTATCTCATCATCCATATCTGCAAAGTTAGATGCAGAGCCTTGATTTTCATGTGAGTTTTCGGAAGTGTTCTGCCCACCGGAGTTTTTGCTATCTAAGATGGTTAAAGTGCAATTATAACCTTGTAATACAATCTCAGTAGTATATTTTTCTACGCCGCTATTATCATTCCATTTTCTAGTATGCAGGCTGCCTTCAATATATAATTTAGAACCTTTGTGTACATAATTTTTAATGATATTGACTAAACCTTCATTGAATATCACAATTCTGTGCCACTCAGTACGGTCTCTTCTTTCGCCGGTAGCTTTATCACGCCAAGATTCAGAGGTGGCAATAGGAAAATTAGCAATCTCTTTATTATCCTGAGTAGTCCTAATTTCTGGGTCTTTACCTACATTGCCAACTAAAATAACTTTATTAATACTACCAACCATAAATTTCCTCTTAGTAAATATATTTATTTTTAATCACTTGTTAATTAATTGAGAAGTGATTATACTTCGCAAGAATTGATACTAGCAAATATAAAATCAGTGGTAAATAATAATATGGAAGAATATATTTCAGTCCGTGGTGCAAAACAGCATAACTTGAAAAATATAAGTATTGATATTCCAAGGAATAAATTAATAGTTATCACCGGCGTTTCGGGTTCCGGTAAATCTTCCTTGGCCTTTGATACTATATATGCTGAAGGCCAAAGAAGATACGTAGAAAGCTTATCGGCTTATGCGCGTCAATTTTTACAATTACAAGATAAACCGGATGTAGAATCAATTAGTGGGCTTTCTCCCGCTATTGCAATTGATCAAAAAACTATTTCCAAAAATCCTCGTTCCACTGTGGGAACTATCACTGAAATTTATGATTATATGCGTTTGCTATATGCGCGCGTAGGTGTGCCTTATTCTCCGGCAACAGGTTTGCCGATTGAGAGTCAGACTGTAACCCAAATGGTCGATATTATTAAAGCTTTACCACATGAAACCAAAATTTATTTAATGGCGCCCATTGCCCGTGGTCAAAAAGGTGAGTTTCGTAAAGAATTTTTGCAATTTAAAAAGCAAGGATTTCAGCGGATTAAAATCGATGGTGAAATTACCGAGCTGGATGAAATTCCAACTTTAGACAAAAAGAAAAAACATAATATTGAAGTTATTGTTGATCGTTTAGTAATGAATGAAGAGCTTGGTAACAGGCTGGCTGATAGTATTGAAACCGCTCTTAAGCTTAGTAACGGCCTAATTGAAGTGGAAATTGTTGAACTGCCAGAAGGTTATGAAGGTGATAAAAAGATAGGTGATATTATTACCTTATCTGAAAGGTTTTCTTGCCCGGTTTCAGGTTTTCAAATAGCTGAAATTGAACCACGTCTTTTTTCGTTCAATAGCCCCTATGGAGCTTGCACTTCCTGTGATGGTATTGGTAAAGAGAATTTCTTTGATCCGGAATTAATTGTACCCAAGCCTTCTTTATCTCTTAAAGAAGGTGCTATTGCACCATGGGCAGAAAATATGTCGCGTTTTCAATTGCAAACATTAGAAAATTTAAGCAGACATTATGACTTTGATATCGAGAGGCCATTCAAGCATTTACCTGATAAAATTAAAAATATCATTTTCTTTGGTAGTGGTACCGAAGAAATAGAAATGACTTATACCGATGGAATCAGAAAGCAGGTGGTGACCAAGCCATTTGAAGGGCTAGTTGGTAATATAGATAAAAGATATAAAGAAGCCGATGATAATAGTTTAAAAGAAGAGCTGGAAAAATATCAATCTACCCGTGCATGTCAGACTTGTAATGGTTATAGACTGAAACAAGAGGCCTTATGTATTAAAATAAATGATCTTAGTATTGGCCAAGTATGCCGTTTTACTATTGGGGATATGACTAAATGGTTTGAAACCTTGCCGGAATATTTAAATGGCCAGCAAAATCAGATTGCCGAAAAAATTATTAAAGAAATTGGTGAGCGCTTACAATTTTTACAAAATGTAGGATTAGATTATCTAACTTTGTCACGCGAGTCAGGAACCTTATCTGGTGGAGAAAGTCAGCGTATTAGGCTTGCTTCGCAAATCGGTTCAGGGCTTACAGGGGTGCTTTATGTGCTTGACGAACCTTCAATTGGATTACATCAGTCAGATAATACTAGGCTAATTAGCACGCTGAAGAATCTAAGGGATTTACAAAATACTGTAATCGTAGTTGAGCATGATGAAGAAACCATGATGGCAGCAGATTACTTGGTTGATGTGGGTCCAGGTGCTGGAGTGTATGGTGGTCAGATTATTTCTCAAGGTACGCCGCAAGAAGTAGCCAATGATCCTAATAGTGTTACCGGCCAATATTTAAAAGGCTTAAAGTATATTGAGATTCCTACAACCAGACGCCAAGGCCATCCTGGCAAATTTTTAATTTTAGAAGGTGCAAGATCAAATAACCTTCATAATTGTGATATTAAAATTCCTTTAGGTACCTTTTGTGCGGTAACCGGGGTATCAGGCGGTGGTAAATCCACTTTAATTATCCACACTCTTTACAAGGCGGCAATTAAAAATTTAGAAGGTGCTAAAGCTATTCCGGGTGAGTATGATAGATTAAGCGGCTTAGAATCAATTGATAAAATTATTGATATTAATCAGTCACCTATTGGTCGTACACCGCGTTCTAATCCGGCTACTTATACAGGGGCCTTCGGACCGATTAGAGATTGGTACGTAGCATTGCCTGAATCTAAAGCCAGAGGTTATAAGCCAGGTAGATTCTCATTTAACGTTAAGGGCGGCAGATGTGAAACCTGTCAAGGTGATGGGGTAATTAAAATTGAAATGCATTTCTTGCCAGATGTTTATGTTAAGTGTGATGCATGCCAAGGTGAACGCTATAACCGTGAAACTTTAGAAATCAAGTATAAAGGCAAATCAATAGCTGATGTGCTTAGTATGACAGTAGATGTTGCTCTAGAGTTTTTTGATAAGGTGCCGTTAATTAAAGAAAAAATGGTAGCTTTGAAAGAGGTAGGCCTGGGGTATATTAAAATAGGGCAGTCTGCTACTACTCTTTCCGGTGGTGAAGCCCAGAGAGTAAAGCTTGCTAAAGAGTTATCACGTAGGTCAACCGGTAAAACGCTGTATATTTTAGACGAACCAACTACCGGATTGCATTCTGATGATATTAAGAAGTTGCTGCATGTACTTCATCAATTAGTTGAATTAGGCAATACTGTATTGGTTATTGAGCATAATTTAGATGTAGTTAAAACAGCTGACCATGTAATTGATGTGGGACCAGGTGGTGGTGATAAAGGTGGTTACATTGTAGCTAGCTGTACTCCTGAAGAATTGATAGAAGTAAAAGAGAGTATCACCGGTCAATATTTAAGAAATTATCTGGTTCAAAAAGGGAAATAATCACAAATTTAACCTATAAATTTATTTTAGGTTAGGCATTATATATTTAACACTACTTGCATATTCTAAATAGTTATTTGAAGGGAAGGTGGGCTGCTGGCTCTAATGTGCTATTAATCATAATGTTAGGTTGATTTTTTAGCAACCAACTTATGAATTTTAAAGCATTGTTCTCTTAACAAGCTTAGAAATGCATAAGTTTTCAGAGAGGTATTTATGGCTAACTTAATTTCATTTAGAGATAAAACATCAGATTTACTCACTTCATTAAGAAGGGAAGTAGATCGCACCATGCAAGATTGGTTTGGACATACCGATTTTGAGCCGAATAGCATTAGATTTATGCCTCATATGGATGTTACAGAAGATGACAAACATATTTTGGTTAAGGCAGAACTGCCGGGGATAAGTCAAAAGGATATAGATCTGAGTATTAATCATAACTTTCTTACTATCAAGGGCAGCAAAAAAGAAGAGCATGAGGAAAAAGAAGCAAGCTATCATATAAAAGAATGCCGTTATGGTAATTTTATGCGTTCTATAGCTTTGCCTATGGAGGTTGACATGGATCATATCTCAGCAGATTTTCAAGATGGTATTTTGCAAGTGGTGATACCTAAAACTGCCAGCAAAGAAAGCTCTAAGAAAATTGAGATCCAAAATAAAGAGTCCAAAAAGCATTAGGTTTTATTTAACTGCAAACAATAGAATATAGATATTTTTAGAAGCAATAAAGCCTAAATTCAAAGTTGGCATAGAGAGTATAATAAGATACGGCTTTTAACGTTAACATTATTTATGTTCTGGTTATTGTATTTATAAAGAAGTCTATTAAATATTAATTCCTAAGTTAAGTAGCATAACGGCTCGGTGTAGCTAACGCCGAGCTTATATTCAAAAATTTAATAATATTTAATTACGCTTACTATAATACGCCTTAATGATTATGCAGGGCTTTATCATTAAATTGTTATAAAATATTTCCGGACATTATTGCTTAAATTTTGCACTGAAAATGTATAAATATTTATCAGATATAGATAGCTATTATATAAGCTATTTTAAGTTTTGTAGGCAATAATACTAAAAAATAGCTTTATGATCGCAATCATTCACATAATCTATTAAATTGAGATTAGTACTATATGAATTCTTTCTTATATTCTGCTGTCAAAGGAAGCCAGGATATTCAGGGAATGTACGAGCTTTTCTGGCTAATTCCCATAATTTAAGTCTGGAGCATCACAGCTGTGAAGAAGAACTTGATGGACTGGATCGAAATTTAAATGAAGTGATGGAAACATTTATGTATGAAATAATTAATATTCAAATTTAGTTGCCTAAAATTTTTTTTAGGTGATTATAGAAATAGGAAATATACTTTTTTAAGTACATAAAAGCTTTAATAGTTTGAGGTAAATGATGAAATTTGGGGCACAAAACGGCCACTTAGATAATAAGCCGGCAATTGTACTAGTCATTGGTAATGAAAAAGGTGGGGCAGGTAAAACTACTACTGCTATGCATTTAATTTCTAGTTTAATTTGCTTAGGCTTTAAGGTGGCAAGTATTGATGTTGATATCAGGCAAAGAAGCTTAACCAGATATATTGAAAACCGCCAACAAACTATGAAAGTAGAAAATAGTAATCTGCAATTTCCAGAGCATTTTGTTATTCCCCTAAGCAAAATAGAAGATATTAAAGTACGTGAAGAAGAGGAAATGAGATTGTTTAATGAAGCATTTGATCAATGCCAACATAATGATTTTATTGTGATCGACACACCGGGTAATAATACTGCGCTTTCCAGTCTTGCTCATTCTCATGCCGATCTTATTATTACGCCCCTTAATGATAGTTTTATTGATTTAGATGTTATAGCTAAAGTAAAACCGGATTTATCAATTGAGCGTCCTTCGCATTATGCGCAAATGGTCTGGGAATATAAAATGAAAAAGGCTGCCCGCAATCAAGAAACTATAGAATGGGTAATAATTAGGAACCGTTTAAGCAATATTGATGCTAAAAATAAGCGTAATGTGAATGAGGTTTTAAGTAAGCTCTCACAGCGTTTAGGTTTTAGTTATATCGCTGGATTTTCAGAAAGGGTAATTTTCAGGGAATTGTTTTTACAAGGTCTTACACTGCTTGATTTAGAGCAGCAAAATATTCAGCTGAGTATGTCGCACATTGCAGCACGCCAAGAACTGAGGATGTTTTTAAAAAGCTTAAAATTAAAAAAAATTGAGGAAGCGTTAAGCGGTTCAGATTTGATGTTTAAAGCCGATGATAATACTGAGGCAGCATAATGATATTTGCGTTACTTGCTATTAAATTTTTGATTGCCAAATATTTTTATAAATTAAATTATATAAATTATAATCAATATTTGGCTGCTAAGTGGTTTATTGGGTTACTATTTTTGTTGCTTATTTTTGGGGCCAAAGCCTTATTATTAGTAATAATATTGCTGATCATTTTTAATATAATAGGTAAGCAGCAAATATTTGGACCCAGACCTCAACCATCAAACTTTCAGACTCATTACTCAAATAATGGTATGAATAAAGATGAAGCGCTAAAAATTTTAGGTATTACAACTAGCAATCCTAGCAGGCAAGAAATTAATAATGCTTATAAGCAAATGATGAATAAATTTCATCCTGATAAGGGTGGTAGTGACTATTTTGCAATTAAAATTAATCAGGCCAAGCAAATTTTACTAAAAGACTTATAGCTAACTTATAAAATATTTGTTATAATTCCCACTAATTTAAGGTAGTTGAGTCACTGCAGGTATTGGTAATACAATGCTTGAGGAAAGTCCGGACTCCAAAAGGCAAGATGCCGGATAACGTCCGGCGAGGGTGACCTTAGGGAAAGTGCCACAGAAAATATACCGCATAAAGGTGCTTAGGTGTTTTTTATGTAAGGGTGAAAAGGCGAGGTAAGAGCTCACCGCTAAATTGGTAACAATTTAGGCAGGGTAAACCCCATCTGGAGCAAGACCAAATATAAACAGTTTTTAAGGCGTGAGCCTTAAAATCCTTTGTCTTTAGGATATACTGTTTGGGTAGGTTGCATGAGCTTGTGAGTAATTACAAGCCAAGATGAATAGTGACTGCTGATTTTTTCAGTACAGAATCCGGCTTATAGACTACCTTAAATTATCTATTTATTCAAAATTACCGTGTATTATTCATTAAAGCTGTAATGTTGCTAATCTGATGTAGCTAAGGCCTGCTACAAGCTTAATATATGTGTAACTGCCGAGCCTTAGGTTGGTGCTATAGTCAATTTTTATTCGCATTGAATAGCTAATAATTATCTTTGTCTAAATCCTCTAGATTGTTCTGTAGCATAGTTCATTGCATGGTATGGTAGCTGCTCACTAGCTTGCATTTGAACTAAAATAGCTCCTTTAGCTATTAATGCGTCTGCGGTGGTTTTATAAGGTTTGCCGTTTACAGGATTGTAAACCATATTAGTATCCTTTAATTGAGCCACTATGCATCCTGACAGTCCACGATCCACATTGGTAGCATAATCTTGATTATGATCACCAACCATAATTTTAAGGCCATTTCCCTGGTTAAAATAGGAATCAAGAAGAACTGACCTGGAAGCCCGTGATGCTAAATGTACATTGCAAATATTAAAAGGTTGATTGCCATGATTACTTTGAAATTGAGTAGTGATGAATCTGCCTTGTTGTTGAGGATCAGCCTGAGGTTGTTGATTATAATGTTGAAGATGAAATTTGTGAATATTATAGAAAGTCATAAGCCCTGAACTAGTGCCATTTGTTTGCTGGGCATCTGCTAGAGCTAAACCTAATTTATTATGGGCAAGACTTGGATAAGCTCGGTTATTGGCTGTAGGGGCTTCTTGTAAGCATATAAAGTCTATATTAAAGCTTTGCCTCATTTCAGCAATTATATCACTTAATTTGGATATTCGTTGTTGATATTGTGAGTCATTTTCTATGATACCAAAACCATTATTAAAGCCGCCATTTTGAAACTTACTACATTTATTCATAATATTAAAAGATAGTACTCTTTTGCCGTCTACTTCATAGATTTGTGGCAGATGGTCAGATAGCTTACCTTGTAAAATATTGGCTTGAAATTTTTGTAGTTTTGTTAAATTTCCCCCTGTAAATACTGGCCCGGTATCTTGCTCCTGATGTTGGCTAGGAGAATGGTTAGATTGCCTGGTTTTAGTTTTGTTTTTGTTTGGAGCGCGCTCTTGAGTGCGAGTACGCTTATTGGATATAAAAAAGTTATATATGCTTGCTATAAGTTTAATAGCTGCATAAGTTATGGACACAGCTATAACAAGGGCAATTAGAATACCTAAAAACATAAAAATAACCTGTAAGCTTAAAAATATTAATTCACCATTAACATTACCATAAAATTAAACGTTTGTTAATAGAAAATTGTAATGTATAAAAATATCAAGCTTCGTTGTAATAAATTCCTTAGAAAATCAATCAAATGCATAAAAACAGATTATAAAATAATTTCTGTGTTTAGGTGGCATATAAGGTTATTTGGTTTTGGGTAGCAGGTTATAAGGTAGACTGTTTAAAAAAACAGTCTACCTCGAGAGTGCTCTACATTACTGTAACTCTAATGAGTATCAAACCCTGAGAGTTAACTAGCAGGCAGTTAAGGTTTGATTGTTGCTTAACGGAATTTCTTTGCGTTTAGCGTGGTTGCCGGGTCTAAATGGTTCACCAGTTTTAATATAAGTGCAAAGGAGCACATATCTAAATCCATTAGATTGGTTCATATTCGAAGCATGTACTAAATTACCGTGAATAAAAAATGCAGCGCCCTTAGGCACTATAGCATTAATTGGTTTATAAATTTCTGGAATGACCACTTCTTCATTATTAGCATTAGGATCTTGCCCGGCAGAATTTTCTACCCTTATTTTACGTGTAGGTAGAATATCTTCTTTATGAGTGCCGGGATAAGCTATAAGTCCGCCATTTTCATAAGAAGTATCAGTTAAGGCAACCCAAGCTGAGGCAAACACCTCTTTACCAGCTTCAACAAAAAAATTATCCTGATGAGATGCAAAACCTCTGGTACCTGGTTTACAAAAGAACATTTCTGTCTGTAAGCCTGATACATCTCCGCCTACGAGAATAGACATAATTTCAACTAATTTAGGATGTGCCATAGCTTCAAGAAATAATTTATCATGACGATGTGGCATCATTAAAGGTGCAAAGACTTCGTTACCTAAATCTTCTTTAAGTTTAAGGCCATTTTGAATAATTTGATCGCAAAGGTCGGAGTTAAAAATATTTTTTTCAATAAAATAACCATTTTCTTGATAAAATTTTAATGCAAGCTCTCTGTCTTTAAAAAATGATAAATCTTGATTCATAAATTTTTCATGCCTTATAATGGAATTTGTTAAGTAATATACAATTAATAGTTTTTAACGGTTACTTGTCAAGCTAAATTGGAGGAGAACTACTTAGGAAAATCCTATTAAAACACTCAAGAAATAAGCCCTATAACTACCCTTCGATAAATCGAAACGCCAGCTGAGAGAAAGGTAATGATTAATATCAAAAAGAGCTGGTTAGCTGCATTAGATTTGATAAATATTTCTTATAGAAAGGCATTGTTGCCTTCCAGTTTTAAAATATTTTTTGAAATATACCAACTTTTTGCCAGGGTATTTGTTCGTTCTCGGCTAACAATATTATTAAAGCTCCCTTACTTAAAAACCTTCAAAAAACCTAGTTAAAAATAATTGAAGTTGCGTTCAGCTCCAACTCCAGGGTCTAAGCCTAATAAAAACTTGGCTTTTACCTCTCTGAAATTTACTGCGTATCCACCATCTTGTGCAACATACGCAGTAATCTTTGTTGGTACTATTAGTTATCTACCACCACTAATAGTCAATGTAGTGCCTGAGATGTATCTGGCTGAATCTTGGCAAAGCCAATATGCGGTATTAGCTACATCTATAGGATAGCCTGCCCTGCCTAAGGGCAATGTTTTCAGTAACTCTTCAGGTAAAACTTCTTGTTCATCTTTAATAATTGCAGGGCTAATATTATTTACCCGGATATGATATTTACCAACTTCGCGCGCAAAACCTAGAATAAAACTATTTAAGGCTCCTTTAGAAGCTGAGTATAAGGTCATTTGGTTACCGCCAAACTTTGCTGCTTCAGAAGAAATATTGATAATCGAGCCACCATTTTGGCGCATTAATGATAATAAACCATGGCAAAGCTTAAAGGTGGCATTAGTATTAGTGAAAAGAATTTGATCTATTTCTTCCCAACTATATTCTTCAACAGGCCTCCTGGCGGGTAACATAGCTCCATTATTTATTAAAACATCAATTGAGTTAAAATTACTGCTAAGATACTCTACAAACCTTAATAGCTGAAGATTATCAGCTAAATCAAGTTGATATTTAGTAATGTTATGGTTACCTAAGTCGCTAGCCAGCGTTTCTGCTTTAGTATAGCTAGTGTGATAGGTAAAAACGATATTAAATCCCTGGCTATGGAAGAGTCTTACTATGCTTTCGCCAATAAGGCTGGTTCCACCTGTAATCACTAAAGTTTTGCTCATGCGAGTTCTTTTGCTGGTGGTAAATGAACCTCTTCAGTAAAAGCGTTATAACGCTTGCCGGCTTCATCTTTAAAATTTATATACCAGTCAATAGTACGCTTAATCCCTTCTTCAAGTGATGTCTTGCATTCAAAGCCATATTTGTTGGCACGTTCCATATCCATAATGCGCTTAGCGTCGCCCTTTGGTTTAGTTGGATCAAATTTTAATTCAACCGGACCATGAGGTGCATATTTACATACAATTTCTGCAACTTCCTTAATAGTAGCCCCACTACCGCTGCCTAGGTTAATAGGTTCATTAATACCCTTTTCAACCGCTAACATCATACCGCGAGCTACGTCATCTGCAAAAATAAAATCTCTAATCGGAGAACCATCACCCCATACGGTTAGAGGTGCTTCCCCACTCATTACTCGATGAATTAATGAAGGAATTACCATTGCATTATTAGGATCAAAATTATCATAAGGGCCATAAACATTTGCTGGACGAACTATAGATATTTTGTCCCAATCATATTCAATTTTATAACTTTCTGCCTGTAATTCTCCCATTCTTTTTGCCCAACCGGCAAATCTATCATTAGGTGAGGGGAAAGTTGACCAAACAGAGTTTTCATAAAAAACTTCCGCAGGTGCATATACGCCGACCGAGCTAGTAAAAAGATATCTTTCAGCGCCCTGCCTGCGTGCTGCTTCCATCATGTTAATATTAAAACTCATGGTAGGTACAAAAAAGCTTGCCGGGCGCTGAGCAGTCATTGCAGGTGAACCTTTTACTCCTGCCAAATGAAATACAATCTCTTTATCCGTACAGGCAGCCATACAGTTAGAAAACTCACGCAGATCCGTATAAACAAATTTAGCACCTAGAGGAATGCGTGAAGCATCATCAAGTGAAGCTACGGTTACATGAGCTCCGGCGTCAATCAACATTTTAACTAGTGGTCTACCTATTAAGCCAGTTCCGCCAGTCACTAGAACGGATTTTCCTTTATAAAAGTTCATTGATGTTTTCCTTAGGTTTGAGAGTTTGAGGATTAATATTTTCTTTCCACCAGCTTAGAGTGTGGGCAATACCATCATCTAAATTAATTTGAGGCTGCCAGCCGAGCTCGCCTTGGGCAAGTGAACAATCTAGCGCCAAGCTGGTTTTAATAGTAGGTTGAGATAAATCATGCTCAATTTTAAGGGTTTTACTAGAATGTTTAATAATTTTATGAACCAGATCTTTAATAGAGGTTGCAACCCCTAAGCCGCAATTATACAATCTAAATTTCTCTGGTTGCTTCAATAAAGCAAGTTCAATAAATCTGTTTAAATCGCTTGCATGTAGCAAATCACGTTCTTCTTCGCCGGTTCCCCATACGCTAATTTTATCTTCGGCCAGCATAACTTTAGATACTGTAGCGCCAAATACATGGCTGCGTTCAAAATCAAACTTATCATAAGGACCATAAATATTGGAATGCCTAATTACAGTATATTTAGTTTCACCAATACCTGCAAAAAATTCGGCCATTTTTTCAATATAAACTTTAGTATTGCCTACGCCGAAATAACGGGGATGCATAGGTTTATTTGCATCAAAGTCCTCTTCTTTAAGTAAAGTTTCGCTAGAATGATACATTACCGTACAGCTAAAAAATACTACATGTTTAATTTTTTTTTCAAATGCAGTTCTAAATAAATAAGAATTCATTACCGCATTATCAGTTACATGAATATATGGTTTGGTTACAATATCTTTAGCACCAGAGGTGGTAGCTGCTGCTTGAATAATGATATCTACGCCATTTACTACTCTTTCAATATCAGCAGGGTTTCGTAGGTCGGCATGATGCCAAGTTACATTCGGAACGTCATAGGTAGGGCGGTTAAAATGTACTGCATGCACTTCATATTCAGGTTTGTTGCAGAAATAATTTACAGCATTTCTACCAATAAAGCCGGTAGCGCCGCATATTAGTATTTTTTGTTTAGACATTTGCAGCGCTCATTTCTAAATTTGAAGTGTGGTTAGCATGTTCTTTAACAAACTGCTTGATGTGATTCGTAATATACAGGCAGGCCTCTTCATTCATGGCATGATGGCAGCCTACAGCAATACCGTTATCCATAATATTGTTACTATTTTCTAAAGTACTGCCGATTTTATGTTCATACATTTGAAGTGCTGGATGTTTTGACATATTGCCAGCAATAATGGGTCTGTTTTCAATATTTTGGGCATGTAAATATTTGCCCAGCTCATTTTTGGTGAATTTAGCCTTTTCTTTTAAAATTAATGAGAAACCAAACCAGGTACTTTCTGATTCTGCAGTAATATTTTGGAAGGAGAAAAGATCGGATAATTCTTCCAACTCACGGCGTAAAATTTTAGCATTGTTTTTTCTAACAGCAATTAAATCATCAAACTTTTTAAATTGCTCAATCCCCATAGCAGCTTGTATCTCAGTGAGCCTTAAATTGTAACCTAAATTGATAAAAATAAAGCGTGGATCAATGTCAGCATGCATTTGCTCATATTTTTCTCTTTCATCAATTTGCCTGGTCCAACCATGGGCGCGTAACACTCTCATAAGCTCAGCTAGTTCAAAGTTATTAGTTACGCTAATGCCTCCTTCAAGAGTAGTAATATGATGGGAATAATAAAAGCTAAAAGTACCGATATCGCCAAAAGTGCCAACATACTTACCCTTATAAGTAGCTCCCATTGATTCACATGAGTCTTCAATAATAAATAAATTATGCTTGCGGGCTAGCGCCATAATTTCATCCATATGGCATGGATTGCCATAGACGTGTACTAACTTAATAGCTCTGGTTTTAGGAGTAATAGCTTGCTCAAGTTTATTAAGATCAAGATTAAAAGTATTAATATCACAATCTACAAAAACTGGAATTAGCCCACATTGGATAATCGGCCAAACAGTAGTAGACCATGAAAGAGCAGGCACAATTACCTCATCGCCTGGGCGTAAATGGTCTTTAAAAGCGGGATTAGTCAGGGCAGCTACGGCAAGAAGGTTAGCAGAGGAACCAGAGTTGTTGGATACTCCATATTTATGGCCAAATTTGGTACAATAATTTTCTTCAAATTGTTTAACTCTTGGGCCCATAGTCACGTTAGTGCTCATAAGCTGTGCAATTAACGCATTAATTTCTTCTGCGCCAAAAGTTGGTTCATGTAAGCGCACAACTGGATTATTAGGATTAAACTGAAAGTTGTAATTCTTTTTACAATATTCGATAACGTTTTCAAAAATATTTTGGATATGTTGGTCCATTTTGCTGCCTTTTTACTTAAAAAACTTATTTTAAAATCTATAAAATAGTGATAGTTCTATCAAAACCAAAAGTAGAAAACAATCAAAAAAGTTGTCATATGCAAAAAGATTCTCAAATATTAGTTACAGGTTTTAGTGGGTTAATTGGGAGTAGCTTAACTCATCAATTACAGCAAGAGGGTTATAAAAATCTAATTTTAGTGGCATCAGGTGATGCTGATTTAACTAATCAGCTAGAGGTAGAGCGACTATTTGAGCAAAAGCGACCTGAATATGTATTTCATCTGGCTGCAAAGGTAGGTGGTATTGTAGCTAATAATACGCTTACGGCCGAATTTATTTATAATAATACTCAAATGCAGAGTAATGTGATTAATGCAGCTTATAAGTATGGTGTCAAAAAATTATTGTTTCCAGGTTCGGCTTGTACCTACCCGCGTGAAATTGCTCAGCCGATGAAGGAAGAAGCTCTGTTTACAGGGAAAGTAGAACCAACCAATATTGCATATGCTACTGCTAAGCAAAATGGTATTATTATGTGCCAGGCATATCATAAGCAATATGGGTTTAATGCGATCGTACCTATGCCTACTAATGCTTATGGTCTTAATGATCATTATGATCCTAATAATTCTCATGTAATCCCTGCACTTTTACAAAAATTACACCAAGCTAAAATTAATAATGATTCCCAAGTGGTGATATGGGGAAGTGGGAAACCATTACGCGAATTTATTTTTGCCGATGATGTAGCAAACGCTTTTATTTTTCTGATGCATAATTATAACTCACCTGAAATAATTAATGTGGGGACGCAGCAGGAAATTTCAATTTTAGAGCTTGCCAGATTGATAGCTGGTATTGTTGGCTTTGAAGGAAAAATTATAAATGATGTTTCTAAGCCGGACGGTATTCCACGCAAATGTTTAGATTCTACTAATTTATTTGCCATGGGCTGGCAACCGAAAACTTCTTTAAAAGTAGGAATCGAAAAAGTTTATACCAAATTTAAACAGAATGCGGCTGAGTTGGTTTAAGTAGATTTAGTGTTAATAAATTTCCCCAAGAATTAATACAAGGGGAAATTTATTATTTAAGGTGGTTATTTTTAATGAATATTAAATGTTAATAAATCCCTTTATTACCAGTAAATTTTCCTTTTAAGTCAAAAGCACGTTTTGTTGTAATAGGTGGCTTGGTAGTTAAGCTTGTATGGCTAGTTGGAGTAATAGGTTGGGGTTGCCTACTTTGTGTTACTTGCGCCACATGTGAAGAGCTTCCCTCTAATCCGCCATTACCTAACAATTTTCCTCTAAAATCAAAAAATGGCGTTGTAGTAGTTGCAGCTGTTAAATTAGAAGCTTCTGGATTTTTACGATTATGTAACTCAACTGGCTTTTCTGCTGGCACGGTAAATGAAGCCTGCTGTGGCGATGGAAAGGCATTATCATTAGCAACTACCTGGGTTAAATATTGATAAATTTCATGATTGTAAATACTTTCGCTGCCTGCCATATTTTTAGCTGATTTAATGATATCTATGGCACCTTTAGCAATATAATGGGGTACTAACAATTTCACTAGTTTTGCATTTTCATTATTTATAGCTGCTGTGAGAGGATTAGTGCCAAGGGCGCTATGTAAAGTTACATCAACTCCACTCAATAATAATATTTCCACTGCCTCAAAATGGTTAAGTGTTACCGCATATTCTAATGGAGTAGCATTTAATTGTTGCTTGGTCTCTTGGTTTATAATTGGCCCGCCTTGAACATCCTGGTCTGCTCCCATCTTAAGTAATTCTTGAATAACAATCTGATGACCATTTTGGGCTGCTAAATGTAAAGGAGTAAGGTGTTTACTATTTCTAGCGTTTATCAAAATATTTTTTTGAGCTGAATCGAGTCCTAATATTATAATTAATGAGTGAAAATCTCCTAACGAAGCAGCAAGATGCGCAGCAGAGTCACCAAATTGATCCATCTCATATAAGCAGTTACGATTTTCCATTAATAATTTTTTTACAGCAGGCCCTCCTTGCTTTACCGCTTGATGTAATATAGGTAAAGTTTGTGGAGAAGAGCTTGCTTGTTGTTTAAAATTAGTTTGAGTATTATTATATTGGGGCATCTTTCTCTCCTTAAGTTCTTGTTTGATAGAATAATATAACTAAATTTTTCTAAATTAATTTTTTACTAAAAATCCTTTTCAAAATCTAGATTAAATATTAAAAATAGAATTTAAAACCTATTAAAAGCTTATAAAATTTTTATGCTTGTAAGGATGCTATGAACAACAATTTTGGTAATAAAGCTAGCTTTATGCACCAACAGCAAAATTTTAATTTAAAATTTAGCAATGAGAATAATTCTAAAATTAGCTTAATCATGCTAATTATAGCTCTATTATACACTGTGGTTTTAGTAATATCTAATATTACCTCTAACAAGCTGGTTCTAATTTATGGCTATGTATTTGACGCAGGATTTTTATTTTTCCCCTTTACTTATGTGATGAATGATATCTTAACTGAAGTGTATGGATTTACTGCCACCCGTAAAATTATCTGGAGTGGGTTGTTAATTAATATTCTTGCTTCGCTAATGATATATATAGTTACTATTATGCCTCCTTTAGATGAACATGCTGCTAATTTTGATAAAATCTTTGCCAGTTCTTATCGCATTTTTGCAGCTTCAATAGTTTCTTATATTATAGGTGAGTTTATCAATTCTATGGTAATGTCTAAAAGCAAAGTGAAATTTAAGGGTAGTTTTTTTAAACTGCGTTCAATTGCCAGTACCTCAATAGGGGTAATTTGCGAAAGTATTATTTTCTTTATAATTGCTTTTTTAGGATTGATTGACCATAAAATTTTATGGCAAATGTTGTATACTCAAGTAGTTATAAAAATAATGATTGCATCATGCTGTTCTCCAATCAGTTTTAAAATTGTAAGTCTAGTTAAGCAATTAGATAAAATAGATATTTATGATTACAAATTAAAATATAAGTGGTTTTAATTTGATTTTTGAGCTGCGTCTAAATCATCTGTTTTTTAATAAGATTTGTTGCTTTCTTATAAAAAATCCTGTGTTATCCAGTAAATGAAAGAAATGAGCAAATTTGTGTATGGATGATAGCAGCGCTATTTCAAAAATGTATTGCTTTTTAAAGTCGTAACGTAAATATTACCAAATAGCTTTATGCAAGACCCTTTACTGAAACAAGCCACTAACAATATTTTTAAAGGACGTAATGATTCATAATCAGATTATAGAAATTTTACAAGAAGCGGGTAATATTCTATTAAAACACTATCAAGGTGAAGTACAAGTGGCCAGTAAGAGTGATAATTCCCCGGTAACGCTTGCGGATATTGAAACTAGTGATTTTATCTGTAAAAAGCTTGCCACTATTACTGAAGTGCCAATTGTTAGCGAAGAGAACTATCAAGAGTTTAATCAAAATACTTTAAATAGTTTTTGGATTTTAGATCCATTGGATGGCACCAAAGAATTTATTAAAAAAAGCGATGAATTTTGTATTTGTTTGAGTTTAATTGAGAACAACCAGGCAACTAGAGGTTTTATTTATAATCCGGTTACAGCTCAAATTTTTAGTAGTGAAAATATTGAGCAGTTTAATAAACCGCATCAGAATCCTAAATGGCAAGTAAGCATTAGCAAAAGTCATAATAGCAGAGAAAAAGAACTGCTTGATCAAACAATGGGTAACAACACTTATGAAGTAACTTATATGGGCTCAGCATTAAAATTTATAGAGCTTGCTAAAGGTAATATAGATTTGTACCTAAGATTTGCTCCGTGTAAAGAATGGGATATAGCTGCAGGACATGCTATACTTAATTCTCTTGGCTATGAGATTATCGATCTAGTAACCCGCGAGCCAGTAAAATATAATAAGCCAGGCTTTCTTAATAATCCGTTTATTGCTTATAATCTTAAAGTGAAAGCCTTAGCCCAGCACATAATAGAAAATTATGAAGCTATGGTTATGCCTAGTAAATAATAAATGTTTAATTAAAAATTTTAATCGTAGTTGCAAATTAAAAATATTTTCTTAGTATCAGTCTATATATGCATGCAGGTCTATCCTGTAAATGTAATATAATTTTTTAAAAAGATTTTAGTAACAGTGTTGTTTAAAAATTTATTAGTAACAATGGTTATAATATTGATTATTGTGTCGTGTACGCAAATTGATGTTAAGTCTGTATTAGAAAAATATTTATGGCAAAAAAATTTAGTATTAATTTTTGCTCCGGTCGAAAATGATGAGCAATTTGTAAAACAGCAAAAAATTATTAATCATATTTTACCTGAGATTCGTAATGCTGAATTGGTTCAATGGAAATTAGTACATAATGATAGAATAGTTATCAATAAGGAAACAAAGCCACATTTATTTACAAAGCCATTCTACAAATACTTTAAAGTTAACCCTGATGAGTTTGCAATAATTATAATTGGTAAAGATGGGGTAGAAAAGCTTAAAAGTAATAAGCTAATTTCCTATGAAAGCTTGGTGGGTCACCTGGATATAAGCTTGGAATTTCATCATACTTTAGATGAAATAAAAAAGCTTAATTTATAAGGTCCATATTGCTTTTTTTAATCCATCATTATGAGATAATCTCAAGATAACAATCTAGTTTTCTACTGTAGTATTTTTTATGGCGCTTTGCCTGCCAACGTGAAAGATTTTCTAAATTAAACTATTTTAAAAATTTTCATATTATACATTCAAATAATATAGAGGCAGGCTTTATGGATAATCATGCTCAATGGAAAAAGATATTACCTAAGGCAGTATACGAAGTATGCTGGCTTAAAGGTACAGAGCCACCTTTTTCTGGAAAATACAACAAGCATTTTGCCAAAGGTATCTATCATTGCATTTGCTGTAATCAGATTCTATTTAAGTCAGAACAAAAATATGATTCGGGAAGCGGATGGCCAAGCTTTTGGCAAGCTATAAATGATAATGCAATTAAAAAGCAAAAAGATTTACGCCATGGTTTAAATCGATTGGAGCTGTTGTGTTCACGATGTAATGCTCATTTGGGGCATCTTTTTACTGATGGACCTGAGCCTACTAACTTAAGATATTGTATAAACTCAATTGCATTAAGCTTTAAGGAAGAGCAATGAAGCATTTTTTAACATGTAGGGTGAGCATGTTATTATTAATTATAAATCTGAGTCATGCTATGGAAGATAAGCAAAAAAATTATGAGCAGGTAATCTTTGCTGGTGGATGTTTTTGGTGTACTCAAGCAGTCTTTGATAGCATTGAAGGGGTGGTAGAGACCCAAGTGGGTTATACTGGAGGGGAGGATGTCAGCCCGAATTATGAGCAAGTTTGCCATGGTAATACAGGTCATGTGGAAGCAGTATTGGTTATGTATGATCCTAAACAGATAGGCTTCCAAGAATTGTTATCAGTATATTGGCGTAGTATTGACCCGGTGGATAGTGCAGGTCAATTTGCTGATGTGGGCAATCAATATAAAACATATATATTTTATTATAACCAAACTCAAAAAGACCTGGCTGAAAAATCCAAAAGAGAAATAGCTACTAAACTTAACCACGAGGTGGTTACAGAAATCAAACAGGCTAGTATTTTTTATCTTGCTGAGAATTATCACCAGAATTATTACAAAACTAACCCAACTCGTTATGAGTTATATAAGCATGGAAGCGGTAGAACAATGAGGCTGAAGGAATTATGGGGAAATTATGAGAGTTCAAGTAAATAATGCAACATTTTTTATAGTTATTACCATTGTTATTCTTTTAATTTCACTAGGAAGCTTTGCGCTAATGATATCTCATGTTGAGCAACCTAAATATATAGTAGTTAAATCTTTGAATGATATAGAAATTCGTAAATACCAGCCGCTTATTATAGCCGAAGTAAATATTACGAGTGAACGAAAGGACGCATTAATTCAAGGTTATGATCTACTAAGTGATTATATATTAGGTAATAATCAAGAAAAAGTAGCCATAGAGATGACACTGCCAGTAGCCCAGCAAATTGGTGATAGATATCTTAATGCTGTAGACATTTTTACTGAAAATCCTAATAAAGTATGGGCGATCCGTTTTATGATACCACAAAAGTATCAGTTTGAACTGTTACCCAAGCCCCTTGATGAACGTATTAAATTATTTGAGCTGTCCGAACGAGATATGGTAGCAATAAAATTTAACGGAATTAATAACGACGAAAATTTTTTAGCTCAATTACAAAAACTAGAAAATTTTGTACAACAGCAGAACATTCAAACTCAAGGTGCTCCTATTTTTATATTTTATGATCCATTATGGACCACTAACAAAATTAAAAGGAACGAAATTTTAATAGAGCTGGCTCACTCTAGCGAACAATAGTAAGGCTTAGCAAACTTTTATCTGGGCTTATGTGCTAGTTGTAAAAAATTATTCATTATCATAGGACCAAAAGGGGTTGCTATACTTTCTGGATGAAATTGTATTCCAAAGATCGGAAGGTTATGATGTTCAATGCCCATAATCAAATTATCCTGTATAGTTAGGGAGTTGATTCTTAAGGTTTTAGGTAATGATTTTGCTTCAATGATTAAAGAATGATACCGGCAAACCTGAATAGTGTTATGCAGATTCTGCCATAATATACTTGGGGTTAAATTAATATGAGACTCTTTCCCATGCATAGGAAAAGGCGCTTTAATAACATTGCCACCAAAATAATAACCGATAGCTTGGTGGCCCAGGCATACGCCCAGTAATGGTATAGTATGTTGTGCTGCATAATCAATTGCATCAAGTGCTAGCTTAGCATTTTGAGGAATTGAAGGCCCTGGAGATACTATAATGGCTTGAGCAGTATATATATGTTGTTTAAAGCTTTTAAGATCGTCATTCCTAATAACTGTAGCTTGGTAGTTTTGTTGCTCACATAGAGCTACTAAGTTAAACGTAAAAGAATCATAATTATCTATAATTAACAATTTATTCATGAAAGCTAGCTATCTGCTACAATTCTTTTAAAAGAATTATCGTAAATGCTGATAATTAATTTTTACCTTATATTCCTTTTTAGCATAATTAGTATAAAGCTCAAATATTTCATTTTTCAGTTCGACTTCAAGTTGCTGCTTTAAAGCTTCTAATTCCTCTTTGCTAGGAGTGCGGTTATTTAGATTAACCTTGTTTAATTTGGCAAAATAAAAGTTTTTTCCATCACTGGTAGTTAAGTTAGTTATTTCGTGCTTTTTGACTTTAAATATATTTAAAACTAAATCTTGAGGAATGCTGGTCTTTAAATTTAAACCATCTGCCTGTAGAGTTACATTTTTCTCAACTCCGTGTATCCCTAATTCTTTTTGATTAATTTCTTTATTTTGGGTGAGTAGTTCACGAGTTTTATGATAAATTTGTTGGGCTGTTGCTTCCATCAACCTTTTTTCAGCTAGTTCTTTTATTTCAGATTTTACTAATTCAAAAGCTTTTGGGGTAGGTTCAACAATTTGAGTGAGTTCGATGATCACATATTTGTTATTCTTGTCATCATAAAAAAGTTCAATAGGATTATCGGTACTTAAAGCAAAAGCTTTGTTGTTTATAAGATCTTTATGATTTCTTTTGTGATCATCTAAACTAGTAATTAGTAGCTCGTGTTCTTTAGCAATTTCTTCTATATGGGCTCCGCTGGCAATTGCATCTTCAATATTATTTTTTAATTCCTCGAGTTTTTCTTCTAATTTTTGGGAGGTAAGTTGTTTTTGTAGCTGTGATTGAAGATCTTTAAAGCTTTTTTTACGGTCATCATATCCACGATTTTTATATAGAGCTTTTAACTCTACATCGCTAATTTTAATTGTCTCAGTAATTTGTTTATGATCAATGGTGGCGAATTTATAATCACGTAATTCTTCGCTAAGGAAAAGAAATTTATTTTGATCATAAAATTGCTTTAACTGTTCATCAGTAAGGTTGTTTTTAATTATTTCGCTACCTTTAATATGGTGTAAATCTACAGTTCTACTATGTTTTTCAAACATTGCTAAGTATTTAGGATAATCAGGAATATTAATTTCCACGCTGGTTAGTAAATCTACGAGTAATTTTGTAATAATTTGATCATTAATAATTTTGCTTAGTTCGCGTTCTGTTAAGTGATTTAGATGTACAAATTGCTTAAATTTAGCACTATCAAATTTTCCTTCAGTAAAAAAATTTGGATCTTGGGAAATAATTTCAGCAATTTTGGCTTGAGGTAGTTTTAAACCTAAATCTTCTGCAGTTTTTTTAATCAGAATTTTTTGAATCATTTTATTTAATACGTAATCGTAAAAACCTAGGCTTTTCATTTGCTCTTCGGTAAAAGAGGTGCCAAAGTTAGTTTGCAAATTTGCATGCTCGCGTTTAATTTGCTCTTTAAATTCTTGGGTAGTGATAATTTGCTTGCCTATTTTTGCTACATAATCTTGATTCCAAGATTTGACAATGTCGCCAATTCCCCAAATTACAAAGCTTAAAATTATAATACTTAGAAATATTTTAATAATGATATTTTTAATAGTTGCGAACATAATGATATAGTTTAAATTCTGAGGTTAAATTTCAAACAACAATAAATACATTACTCAACTAAGGCAATATTTTTTATGACTAAAATTGTAATTGCTAACTGGAAAATGAATGGTGATCAAATATTGGTTCAAAATTATAAGCAGCTCTCCTGCTATTATAACTTAATTGTGTGCCCGCCTATGACATTAATAGGCTCGTTTGAAAATTGTTCTACGCTAGGAGCTCAAGATGTATCTATTATTCCTTATGCTCATGGAGCCTTTACAGGAGAAGTCAGTGCTTTATTTTTAAAAACCCAAGGGGTTAAATATGTTTTAATCGGTCATTCGGAGCGTAGAAAATATTGTGATGAAAATAATGAAATTTTGAAGATCAAATTATTAAATGTTTTGCGGGCAGGGATTACACCGATTTTATGTATTGGAGAAAATTTACAAGAGTATCAAAGTAATAAAACTGAAGAGGTGCTAAAATGCCAGCTAGAGCCTATAATGGCAGCTGTAGATGAAATGGATCGAGACCAGCAGATTTTTATTGCCTATGAGCCGATCTGGTCTATAGGTACCGGGATTATTCCCACTGTCAGTAAAATAGAAAACGTTTTTGGTTTAATAAAACAGTATGTGAGTAGCTTTAAAACTAAATCAACCATTTTATTTGAAAAAAAATTTAAATTGCTATATGGTGGCTCAGTAAATGAGCAAAATATTTTAGAATTAAAAAACTGGCCGGTTGATGGGTTTTTAGTAGGCGGAGCCGCGCTGGATATTAATAAAATAACTTGTATAACAAAATCATTAGTTTAAATTCGAGGAAATAACATGGTAACCTTGTTAATTACAGTACAGATAGTGGTAGCAGTGTTGCTAGTTGCTATTGTAATATTACAAAAATCAGCAAGCGAGGGTTTGGGTTTTGGCAGTAATAGCAATAATGCTATATTAAGCGCTCAATCGGCAACTAATTTGCTTAGCAAGACAACAGCTATACTTGCTGCTGTTTTTATGATTAACAGTCTGGCCTTATCAATTGTGATGGATAAAAAGCACCATGCTAATTCCATAACTTCGCATATTGAACAAAATCAAAATAATAAAGAACAAAACGAAAAAGCGCCTGCAAGCGTTAAATAAACAGATAAAAAATTTTAAATATTTAGATTTAGATGGCCAAGAAATATATTTTTGTTACAGGTGGGGTAGTATCTTCTTTAGGTAAAGGGCTCACCGCCTCCAGCCTGGCTGCATTGTTACAAGCTCAGGGTTATTCAGTAAGGCTCCGTAAAATGGATCCTTATTTAAATCTTGATCCTGGTACAATGAGCCCCTTTGAGCATGGTGAAGTTTTTGTTACTGAGGATGGAATCGAAACCGATTTAGATTTAGGGCATTACGAACGATTTACCGGAGTAGATGCTAAGAAGGGTGATTATACCACTACCGGCCAAATTTATGCAAAGCTCATAGAAAAGGAACGTAGGGGCGATTATTTAGGTAAAACCGTTCAAGTGATTCCGCATGTTACCGATCTTGTTAAACAATTTATTTTAGACGATCCGGATAATGTGGATTTCATGCTATGTGAAATTGGTGGAACTGTTGGTGATATTGAGGCAATGCCGTATCTGGAAGCGATAAGACAACTGAGATACGAAATCGGACGCGAAAATATACTATATATGCATTTAACTTTAGTGCCATATCTTGAGGCCAGTAAGGAGCTTAAGTCTAAGCCCACCCAACATTCTGTTAAAGAGTTGCGAGCAATAGGTATACAACCTAATATACTAGTATGTAGGGCAGATAGAGAAATTAGTGAATCCGCTTTAGACAAAATAGCGTTGTTTTGTAATTTAGATCGTGAAAATGTTATTCCGGCATTGGATGTTCCTACCATCTACCAAGCGCCAATTACGTTACACGGATACAACTTAGATCGTCAGGTGCTAAAATATTTTAACATGTCATATAGCCCGCCTAAGCTTGATATATGGCAAGATATTGTTAATAAAATTAATGCACCAGAATGCAAAGTTACCATAGGTATAGTTGGTAAATATAATAAATTAAAAGATGCTTATAAGTCATTAATTGAGGCATTGTCCCATGCAGGTATTACCAATAATGCCAAAGTGAATTTAAAATGGATTAATGCTAGAACTTTAAATGAAGAAAACATTACGGATCGCCTTAGTGATACAGATGGCATATTAGTTCCTGGCGGTTTCGGAGATGAAGGTACTCGTGGTAAGATATTGGCAATAAAATATGCAAGATTAAACAACATTCCTTGTTTTGGCATATGTTTAGGAATGCAGTTGATGGTAATTGAGGCTGCTCGAAATTTATGTGGCCTTGAAAATGCTAACTCGACCGAGTTTGATAAACAGTCGGTTGAGCCAGTGGTTGCTATGATGAGTGAGTGGCAAACTGAGCTGGGTGCTGTACATAAGGCCAATACTAATCAATTTGGGGGCACTATGCGTTTAGGTAGATATGAATGTCATATAACGCCTGGTACGCTTGCTCATAAGATTTATGGTAAAGAAGCAATTTTTGAGAGACATCGCCATCGCTATGAAGTGAATATTAATTATGTTGAGCAACTCACTAATAAGGGTATGTTGTTCTCTGGTGTATCTCCTAATGGTAAGTTGCCCGAGATGGTAGAATATCCTGCTAACAAATGGTTTTTAGGTGTGCAATTTCATCCGGAACTCAAATCTCGTCCGTTTGATCCTCATCCTTTATTCGCATCTTTTGTTTCAGCTTGTGTAGAGCACGCTAAAGAAGGTTGGTAATTATGGTTAAAGAAATTAATTTAGGTACATTTAAAGTCTCAAATAACTTGCCGTTTACGCTTATCGCGGGTCCTTGTCAGATGGAATCTCGGGATCATTCTATGTTTATGGCAGAAAGAATAAAGCAAATTACCGATAGATTAAACATCAATTTAATCTATAAGACTTCTTTTGATAAAGCTAATCGTAGTTCAATTCAAGGTGAACGTGGTATTGGGTTAGAAAAATCATTAAAAATATTTGAGGAAATTAAAAATACTTTTGAATGTCCTGTTATTACCGATGTGCATAATGAAACTCAGTGTGAGATCATGGCTACTGTGGTGGACATATTGCAAATTCCTGCGTTTCTGTGCCGTCAAACTGATCTGCTAATAGCTGCTGCTAAAACTGGTAAGGTTATTAATGTAAAAAAAGGTCAATTCATGGCACCTTGGGATAGTAAAAATATTGTTGATAAAATTGAACAAAGCGGCAACCCTAATTACCTTATTACTGAGCGAGGAGTAAGTTTTGGTTATAATACTTTGGTTTCAGATATGCGTGCGCTAAAAATTATCGCAGATATGGATATTCCGGTCGTGTTTGATGCTACTCATTCGGTACAGCAACCTGGTGGTCTTGGTAACCAAAGTGGGGGGCAAAGAGAATTTGTAGAAGTGTTAGCTAGGGCAGCAGTGGCGGTTGGAGTTGCTGCGGTATTTATTGAAACCCACCAAGACCCTGATAATGCACCTAGTGATGGTAAATGTATGCTTCATTTAAGCGACTTAGAGAAGACATTATCCACCCTTAAAGCATTAGACCAAATAGTAAAAAATTAATTTTTTAAATATACAAGTTTTAACTTGAATTATTATAATTTATAGTTTAATAAGAAAGGCAAACGTTTGCTTGATGAAATATAGGTTGATTAGAGAGATAATTTCTATATCAGGTAAGCTACATTGTTTCTTAACAATTAATCTCTTGCCAAAAATTAAATTTTAATTATATTGCTTTCTAGCAAAAAATTTGGATAAATTCTTGGAGAATTTGATGTCATTATACGAAACTACATTTATTGCTCGTCAAGACATAAGCAGCAATGAAGTTGAAAAGATTGCTGAAAAATATATTAGCATTATCGAAGAAATGGGCGGAAAGCTTGTTAAAAAAGAATATTGGGGTTTAAAAAACCTAGCATACTTAATAAAAAAAGGCCGTAAGGGTCATTATATGTTCCTAGGACTTGAAGCTCCTTCAAATGCTATGGATGAAATCCGTAGATTAATGTCAATTAATGAAGACATTTTGAGAGAAGTTACTATAAAAGTTGAAAGCATTTCAGATGAACCTTCAGAAGTTATGGCTATGAAGAAAACTGGTTCAACACCAGAATCAGAATCAAAAGATTCAGAGGAATAATTTTATGTCAAACGCAACTACAGAAAAAGCAAATGTACCATATTTGGCTACTTATAAGCGTCCTTTCTTTAAAAGAAAAAGAGGGTGTCCTTTAAAAGGTCAGAATGTTGATTATAAAAATATATCACTGCTTACCCGCTTTATTTCCGAACGTGGTCGTATTTTACCAAAAAGAATAACCGGCGTGTCAAGTGCATTGCAACGTAAATTAAAATTAGCAATTAAAAGAGCTAGAGTGTTAGCTTTATTGCCATTTAAAAGCGTATAAGGTATCAAAGCGATGGAAATTATTTTAATTGAAAAAGTAAAAAACCTAGGTGACATCGGGTTAACTGTTAATGTAAAAAATGGTTTTGCACGTAACTATTTAATTCCTCAAGGTAAAGCAATTCGCGCCACTGAAGAAAATAAAAAGTTTTACATAGAGCGCCAAGCAGCAATTCTTAATGAAAATAATAATAAGCGTGAGCAAGCTGAGCAAGAAGCTCAAAAGCTGCCGACTGATATAGTAGTTATCAGACAAGCTGCAGAAGATGACAGACTTTTCGGTTCTGTAAATTCAAGAGATATTGCTAATGGTATTAATGAAAAAGCTTCATTAAATATTGCAAGAAGCTGTATAGATCTGAACCAGGTTATTAAGTATATTGGAATCTATGAAGTTGATGTAGCACTTCATCCTGAAGTAATTACTAAAGTTATAGTAAATATTTCAAGGTCAGAAGGCGAAGCACGTAATGCTTTAGAAAGCTATAAAAGCTCAGAAAAGCAACAAACTAACGAAAATTAATCTTAAAAAGAGTAAAAAAGGTAGTTGATCTTATAGCTACCTTTTTTTCATTGCACATGAAACTTAAACTTTATAATACTCTTTCTCAATCTCTTGAAGAATTTAAACCGCAAAATCCAAATAATATAGGGTTTTATGCTTGCGGTCCTACCGTTTACGACCATCCTCATATTGGCAATGCTAGATCAGCTATTATTTATGATCTCTTATTTAGAGTATTAAGATTCTTATATGACGGAGAGAAAGTCATATATGTAAGAAATATTACAGATATTGATGATAAAATTATAGCTCGTGCTGCTGAGTTAAATATTTCCACTAATGAATTAACTGAAAAAGTTACCCAAATTTTTAATGAGAATATGAGCTATTTAGGGTGCTTACCGCCTACTTATGCTCCTAAGGCTACTGAACATTTAGCGGAAATGTTTGATATTATTCAAAAGCTACTAAACTCAGAACATGCTTATTATTCAGCAGAACATGTATATTTTAATGTAGCAAGCTTTAAAGATTATACAAAACTTTCTAATCGCAATCTCAATGATTTAATCGCGGGCAGTAGAGTAGAAATTAGTGAGGCGAAAAAGCATCCGGGAGACTTTGTGTTATGGAAACCTACTTTAAAAGAAGAAGTGGGATTTGATAGCCCTTTTGGCTTCGGCCGTCCTGGTTGGCATATTGAATGTTCGGCTATGAGTTATAAATATCTGGGTACAGATTTTGATATTCACGGGGGAGGAGCAGATCTTATTTTTCCTCATCATACTAATGAAATAGCTCAAAGTTGTTGCGCTTTTCCTGGAAGTCGCTTTGCCAAAGTGTGGGTACATAATGGATTTCTTACCGTTAATGGTGAAAAAATGAGTAAATCTCTAGGAAATTTTATTACTGTTAGTGATATGTATGAAAAAGGCATTGAAGGTGCGTCCTTGAGGCTTGCTTTACTTAGCACTCATTATCGTAAACCTTTAGATTTTACTGAACATACCTTAGAAAGTGCCCAGAAAAATATTTTAAGCTTTAGAAAAGTAATAGAAACTTATAACCCTCAAGAAGCATTAGAAGACCAAGAGCTAATAACAGCCTTATCTGATGATTTAAATACCCCAGAAGCATTTGCGATAATGCATAAAAGAGTAAAAGAAAATTCCGATATTTCTTCCCAGAAGCTTTTATTTGCTATGAATATACTCGGCTTGAATTATGCCAATAAAAAAGATATCATTAATATTAGTGATGCTGAAATAGCAAAATTTATTATTCAGCGAGCTGATGCTAAAAAAAATAAAAATTTTATAGCAGCAGATCAGATTAGAGATGAATTAAAATTAAAAGGTGTTATTTTAGAAGATACCAAAGACGGCACCAAGTTTTATAGAGTATAAAATGTTTACAAACATTTATGATATACTACCGCAATTTAAAATTATTTTTTGTGATTTGTGGGGGGTGATCCATGATGGTTATTATCTTTACCCTGGGGCTTTAGATTTTCTAAAATTTTGTAAAAACAATAATATTAAAATTGTTTTTGTCTCAAATGCACCGCGTAGGGCATTTAAAGCCGTAAAAACTCTACAAAAGTTAGAAGTTGGCGATGAACTTTTTGAAGGAATGGTAACTTCAGGGGAAGTATTTTATCAGCATATACTCAATAAAGATTTAACACTGCCGGGTAATAAATATTTTTATTTGGGTCCTGTTAAAGATACAGAAGAGTTAAGTGGCTTAAACCTTAATATAGTTGATGATTTATATGATGCAAATTTTGTCATGTGTTATGGTTATTATGATAATAAGCTTAAAAATGAAGGCTTAAATAAAATCCTAGAAAAGATTATTACCCTAAATCTATCTTTTTATTGTGTAAATCCTGATTTGGTAGTTATCACGCAAGATGCTAGCCAATTTTTATGCGCAGGACATCTGGCGCAAAAATTTGAAACTTTAGGTGGAAGAGTAATATATTTCGGAAAACCGTATGACCGAGTATATCAATATGCTTATAATCTGTACGCTGATAAGGTACCTAAAGAGCAGATTTTAATGTTGGGTGATAGCTTTTATACTGATATTAAAGGTGCTAATAATTTTGGTATCAAATCTTGCCTTGTCACGCAAGGAATTTTTAATGCTCACATTGGTTCTCATTTGCCTCCAGCACAGGTTATTACTAATTTAGCTAGCTTAAACGCCAAGTATAACGCTGTGCCTGATTATTTAGTGCATGACCTAAGGCCTCTTAGGCAATAAGCTGCTATATTCCACAAGAAAGATTCTTTGTTATTGAGGTTTGAGGTAACAGTAAAGAATTAGCTGATGTGGCAATCTGGCTGATATTCATGCCATTTTCAATTGATGGATCTGTTGAAGATAAGGATTCTTGAAGAAAAATTTCAATCTGCTTACTAGAGTATCCTTTGTTTTGTACAGTAGATTGCACAGTATCGGAGGAGGTTTGTTTTTCTTCTTTAGCCGCTTGGTTAACTAAATCTTGCACTCCTGCTGCTAAATCAAATTTAGCCTTAACTTTTTGAGACTTAGTTTTTTTATAAGCTGAATTTTTGTGTAATGCATTAAAACTATAAAATGTACCAACCACTGAGGCAGCAAAAGGTGACATTAATGCGGTGCTAATTGCTAATTTGCTACAACTAATAATTACGGCTGGTAATGCCAAAGTTCCACCACTACAAATAGTAGCCATCCCAGCCATAAAAGCTGTAACAATCAATGAAATAGCTGCTTTGCTAGCTAAGGGAAGAAATACAGAAGCGATAACTATAGCCGCAATACAGCAAGCAAAAGCTTTATATTTATGTTTAGACAAATGGCTAAAATCTTTTGAAGCTTTTAAATCGGTTAAAATCTTTTTAGTAAGGCTGGATTGTGGATTATCAGAGGTTATAGTTTTTATAAAATTATCTCGAAGATTTGCTGTTACCGGTATAAATTTATGTAAATTATCAGCAGCAGTGAGTAATTTGTTCTTTTGCGGCGCTTTTAAATAATCTTCTAGGCTATCTATAAATTTATTATACTCATTGAGCATTGTATATAGGTGCGGTAGGTTCATTGTTTTGGCAGGTTTGACACCGCTACAAATTAAGTATGAAGCAGCTTTAATTGCTTCTTGTTTCTGTTCGCTGGTGCCATGGCTAATCATTTTCTCCAGTTGAGGCATAGTATGAAGAGCAATTTCTTGCTGTAAAACTTTAATAGTAGCAAGCTCTAAATTTCCTTGAGAATCAAGTTGTGTTTGAAAGGGTGCTAATATGTCGATAACTTTATTGATAAATGTACTTGCTTCAAATTTATCTAAGGTTGCCCTTGCTGTAGTCTGGCTGCTTGGTAGCTTTTCAGATGGGATAGAAGTGTAGTTTTTTAGCTCTATTAGTTGCCTACGAGCTGTATTGCCTAAAGATATTTTATTTGCCCAGGAAATAGCATTATTAGCAAAAGCAATAGCTTTACTTAATATAGAAACCATACATCCCCCAAGGTAACAATTAACTATATATTAATTGTTACATAAAAAATATATAAAGTAAATTTATTGTATAAATAATTTGAGAATCTAGCAGAATTTAATAGAGTCTATATTTTAGTAAAGATTTTAAATAATTTAGATAGCCAATGGGTAGTATGTGTTTGCTTTTCTACATGAAGTTCATAATTTAGAATTTGTTTTTTAGTAAAATAATTAATAAGTCCAATTAAGTTAGCAAACTCAGGACCATAGAGCAAATCAAGCTCATTATTATCCATAGCGGGAAGATAGTTAGTATACCCAACACTTACACGCTTATCCAGTTTGTATTTTAAATATTTATCTAACCCATTTAATTTAGCACCACCTCCGGTAATGACTACCTGGTTGATTGTATTATAATAATAATTATTATGTTCTTCTAGCAGCCCTTTCAATATATATTCGGTAATTTCATCTATACGGGCAATAATTACCTCGTATAACGATTGATATTCAATTACCTGCTCATTATCTAATGAATCAATCTCACTGAGCGAAATAATTTTTTCATAATTAAATTGATCAGTATCCAAATTACCGTAAATAATTTTTATCTTCTCAGCTATTTGGGGATGTATACCAAAAGCTGCAGCAATATCTTTGGTAACATGCTCGCTACCTATTGGAATAATTTTAATTGCTTTAATCATGCCCTGGCTATAAACAGAAACTGAAGTTGCACTTGCTCCAAAATCAATTAAAATTACCCCTTGTTCTTTTTCTTCTTGGGTTAATACTCCAAGGCCTGCGGCATATGTGCTTACTACTAAATCACTAATATTTAACTGGCATTTTGATAAGCAGTTTTCTAAATTGTTAATGATGCTAGTAGGAACTAATATTACATTTAAATATGCTGAAAGTTTTTTACATACCATGCCAATAGGGTGAGTTACACCACTTATATTATCAACTTTGAATTCAGCCGGGATGTAATGTAAAATATCATATTCTTCTTGGTTAATCCTATCTAAAGTGTTTTTAATAAGGCGTTTTAAATCTTTTTCTTTAATTTGTTGATTGTTAATATTTAAAGAGCCCATTACAACTTCTGAAACGATCTTACCCCCTGAGACAGAGACAATTATATTTTCAATGTTATAGCGGCTTGCCTCTTCAGCAGTGCTTAATACTTCAATAATTACGTTGGCTGCTTCATCTACATTAACTATTCTACCATGCTTAACACCTTTAGACATTTGATGAGCAAAGGATACAATATCAGTTTTATTTTTAGCATAATTATAATTACCTATTGCACAGGCAATTTTGCTACTACCAATATCTAAAACAGCAACTATACTATTTTTTTTCATATTAATTATTTCTTCTGAACATATATTTTTCCAAGAATGCGCATATCTATAGTTTTATAGGCTAGAAATAAATTGTGAGAATGTTGATATTTTGCAAGATAATATAAAGCTTCTTTAATATTAAATTCTGGAAGTTTAATCTCACTTCCATTAACAAGTCTAATATCCCATCTGCGATTTCCAACTCTAATTAAGGCGCTAATTTGGTCATAAATATTGGGATATAATTTTAATTGTGTAATAATATCTCCTGCAGTGAGTCTAGAGCCATCTCCAACTACTACAGGAAGTTGTTTGAAGTTATTAATTTTACTTACATTAATAATATGACCTGAATCATCAATTAAATATTGTTTTTTATTGATCTGCCAAATCGCTACAGGAGCGCGCTCAACAACCCTGATATGTATAGTATCAGGAAGCTCACGTACTACAGAGGCCGCAAGCACCCAATCAAGTTGTTCTATACGATATTTTAAATCCCAGGTATTCACTTTAAAAATTGATTGCCCAATATTCTCATTAATGATCTGAGTAATATATTTACTATCTAAATTTAACTGTCCTTCCAGATATACATTTTCTAACCTCATGCCTATTTGCGTAGTTACATTATAAAACTCGCTTTTCAGATGATAAGAAAGTTTATCTACTATACCAAAATGGGTAATTAGACCAAAACTTGAAAATAGCAATACTAAGCCTAGGAATCTTATAGAAAAGATAAAGCGTTGTAACCTAAGCTTAATCCTTTTCCAAGGGCTTATTTTATAGGATGCATATTCATTATAGCTTAACAGCATCAGCCTTTTCTACTAAAAATTCTACTAAATCATTATAACTTGTACCATTTGCTGCACAAATTTCTGGTACAATTGAAGTTGGTGTAAATCCAGGGTGGGTATTAACCTCAAGGAAATAAAACTTTTTCTGTTCTTGATGATAACGATACTCTACCCGAGATACATCTTTACATCCTAATAAATTAAAGACTTTTTCTGAAATAGAAAGCACTTCTTGATATTTTTCTATAGGAAGTTCTGCAGGATAAATATGTACTGAACCGCCAGGGGTATATTTGGCCTCATAATCATAAAATTTACGATGAGTTTTTATCTCTAGAGCTCCAACAGCCTTGCCGTCAATTACTGCCACCTGGATTTCTTGTCCAGGAATATATTCTTCAATAATAAGTTCATCCCCATGGTCCCATTGATACTCATTAAAAGAAAAGTTATCTTGTTCTAATACCACTTCGATGCCTATGCTTGATCCTTCGCATGTTGGCTTAATGACATAAGGTCTCGGCATTGGTTCTTCGTTCAGGTTGATGTTTCCTTTGTTCACGACCTTGCATTTTGCCATGTTCACCCCATGAGCTTCCACCATGTAACGTGTAAGCAGCTTATTAAAGCATATAGCAGAGCAAGTTAAACCTGAATGAGTATAAGGAATTCTTAAAATATTTAGAATGCCTTGTATATTGCCGTCTTCCCCAAAGGTACCGTGTAAAGCATTAAAAACCACATCTGGTTTTATTTGTTCAATTATATTAGCGATGTCATAACCAACATCTACGCTAGTCGTTTGATAGTTTTTTTCTTTTAAAGCCTTAGATATTCCTCGGCCACTGATAAGGGATACTTCGCGTTCAGCTGATTCGCCGCCCATAAGTAGTAGAACATGCTTTTTAGAATTGTCAGGTTTATATTGTTCAAGTATTTTGCTTGGATGCTTTTGTTGAATTAAAGTTGTGGTCATTTTGTTCCTACCCTTTCTATTTCCCAAGTTAATTCTATACCAAATTGTTCAAAAACGCGCTTTTTTGCAATTTCTCCTAATTCTTCTATTGCAGTTGCTGAGGCATTATTAAAATTTATTAAAAAATTACAATGTACATCTGAGAATTTAGCACCGTGATGCTCAAACCCCCGCATACCAACTTTATCAAGTAATTCCCAGGCTTTTAAAGAGCAAATGCTAGGATCGGGGTTTTTAAACGTACTACCACCAGTTTTGCTTCTAAGCGGCTGAGTTTGCTCACGTTGCTTTGTAATATGGTCCATTTTTAGTTTAATTGCTTCTTGTTCACCTTTGATAGCTTTAAACCAGCCCCTGGTAAAATATGGTTTAAAGTTAAGACCATGTTTTCTATAGGTATAGCGTAAATCTTCATTATAAAGCATTTGAACTTGGCCGCTGTGATTAACTATTTCTGCTTTAACTAAGATATCTTTAATTTCAGCACCATAGCAACCGGCATTCATAGCTAGGGCTCCTCCGATAGTGCCAGGGATTCCGCTCAAAAATTCAAAACCCTTAAAACTTTGATTCAGCGTCCATGCGGCCACATTTTGATCTAGTACGCTGGCGCCAATCTCAATTAAATCCTCTGAGGCTTGAATGTAATTAAATTCTTTTCCAAGTTTTATTACCAAACCGTCAAATCCACCATCACGTATTAAAATGTTTGAGCCTACGCCTAAAGGTAGAATATTAATTTGATTAATATAGGCTATATTAATAATCTCAGCTAAATCCTGCGTGTTAAGTGGCTTGTAGAAATATTTAGTTGTTCCGCCTACATTAAACCAATTGGTTTTGTTAAGCGGATAGTTCAACCTTAATACCCCAGGTAGTTTGGAAAATAAGAGAGAAGTTATGCTATCCACTGTTTAACTGTTTTTTAAAGTAATTAACTGGGCTGGCAAGCTTTGGGCCCACTGGGTTATACTTCCGGCACCCATATGTAACACTATGTCTCCAGGACTTGCAATATTCAGTATCTGTTTTGCTAGTTCATTAATGTCAGGTATAAACTCTGCTTGTAATTTAGTATTATGATTGTTTATTTCTTTTATTAATTTAAGATGATTAATATCTTCAATAGGTTTTTCGCCTGCTGTATAGATTTCAGTTACAAATAATTTATCGGCAGTATTAAAAGCTGTTACAAAATCATTAAATAAGTTATTAAGCCTGGTATAGCGATGTGGTTGAAAAACAGCGATTATCTTTCCTTTGGTGATATTGGCCACGTCTTTGGCAGCTAGTAACGTTGCTTTAATTTCTTCAGGATGATGAGCGTAGTCATCTACTATTTTGATGTTATTAACTTCACCGGTTAAAGTAAATCTTCTTTTGACTCCCTTAAAGTTAGCAAAGGCCTTTTGAATTAATTCAATATCAAATCCAAGTTGGAGTCCAATGGTTAAGGCTGCAAGACAATTTTGAATATTGTGTTTTCCCATTACCGGTAAATAACAGCCCTTGATTTCTCTAAGTTCACATGGAATATTATTACTAATTTGCAAATCAAAATGGGCGCCAGTTGCATCAATTTTAATATTAGTAGCCACTATATCAGCTTCATTATCTAGTGCATAAGTGAGTACTTTTCGATCAGTGATTTCTTCTGCAAGCTTTTTTACTTCAGGATGATCATTACATAGTACTGCAAAACCATAAAAAGGAATATTTTCGATAAAATTACGGAAAGCCTTCTTAACATTGGCGTAATCTCCATAAAAATCCAAATGATCTGCATTGATATTAGTAATTACAGCAATGGTGGCGGGTAGTTTTGTAAAAGTGCCGTCTGATTCATCAGCCTCGGCAATTAAGTAATCTCCCGCACCTAAATATGCGTTAGTTTGTTTGGAATTAATAATCCCTCCGTTGACAACAGTAGGTTCCAAACCGGCAGTTTCAAATAATGCAGCGATTAAAGAGGTGGTGGTGGTTTTGCCATGTGTGCCGGCTACTGCCACTGATATTTTAAAGCGCATAAGCTCAGCGAGCATTTCAGCACGTTGTATAATTGGTAATTTTTTATTTTTAGCTTCTATGATTTCAGGATTATCCATTTTGACAGCAGAGGAGCGGATAACTACAGATGCATTTTTAATGTTGCTAGCTTCATGGCCAATCATTATTGGGATGCCTAAATCTTGTAAATGTTTTACTTGAGCATTCATGTTGAGATCAGAACCTTGTACCTTGCATCCTAAATTATGTAATATTTCAGCAATACCGCTCATACCTATTCCGCCTATGCCGATAAAATGAATAATTCCAAATTGATTTGCGATGGTATTTAGAGACGCTGAATACATATTTAAGCCTTTATAATAAAATTTGCTTTTGAATAGTTAAAATTTTATACTATACTTTATGGTATTGTTCTATAAAACAAACTTTTAACCAAGTAAAAAATATAATATTCTTATGAAAAATATTATGCCAAAATTTAATTTGCAACTAGGATCAATCAAATCAATGCAAAAATATATATTTATTCTTTTATCTTTTATTCTTTCATCTTGTCAAGTTGCCGATCCGCTTTTTAATAAAGCGGGATTTAGAGTAAAAAACTATTTTTATAATGATAGTAATGAGGCAAATAAAAAATTTAATAAAAATTATAGCAAGGATGTCAGAAGAACTCCAAAAGAAAATCAAAAATTTTTAGCTATAGTGGATAATAAAGAAACATCTTTGCATAATAATACTGATTCTACAGTAGTGTATAATAAAAAAACTAAGCACAATAAAGCCAGCCAATTTTGGAATACAGTGTATGGAGATAATGCCAAGCTCAATAATAAAGAACCTAAAATTGATTTAGACATTACTAAAGCGCCAACGCATAAATCGGCGGAAATTAAAGCTGTGACAATAGTAACCGAAACAGCTTTAGATTTGCAAGACAAAATTAAACAGAAAGAGGTGATTAAAGAGCAAGCTGGAATTAAAACCATACCTGCGCTTAATGTAAAAAATAAAACCCCAATTATTACTGAAGTAAAAACTATTGAAAAACCAACAATCAAGGAAGTAGAGTTAAAAAATTCTCTTAATAATAAAGCAGTAGTGGAGTTAAAAGATGTTGGTTATAAAGAACAAACTCTAGTAAAAAAATTAGATCCATCTAAGTTAACAACTAGTAATAAGAGTAAAAACAACCCTGCTAACATTACAATAGTCAGGCATGAAGTAAAGGTTACTCAACCACCAGCGGTAACTAAGCCTGCCCTAAAAGCAGCATCGGCTGGAAGTGACGATATGGATAATTTAGACAATATTTCTTTAGATCAGATAGAAGTCTTAAAGGAAGTGGAATTTTTACCTACCAATGATAAAAATGTTGCCAAGGGACAAAATTACCGTTATCACTCTAAGACTATTAAGAAGTAATAATTTTCTGAAGATTTTTACGTAAATAAGTTTTAGGTAATGGCTGATTCTCTCTCCTCCTTACTACCATCAATAGTTCAAGTTACGGCCGATGCTGCAATTGCTTGCTTAGACCATGTTGGTCGCATGGATGAAAAGCAGGCTGATCAGGCAGCGGTCAATTCAATGCGTCATTCTCTAAATCAACTCCCCATATCAGGTAAGATAGTAATTGGTGAAGGAGAGCGCGATCAAGCTCCAATGCTTTATATCGGCGAAGAAGTGGGAACGGGTGGAATTGCGCTGGATATAGCGCTTGATCCATTAGAAGGAACTACTCTGTGTGCGCATGCAGCAAGTAACGCTTTATCAGTGATAGCCTTGGGTCCTAAAGGTACCCTTCTTCATGCGCCAGATATATATATGGATAAAATAGCAGTTGGTTGTAAGGTTGAAGGGTTAGACTTGGGACAGGGTTATATTCCTAACCTTGAAATCATTGCTCAGGCGCTAGGAAAGCTCCCACATGAGTTATCGGTGATGATTCTTAATCGTCCGCGTCACCAAGATCTAATTCAGCAGGTAAAAAAATTTGGATCTAAAATATGCCTAATTACTGATGGAGATATACAAGCAGCAATTAATACTGCCTTACCCGAAACACGAGTTGATGTATATATAGGTAGCGGTGGTGCTCCTGAAGGAGTCTTGGCAGCGGCGGCTCTTAAATGTATAGGTGGTACTTTTATAGGAAAACTAAAATTCGAGGATGAATTGCAGATCAAACGAGCAATAGAAATGGGTTTAGTTCATTATCATAAACAGCTTGAGATTTTAGATATGGTTAAAGGGGATGTAATTTTCTCTGCTACGGGTGTCACGGATGGTAGTCTGGTTAAAGGAGCTCAACAATACAGTAATAAAGTGATAACAGAAACGCTGGTGTTTGATAGTAAAGTTCATTCTATGAGTAGAATAGTTAATCATAAATTTATTTTATGAAAGCAGCAAGAAGCAGAAATAATTTTATTTATAGTTGGTGGTGGTCAATTGATCGTATAGCGTTAGTTTCTGTATTGATAATGATTGCTTTTAGTGCTTTTATGGTAGCAACTGCTAGCCCTGCTGTGGCTGAAAGAATAGGGCTTGAGCCTTTTTATTTTATACGTAAGCAAATCATATATCTAATGCTTGCGGTCTTAATTATTTTTTCTACCTCGCTGTTATCAATTGATAATATCAAGCGGTTGTCAATATTAGGATTTAGTATTTGTATATTATTGCTTTTAGTTACTTTGATAGTAGGCGTGGAAGTTAAGGGCTCCAAGCGTTGGATTAACCTTATGGGATTTTCAATGCAACCTTCAGAATTTATTAAACCGTTTTTTTCTATAATGACCGCTTTGCTAATTTCACAAAAATATCGTAATTATAAATTTCCAGCTTTTAGTGTAAGTATAGGGTTGTTTGTGCTGACTGCTATGCTAATCATTATACAGCCTGATTTTGGTATGAGCCTGACCTTAGGGGTCATTTGGGGAGGACAGCTATTTATAGGAGGAATTTCCTTTTTTTGGATAATTTTAAGTTTGATAGGGGGAGGTTTAGCAGCGCTTTTAGGGTACTTATTTTTACCTCATGTGGCGCGGCGTATAGATAATTTTCTTTATCCTGAGGCTACTGAAAATTATCAAGTTAGTCGCTCGATGGAGGCGTTTATCAGTGGCGGCTTTAGTGGCAAGGGCCCTGGTGAAGGTGTGGTTAAGCAGGTTATTCCCGATTCTCATACTGATTTTATTTTTGCAGTAGTAGGTGAAGAGCTGGGTTTGATTACATGTGTGTTAGTAATTTTTCTTTATGCTTCGTTTATTATCAGAGGATTTTATCGTATTTTAGATGAAACTGATATGTTTGTTATTTGTGCGATTTCAGGTGTATTAATCCAGTTTGGTTTTCAAACTATAGTTAATATGGGAGTCACTATTAATATGCTCCCTACTAAAGGTATGACTTTACCTTTTATAAGTTACGGTGGATCTTCAATGATGGCTATGAGTATTGCAATAGGAATATTGCTTGCACTTACTAAACGAAGATTTTATTCTCATAGTTATAAATTAAGATTGAAAAAAATGTCCTACCAAGTACGAGAATTAAATTAATCATATGAATGAAGAATATTTAATAGTTGCAGGCGGTACAGGAGGGCATGTTTCTCCGGCCATTGCGGTTTATGAAGAGTTAGTAGCTCAGCACAAAAAGCTTAAGTTCATAACTGATGAACGCTGTGTTAAATATTTTAAACACACAGATATACAACCAGTTATTATAAATATTCGCCCCTTTACTAAAAGTTTGATAGGAGTCTATAAATTTGCAGCTTCGCTTTATTTAGCTTTATTTAAATTAATATGGTTACTTATTAATAATAAAAACCTGCGCACTATAATTGTTTTTGGGGGTTATCCATGTCTTCCTGCTATCTTGGCTGGTAGTATTTTAGGGCGTAAAATTGTGGTTCATGAGCAAAATGCTGTCATGGGTCGAATGAATCGTTTTGCTGCGATATTTGCTAAGGAAATTTGGTTAGGATTCCAAGATACTAAGCTTGTTCCTAAAAATGCTATCCATAAAACTAAATATATTGGTGTGCCGGTAAGAAAGCAAATTTTAAATGTAGAGATTTCTAATAATTCTAACAATAAGCAATTTACAATATTAATTGTTGGTGGAAGTCAAGGGGCAAGTGCCTTTGCAGAGATTATCCCTACTACTATAAAGAGTTTAGAGAACACTACAAAAAAAATAATTATATATCAGCAATGTAGGGATGAAGAAGAAAAAGAAAAGCTGGAGGAATTCTACCGTACATATAAAATTACAGCCCAAATAGAGATATATTTTTATAATATTGAACAAAAAATGGCAGCAGCGGATATTGTCATTGCAAGAAGTGGTGCCTCAACTATTTCTGAGCTTATCGCGCTTGAAAAGCCTAGTATATTAATACCGCTTCCTTCGTCGATGGATGATCATCAATATTACAATGCTTTAACCCTTGCTGAGCAAAAAGCTGCAATTTTGTTAAATCAAAATGAAGCTAAAGCTAGTTTAGCAAATTGCTTAAATAGATTGGTTGGAAACCCAGAAGAACTTCTTGAAATTAAGCAGAGTTTACAAAAGATTAAACTGGCTAACTTAGTGGGAATTAGGGAAGTACTTAAGAGTATATAAAATAAATGACCTTGTACTAAATACTATAAAGGCAACGTTCCTTATAAGCATTAATAAATTCTTGCCTAAATTGTACCTTTTCAGCTTCATTTGGAATTGTCTTGCATATAATATCGGTAAATTGATTAAATAAAGGTGAAGTAATCTGGCTTTTATTACTATTAAAAATTACCCATGCACTCGCTGGTATGAGAGAGAATGAAAGACTTAGAGTGGTGCCCAGTTCGGACACCGACCCTACTGAGGTTTGAGTAATGATTTTGGCAACCGGAGGGGCATTATAATAATACATAGTAAGCACAAGGCTAGTAAAGGAAGTTTTTTTTAGAAAAAGAGAATTTTGAAGCTTATTGGCATAGGTTTTCCCACGTATGCTTTCCTAACTTATTACAAGTTTCTTCCTATTTGTTATAAAGGTTGGTTAAACCTAAATTTGATGCAATTGTCTCGCCTGCACAAAAAACAACGCTGCACTGCAAGCTACTAAAAATATCCAAGCTGCTATTTTTTGTTTAATCGAATAAGATCTTTCAACGTGTTCTCACCTGTCATATAGGAGATTAATATTTTTTTTGATTGCTCTGAGATCAAAATCCTGAGGTTTAGATTTAATAGTATGACGATGAATACTCATAAATGAAAATCTATTAGTGGGCAAATGGTTGTGCAGAGAAGTATTACCTTTGGTCGGTAATGCATTAATTTTTTCTGCAATTTTAATTAGTAGGATGCGAGTATTTTCGATATTACCTTTATTTATAGGTAAGTGTAGCTGTTGCATAAGTTGTGGTAAAGAACTCTCTCTCTCTCTCTCTCTCTCTCTCTCTCACTCTCAAATTTTCTTCAAAATGCTGATCAGCTAAGTGGCCTATATTGCTATATAATTGCTCTTTTTTAGTATTAGACATAAATCATCGGTATATAAATTTTAAAGTTAAAAACTATATTTTAATAATTTGTTTCAAGTATATGGTTTATTATAAAAAATAATAAATACTATCCCCCTTGAAATAATCTTTTCTCTAGCTGTGTTATTTGATCTCTAATTTTTGCTGCTGTTTCAAACTCTAGGCTGCTTGCAGCGCTAAGCATCTTTTTGCGTAAGTCGTTAATTTGTTTTGTTAATTCTTTGAAATCAAATGGTTTTTCTTGAGTACTATGCTTTTCTTCTATTTCTGCAATTTGTTTGGCTATAGTTTCAGGCCTAATACCATGCTTTTTATTATATTCTAATTGAATATGACGTCTTCTTTCAGTTTCCTTTAAGGCTTTATCTATTGATTTAGTCATTTTATCTGCATATAATATTACCCTACCATTAATATTTCTAGCGGCTCTACCTATGGTTTGAATTAAAGAAGTTTCACTTCTTAAAAAGCCTTCTTTATCTGCATCTAAGATAGCAACTAGGGCGCATTCTGGTATATCAAGTCCTTCACGAAGCAGATTAATACCTACTAATACTTCGATGTCCCCTCGTCTTAATTTATTGATAATTTCCAGTCGTTCTAAAGTTAAAATATCTGAGTGTAAATATGTTACATTAATACCTACCTCACTTAAGTATTTGGTTAAATCTTCGGCCATTTTTTTAGTAAGTGTGGTAACTAATACTCTTTCATTATTTCCTGTAGCAATTTTACACTCGTTAATTAAGTCATCTACTTGCGTAGTTGCAGGTCGCATAATGCACTCAGGATCAATAAGTCCTGTTGGCCTAATAACCTGCTGTACAAACTCCCCTTTAGTTAGCTGTAATTCTAGCTCCCCAGGAGTAGCTGAAACATAGACGGTTTGTGGCCTGAAATTATCCCATTCCTCAAATTTCAGCGGCCGATTATCAAGGGCTGAGGGTAATCTAAATCCATATTCTACTAAAGTGGTTTTTCTAGCTCTATCTCCATTATACATTCCTCGAATTTGAGGAAGAGTTGCATGAGATTCATCAATAAACAAAAGAGCATCTTTTGGTAAATATTCAAATAGTGTAGGTGGGGGCTCTCCAGGATTTTTACCTGATAAAAAGCGTGAATAATTTTCAATCCCTTTGCATGCACCGGTTTCCAGCATCATTTCAATATCAAATAAAGTGCGTTGTTCAAGGCGTTGTGCTTCAAGTAATTTGTTGTGATCTCGAAAAAAATTTAGCCTATCAATTAATTCTTCTTTAATTTGTTTGATAGCATGCTGCAATTGATCTTTCGGTGTAACATAGTGTGAGCTAGCATAAATAACTGCACCTTTAAGCTTGTTAAGTTTTTTGCCGGTAACAATATCAAATTCATTAATTGCATCGATTTCATCACCGAAAAAACTTATAGACCAGCCTTTATCTTCAAAATGAACAGGGATAATATCAATATTTTCGCCTCTTACCCTAAAAGTTCCACGCTTGCTTTCAAGATCGTTACGACTATATTGTAGCTCAATTAAGCGCTTAATAAAAAGATCTCTTTTGTATTTTTCTCCGAGTTTTAAAGGAATAACCATCTCAGAGTAAAGCTGAGGTGATCCTAAGCCATAAATGCAGGATACAGAAGATACTATTATAACATCCCTGCGCTCTAAAATTGCCCTGGTAGCTGAGTGGCGCATCAAATCAATTTGCTCATTGATTTGAGAATCTTTTTCAATATAAACATCTGTCCGGGGTATATAAGCTTCTGGCTGATAATAATCGTAATAAGATACAAAATACTCGACAGCATTATCAGGAAAAAAAGTTTGCATTTCCTGGTATAGTTGTCCTGCTAGAGTTTTATTATGAGCCATAATCAAAGCAGGTCTGCCCGTTTCTTTAATAATATTAGCCATAGTAAAGGTTTTACCTGAGCCGGTTACTCCTAATAAAACCTGGTCACGTTTTCCTGTGTATAATCCATCAACCAATTTTTTGATAGCTTGCGGTTGATCTCCCTTGGGAGTGTAGTGGCCTGAAATATTAAATAAATTGCTACTCATATTGTTTAATTATATTAATTAAATCTATAATGTCTTGTTCAATATCAATTTTAAATTCCATTTTTTGATTAGTGTTAGGGTGGAGTAGTCCCAATTTATAAGAATGAAGCGCCTGTCTAGGAAATTCTTTTAAAGTTTCTCTGAGTTCTTTGTAAGGATTATTCCAAAATTTGCGATTATTGTTGTATAATTTGTCCCCAATTAAAGGATATCCTAAATGGTTAAAATGTGTTCTTATTTGGTGAGTACGGCCAGTATCTAATTTACATTCTATTATTGAAATTTGAGAGTTACTCATATGTTCTATAACGCTATAGTGAGTAATGGCTTCTTTGCCACCTGAAGCTACTGCACGCATCTTAGTCCTATCGCGTGAATCGCGGACGATGTGAGTTTTAATTGTACCCTTTTTAGGTGATACTAATCCATAGGTTAAGCAAATATAAGTGCGGGAGAGGCTTCTGTCTTTTAATTGCTCACTTAAATTTAAATGAGCTTGATCGTTTTTAGCAACCACCATAAGTCCTGAAGTATCTTTATCAAGTCTGTGGACAATGCCCGGTCTATCGCTGCCGCCAATGCCTGATAGGTTGCTTTGTAGGTATCCAACTAATTCGTTAGCAAGAGTATCATCAAAATTACCATTTCCAGGATGGGTAGTAACCCCTGCCGGTTTGTTCACTATTAAAATATCATCATCTTCAAATATTACCTGGAAAGTTTGAGTATTTTTAGGTACTAGAGTGGAAGGCTTGGCTTTAGGTAGGTGAATTATTAAATTAGAGATATGTTGAAACTTTTCGCTGGCATTGCTAATAATTCCATCGTTTATATGAATTCCACCATCTTTGATAATTTGCTGTATTTTTTGCCTTGAAAATTGTTGATTATCTTTGTTTAATACTTGAAAAATAATTTTATCAAGTCGGGTTTTGTTTTCAAAATGCAGATTACAAAATTTTAATATATTATGTTCAAATTTAGACATTTAAATCTTATTAAATTTAATAGCTTCAAAAATATAATATCTATGATAGCGTTAGTATTATTTATAGCGAGTATAACGACAATGATTTACGCTGTTAAGAATTTTATTGAAATAAATAATCAAAAAGAATTAAATGCAGAAAAATCAGTAGGCGGAAAATAACTTAAGTATGAAAATTGATCAGATTAATTTAATTCATAAAATTGCTGATAATATTAAAGCGCCAGTTGCTAATAATTCTTTTTCTAATGAATTTGCTAAAATATTAAAATCACAAAATGTTGTTAATAATGCTCAAGCATTGCAAGTGAATAATCTTAGTTCTTTATTTGCACTACAGCAAGTTGCCGAATCTTTCTCTAAACAAAAACAAATAGATTTTATTAAAACCCGTATTGATAAGTTAAAACTTATTAAGTTTAAATTGCTACTTAATAATTTTGATAAGCAAATGCTACAGGATTTAGAAGAAGAGATAGAAAATACAGCCGATCTTATAGAAGATTTGGAAATAAAAGAATTGTTAGAGGAGATAAATATTTTATCAGCTGCAACAATTGCAAAACTTAAAAAACAAATATAAATTTTTAAACTTAGATTGTTTAATTGTTGGATTTAATAATAATCTGTTCTCATTAAGTTTCTTCCTCCATCTAAGTGAATAATTTCACCTGTAATGCACCGAGTGGTGATTAAAAACTCTATAGTATTAATAACATCCTCTACCTTGGTTGCCACTTTTAAAGGATTATGGATTAATGACTGAATGAACTTCTCTTCGTTTTGCTTAGAATCTTTAATAAAAGGACCAGGAGCAATGCCATTGACTCGTAATTGGGGGGCTAAGGATAAGGCCATTAATTTTGTAGCATTAGACATGGCCATTTTACTTAAAGCATAAGATATAAACTCATTTTTAGGATGGGCAGAGATACAGTAATCTAACATATTAATTATATTAAATTCCTTAAGGCTTTTCTGCGTTCTAAGGATATTGACAATAGAATTGGTTAGCAATATTGGTGCTTTAAAGTTTATATTAAGATGCCTTTCAAGGTTATCGAGGCTTAAATTGCTAAAATTATCATTTTGAAAATAAGCGGCATTATTGATAACTAAATTGGGAACTCCGAAATCTTGGCAGATATTTTCAAAATCATTTGATAAAGATATAAGATTATTAAAATTAGATTTCAGGACAGTAATACAACTTTCTTTATCTTTAAAATTTTTTATCAATTCTTCTGTTTCATACCAATTTTGATTGAAATGTAAAATTACTTTCCAATCCTGATTTAAGAAATGACGGCATAAAATTTTACCTAATTTACTAGCAGCTCCGGTAATCAAGGCTATATTTGGGGTCTTAATTGCTGGCATGTTTAAATTTAAAATTTTCTCATTGTTATTAAGCATAATTTTTTTCTAGTATTTGTATTAGATTTATTTTATATTAATCAAACTTATCTAACTAATTATCAAGTTTTAAATATACATCAAGCCACATGCCACATGCCACATATTAGTTTTTTACCAAATATTGTATACTTACTTGCAGCAGCAGTAATAATTGTAGCTATCTTTAGACATCTTAAACTGAATCCTGTGCTGGGATATTTTGTTGCTGGGTCGATTTTAGGTCCGTCTATGCTAAACTTGGTAAATCCTGATGATCTAAGTATTTTTGCTGAATTTGGAGTGGTTTTCCTATTGTTTGCTATAGGGCTTGAGCTTACTTTTGATCGTTTGAAAGCGCTAAGATTATATGTATTTGGAATGGGGACGGCTCAAGTAATGATTACCGCTGCAGTGATAGTAGGGGCGGTAGTATTAATGGGGCTTCAGATTTCTAAAGCAATAATTATCGGGATGGCGTTAGCCCTTTCTTCTACTGCTATAGTTTTACAAGTGGTTGCTGAAACTAGAACTCAATCTACGCAAGTCGGGCGTCTTTCGCTTGCAGTATTGTTATTGCAAGATTTTGCGGTGGTACCGCTTTTGGTGTTATTACCTTTAATGGCTTCTGAGGCTAAAGATACTAATATTGCGGCAATAATTGGCATATCATTCATGAAAGCTATTATGGCCATCTTGCTGATTTTTATTGCCGGTAGGACTTTTTTAAAACCATTTTTTTCCTTAATACGTGCTGATAACGCAGCAAAAAATAATGAAATATTTGTAACCACTACTCTGTTAATAGCCCTTGCTGCTGCTTTTGTTACAGATCAGCTTGGTCTCTCTTTAGCGCTTGGTGCGTTTTTGGCTGGATTACTTGTGGCGGAAACTGATTTCCAACACCAGGCAGAAGAAAGTATAGCTCCGTTCAAGGGCATATTCCTTGGTTTATTTTTCATGACTGTAGGAATGCATATTGATTTTAATTTTATTGCAGATAACTATGTAAGAATTTTAGAGTTTTCTGTGCTGCTTATAGTTGTTAAGGCTACTATTATTACTTTATTATGCTTATTATTTAAGTTTAATATAGGAACTGCTCTGCATACCGGCTTGCTATTGAGCCAAGGTGGTGAGTTTGCTTTTATCTTATTTGATCTTGCTCAAGAGCAAAATTTAATAGATCGGCAAACTGCTCAAATGCTATTGATGTTAGTAACAGTAACAATGGCAGTTACTCCGTTATTATCTTATATAGGAACAGTATTATCCCGCAAACTTGATACTAAGCCGGTACAGCAAGGGCTGCATTATATGCTTAAGCAAACTGCAGACTTGGATAATCATGTACTATTGATTGGATTTGGTCGTGTTGGAAAAATGGTGGCTCGCCTGCTTGAAGCTGAATCAATTCATTATGTCTGTGTAGATAACAATGAAGAGGTGGTAAATGATGCTAAAAAAGAGCAATTCCCGGTATATCTAGGCGATGCTAGTCATATTAAGGTGCTTGAAGTGCTAGGTATTGAAAGAGCGCAATCGATTATTATTAGCGTTAATGATGATAGACTTCTTTACTCAGCGTTAATTAATATTAGAAATAAATATAAAAATATTCCTATTATTGTACGATATAGAGATATGTCACAGCAGAACGAATTAAAAGCAAAAGGTGCTACTGCGGTAGTGCCTGAAACCTATGAAACTGGGTTGCAGCTTGGAGGCGCGGTATTAAAAGCGGTGGGTATTAGTGAATATGAAGTAAGCCGTATTAAAAATAAGTTCAGAGCTGGCAATTATCTTTATGCTAAAGAAAGTGATGAGCTGTCTAAGGAAAGTGAAAACTGAATGCATTTGCAATGAAATTAATTGCAAATAGGAAAAAATAAAATATAGTTGCTTCAAAACAATTCTAAGGGAAAACTAGATTTATGGCTCGTATCACAGTTGAAGACTGCGCAGAAGTTGTTGAAAATAGATTTGAATTAGTAGTACTTGCTTCTCATAGAGCAAAAGTAATTACTTCCGGTTCGCCAATAATGGTTGAGCGAGACAATGATAAAAATGCTGTTATTTCTCTTAGAGAAATTGCAGAAAGAAAGGTGGATACTAATCATCTACGCGAATTAGTAATTCAGACCATGCAAAAAACAATTCAGCGTGATATTGATGAAGAAGATAACCTTTTGGCTGCTGAAATTGAAGAAGAGATGAATGCGCTAGATATGGTGGATGATGCTGACTTTGTAGGCAACATAGAAGGTGACGAGGCTTTTGATGGAGACTTCGGCGGGGATAATATTGAAGTAGAAGACTAATCAAATTACGCTTTACTTTAAAAAAAAGCCCTTTTTTGAGGGCTTTTTTTTAGGATAATTATGTTTTATACTCAGCAAATTCACAATTTTAACTCTGAAGTTTTTTCTGCATATTGCAATTCTTCAGCAGAATTTATAAAAATTTTTCAAGAAAAATATCTTAATATCTTTGATTTTAATAATAATTTAAAATCGAGTGATATGCAATTTGCATTGCAAATAAAAAATAATTTTAAAAATTTTATAATTGTAGGTATGGGGGGTGCTATATTAAACCCTAGGATGATAGCCTCCAATTATTACCCTCAAAGTTTAGAGAATGTATCGAACCTGATTTTCATAGATTATTTAGATGAAGCGGAAATAAATAAACAATTAGCAAAAATTGAACTAAATAATACCTTTGTTTTGGTAATTAGCAAAACTGGTAATACAATTGAAACTTGTGTTATCACAGACTATCTAGTGAACAAATTTGAAAATCAAGCTCAGAGGATATTAGACCATTTTGCGTTTATAACTACCCATGATTCTAAAATAGGTAATATAGCGAAAGAATATAAAAGTAATATCTTAGTCCATCCGGAAGTTGGAGGTAGGTTTTCTTCACTCACTAAAGTTGGATTGATTCCTGGCATCCTTAAAGGTTTTGAGGCGGATAAGGTTATTAAATCGGCAAAAAGCAGCTTAGAAAGGTTTTTATCTAACCCTCAAGATCATAATTCATTTAGATCGGCTATATTTTTATACCATACCCATGCTAACCAAATACTAATGAGTTATAGTCTAAGTTGTTTAGATTTTGCTGGCTGGTATGCGCAAATTCTAGCTGAATCTTTAGGAAAGAAAAGGCAAGGAATTACCCCCATTTTAAGTTTATGTCCTACTGATTATCATAGTCAAATGCAATTATATCTAGATGGACCGCAAGATAAAACTTTTAATTTAATTGCTAATGAGTCTGTATTTGAAAGTGGCTTAGGTAAAATTGCTAAAGGCCAGTTTAATGCTTTAACACGGTTTTTAAATCAACATGATACAGCTTATAGAATAATTAGTTTGCCTATAATAAACGAAGATGTATTAGGTGAGATAATTACTGATAGAATAATTGAAGTGTTATTCTTAAGTTTTTTAAAGAAAATTAATCCTTTAGGTCAGCCAATTGTAGATGAGCTTAAAAGCTTAATCGGTTATTAGGTCAATAATTATGATAATTCAGCAGCAGACTGAGGTTGTGATGTTTGTTGTAGAACAGCCAAAACCTTGAGGATAAAAGAATTTGAAGCTTTGTTGCCAATTTTCAGCCCTTGTAAGAAAACGGTGGCTTGTTGTTCCAATTTAACTACATTACAGTGTTGCCTTGCTAACAAGACTACTATCAATTGAAGATTATGTATGGGCAGCAAATCATCTTATAGCTATGGCTTAAGAAGGTTGAGCTACATTTGCAAGGTAAATTATGGCTATTAATATTATAATGGCTGTTAAATGTCATCTAAAATTTAACTGAATTTGCTATAAGGTTAGATGGTAAAAATACTTGGTAATAGATGCTATATTTCTAACAAAAATTTTAAACAGCTATTTGCCAAAGGTTTAAGCTGATTTACTAATTCTTGTAAAGATCTGCAAATCATTTAATCTCATAAAAAGAGTGCTATTTTATCCTAATCTTGCATGATAATCTCAAATAGATTTTGTATTTACTCCAGCCGCTTTATTATCTATCATTGTTACAAAAGTGCCAGCTTGAACTTGTAAATTATTGGCAGTTTTAGTTAGATTCATGCAGTTTATAACTTTGTTGGTACTGTTCCCAATAATATCAGCAGTATAACTGAGTGCTTTTAAGTTCCTTAAACCTGGTACATAACGTCCTGCTACAAATAATACAGCCGAAACTATAGCTAAGCGTGCCAAGTAAGTTATACCGGTGCTGATTATGCTAACAACATGGGGTCTTTTTTGGATAGTAAGATAATTACTAATAGGAGAGTTAAGTATTATCCATGCATTTGCAACTTGGAAAGGATAAGCTAGCTTCTTTGCTGCAAAATCAAAAGGTTGAAGAAACATTGCTGCTATGCCTTTTATTTTGCTAGTAAAGGGCTTAGCATCCCATAAATCTTTCTTAGCTTGCTTAAGTGCATTTTGAATATTGCCTAGCTCTTGCTCTGCTTGGATTTTTGTAGATAAGGAAAGATTCAACTTTAATAATTCTATGCGGTTAATATCTAAAGCTTTCGAAGCATTATCATGCTTTGGATTTAATTGCATCTCTCGTGCTTCTGCTTTCTCTATCTTTGCTAATAAAGCTATAGCTTTAGTTAATTTATCCTGTAAAGCTTGTAATGCTTCCACTCTTCTTGTTAAATCGTCAATACGAGTATCCTTTGATGGTATATCTACCCGCTGATGTAAGTTGTTTAAAGCTACTAAAGCATGCTCGTTCGTAGTTTTTGTCGCTATATCTTCTGTAACTCCAGATGTATTTTGCTCTTCGCCTAAGGAAGTTAAACTAATGCCTATATCTGGTAAGTTATGTGCATCTATATTGGCTGCCGAATCTTCCTGATCAGATGCATTTTGGCTATTTAAGCCATATAGACTCGTGGAGTAAAATAATTGACGGTTGGTAGGTAGGTCGCCATCTTCATCTTCATCATCAGGGTTATTATAATTAAAATATATATCTTCCAAATTATAGTTCTTCGCAAGCATATCTTCTTGCATCTCAGGTGTATAGTTTGCTTCCGCTATAAATTGGCAGGGTGAATCTATGTTAGTGAAAGGATATTCTTTTTCTTGACTTACATCTTTAGCAATTTTTATTGGTATATCGGTTGACATTTTTATTCACCTAAATATTTATTTGCTGTTAATTTTATTTAATTTTATATGGATTTAGTAATTTATATTAATGTGTGCTACTGCAAAATAAAGGAAAAAACGGTTAGTCACTAACAATGATTTAATGCTAGAGTGGTTATTAATGCAATCAGTTGATTAATAATAAAGCAACATACTTTTATCTATCAAATATAAGATGTCTATATAATTAAGTATGATTTCTAAATTAGTTATTCTTAAGGAAATTATCTATTTCAGTAGCTAACCAAACTGGCACTTCTTGCATTGGATAATGGGCAGAATTTTTAGCTATTTTTAACTCAGCATTTTCAAACCATTTTTTGATAGTATTCTTCATACCTTGTTCGTTATAAGCTTCTATATCATATTCCCCGGTAATTACTAATAATGGCTTATTACATCCTTGTACTGATTCCGTAAAATCAGTTTGAGTAAACATTTTTAAATATCCTAAGCGTGCTTCAGTTGTGGCAGCTTTGTGCCATTGTTGAGCTTTATATTTTATAAAAATATTTGAATGCCTATTGCCTGACATCATATTCGCGGCTTGTGCGGCTTTGTTCAAATCATTATCAGCAGCCTCTTTCATAAAATCAAAAGTATCCTTATCGGCGGGTGATCCGCAAGCGGGAACGGGAGCAATAGCAATAGCTTTGGCTATTCTGTGCGGAAAATGCGCGAGTAAATATTGAACCGTCATCCCACTCATAGAATGACCAATAATAGAAAATAAGTTAAATCCTAACTCATCAGCTAAGGTTAGTATATCACTCACAGTTTCTAAAACGCTATATTCGCCTTTAAAGTGTTTGGATTTACCATATCCCCTAAGATCGGCAAAGATAAAAGTAAAGTGCTGTTGATCTAAGTAAGGGATCAGAGCGGAATAACTGCTGACATCTGAAAACCAATCGTGAAGAATGATGACCTTATGTTCGCCCGTACCATATTGGTGATAACCAATAGTCATATTATACCTACTGAATAATAATGTAAAAATCTTGAATAATTAAGCAGTATATCTCTAAAAAATCAAGCTTATAAATAAAATTTGCAGTTAAAACATTTATTTACTAGATTTTTTCTATCTAAATATTATCATTTGTACAAAATATTATTATGTAATGTGTATGTACTATAAGCTAATCAAATTTTTAGTTATAATAACTATAAGTATAAGCAATGTTTGCTTTGCTGCAAGCTATGACGCAAATTTAAATTCACGCCTCCTAAAATTAGAAAGAGATTTAGATATTGTGCGCAAACAATCCTACAAAGGAACTACTGCTAACATTACCAAAAACCTAAATACCGATGCGGCAGAAGTTGAATCGCGACTATTATCAGTGGAAGAACAATTAAGATATCTCAATGGCAAATTAGAAGAAAATGAATTCTTAATTCGTCAAAATCAAGAAAAACTAGACTTGCTTAACAATGATTTTGAACAAAGATTTAAGCAACTAGAAGAAAATACTGCCAGCAGCAATAAAACACATGCTTCTTTAGACAGCGACACAGCAAGCGATATGGAAGAAATAGCTTCTGATACAAGCAAGCCAAAAGCTGTGAAAAAACCAGCGGATAACACAGTAAAAAAGCCTACTAGACAAGACGTTGCAGATCTGGCAAAAGGTAAACCACTAAATCAGCAACTCAAAGAAATTGAACAAAAGAAACAAAACTCTTCTCAAGCCCCAGAGGATACACAGCAAGCAGAAGCTGAAGCAGCTAAATCAAGCGAAGAAGAAAAACAGGCAATGTACAACCAAGCTTTGCAGCTTATTAAAAAGAATCAATTAATAGAAGCGGGACAAACTTTAGACAGCTTTATAAAAAAATATGGTAATGATCCCTTAGTAGGCTACGCGTATTATTGGTATGGTGAAACATTTTTTTCCCAAAAATTATTTGAAAAAGCGGCTATACAATATTTAAAAGGATTTAAGTATTTTCCAAAAGGTAAAAAAGCTCCTGAAACTCTGTATAAAGCTTCTATTGCGCTAGGAAGAATCAAAAAGAATAAGGAAGGTTGTAACTATATTAGGAAAATGTATACTCTGTTTCCTGATTTAAATGCTAATCTAAAAGCTAAGGCTGATAGAGAATATACCAGAATGGGCTGTGATAACCTCTAGTATCATTAACAAATTCCAGAAAATCTGGAATCAATTAGATTTTTTTAATGAAAAGATCCTGGTCGCAGTGTCGGGTGGAGCAGATTCAATAGCATTACTACGACTATTACTTGAATGCAAAGAACATTCTAAGCTGATAGTCGTAGTAATAGATCACAAAATGCGCTTAGAAAGCAGCGAAGAAGCCCACTTTGTAGAAAATTTATGTAATTCTTATCAAATAAATTGCATTAAAATTATCTGGGATGAGGACAACCTTAATAAAAATCAAGAGACTGCGCGTCGCTTTAGATACGCACAACTCTTTCGTATAGCTAAGGATTACTTCGTTTCTGCTATTGTTACAGCGCACCACAAAGATGATATAATTGAAAATTTTTTTATTAGAGCTAATCGTGGAAGCGGTGTAGATGGCTTAGGCCTTGTACAGCCTGTTACGTACCAGCAAAATGTTAAACTTGTTAAGCCATTAATATTTTTTTATAAAGAAGAATTAGTAAAATATTTAAAATCAATCAACCAACAATATTGCATAGATCAATCTAATTTTAAACCAACCTATCTTCGTAATCGCTTCCGTCAAATGCTTAATAGTTCAGACGATTTTAATAAGCATAATCTTTTTACTACCTGTTTGAATCTTACACGTAATTATTTAAATAAAATTGAAACCATTGCTGGGCAAGTGCATTATGTAAGCTCTTTCTATCCTTTTGGCTTAGTAGAAATTAACTCAGAAAAATTCATAAACTTGACTTATGAAAATGCCTTGAGTTTGCTTAATAAGATACTAATTTATTTAGGCAATAATATTCAAGCGCTTAGGCTCAATCAACTCATTAATGTATTAGATAAAATCAATAACCAGCAAAATTTTAAAATTTGCTTAAACAAGGTTATTATCCAACAAAAAAATAAAATCATTTCATTTTATCAAGAAAATACTAACTATCCAAAGAGCATAAAAGCTCATGCAATTTATAGCGACTCATTTTATACAATTAAAAATTACTCCTTATATAATTTAATTTTACGAGCACCTAGCAAAAATGAACAGAGCCAATTTACCTTAAATAGTAAGAGTAAGACTCGATATGCACATAAATTGTATCAATTAAGAAATACTTTGCCGATTTATTACATCTCTGGCTTGAAAAATAAGTACCTAGCGCCTACATTAACTAATAATGAAATTATAATTAATTGGATGCCGGAGCAGCCTTTAATTTCACAACTTCTAACTTTAAAAGATTTGAAGTTTTTTGAAGAACTTGTGATAACAAAAAAAATGCTTTAGAATCTAAATACTTTTATAAAATTACTATTTAGGATAAATTAGGAAAATGCATAATTTTGGTAAGAATTTTTTAATTTGGACGTTAACTTTCGCCATATTATTCGGTGTATATAATTTTTTTCAAGGTAATTCATTATCTGGCGGTTATAATAATTACGCGTTCTCAGACTTTATTAACAAAGTTGAAGATGGCCAGGTAGCAACCGTAATTATTCAAGGTAAAAATCTTGAAGGCCGTTTAAATGATGGAACAAGATTTTCAACTTTTACCCCGGACTACCCAGATTTGGTAAATAAGCTTAAAGCTAACAATGTTAGAATTGAAGCTTTGCCGATGGATACTAAAATGAATTCAGTACTAGGGATTCTACTTTCTTGGTTCCCTGTTTTATTGTTAGTAGGGGTGTGGATTTTCTTTATGAAGCAAATGCAAGGCGGTGGTAATAAAGCCTTAGGTTTTGGTAAATCCAAAGCAAGGCTGTTGTCAGAAAAATCAAAAATTACTTTTGATGATGTAGCAGGTATTGATGAAGCAAAAGAAGAATTAAAAGAAATTGTTGAATTTCTAAAGGAGCCACTTAAATTTCAGGCTTTAGGTGGAAAAATTCCAAAAGGTTGTTTGCTTATTGGTCAACCAGGTATGGGTAAAACTTTACTTGCTAAAGCTATTGCAGGAGAGGCAGGCGTACCTTTTTTCATCATCTCTGGTTCAGACTTTGTAGAAATGTTTGTGGGTGTGGGTGCCAGCAGGGTTCGTGATTTGTTTGAAAAAGCTAAACAAAAATCACCTTGTATAATTTTTATTGATGAAATTGATGCAGTAGGCCGCCATCGTGGAATAGGATTTGGCGGTGGAAATGATGAAAGAGAGCAAACGTTGAACCAAATTCTGGTTGAAATGGATGGATTTGAACCCAATGAAGGGGTAATTGTAGTGGCAGCAACAAATCGTCCAGATGTGTTAGATCCTGCGCTGCTTCGTCCAGGTAGATTTGATAGACAAATTATTGTTTCAGCACCGGACGTTAATGGTCGTGAACAAATTTTAAAAGTACATTTAAATAAAATTCCTTTAGGACCAGATGTGGATCCGCGGGTTATTGCAAGAGGTACTCCTGGATTTAGTGGGGCTGATCTGGCTAACCTAGCGAATGAAGCAGCACTGCTTGCTGCAAGACGTAATAAAAAAGTTGTTACTATGGAGGAGCTTGAGGCTGCAAAAGACAAGGTGATGATGGGAGCTGAACGTAAATCACTTGTAATGAGCGAGGAAGAGAAAAAGCTTACAGCTTATCATGAAGGTGGGCATGCGTTAGTAACAGTATTTAGCCCGGCATCTGATCCTATTCACAAAGCTACTATTATTCCAAGAGGAAGAGCTTTAGGATTAGTGATGAGATTACCAGAAAGTGATAGGTTATCCATAACTTTTGAAAAATTAAAAGCCGATATAGCAGTCGCTATGGGAGGCAGAGTGGCAGAAGAGGTCATTTTTGGCCATGAAAAAGTTACTAGTGGAGCTTCTTCTGATATTCAGCAAGCAACCAAAATGGCTCGTGCTATGGTTGGTGAATGGGGAATGAGTGATAAGATAGGTCCTGTCTATCATGGAGGTGAACAACGAGATCAATATTTAGGTGGCAGCCAGTCTAGAAATGAATGTTCAACTGAAACCGCTGAAATTATTGATAGTGAAGTAAAACGCCTGGTTGAACAGGGTTATACTCATGCAAAAGAGGTGATTATTAAACATTTAGATAAATTACACTTAATTGCCAGTGCTTTACTAGAATTTGAAACCTTAACTGGTGAAGAAATTCAAGACTTGATTAATGGCAAAGCCATCAAACGAGGAAGTGATTCATCAACAGATACGGACGCCCAAAAGCCAAATATCAAAAATATTTTTACTACTCCACTTGAGGATGCGGGCAGCAGTACTACAGCATGAAAAAGAATCTTTTTGGCACAGATGGGATTAGGGGGGTAGCAAACTCAGGCTCTCTTACTCCTGATATTATAATGAAATTAGCAGTAGCAACCGCAAAAGTGTTAAATAAGCCGCATCAAAACAAAGTCTTGATAGGTAAAGATACTAGGTTATCTGGCTACTTACTTGAGAACGCCTTAACAGCAGGCTTTATAGCGGCAGGTGTTGATGTATTGTTAGTAGGCCCTTTGCCTACGCCAGCCATCTCAATGCTAACTAGAGCAATGCGTGCTGATTTTGGTATAATGATTTCTGCTTCACATAATCTATATCAAGATAATGGTATTAAGATTTTTAATTCAGATGGTTATAAAATTTCTGAAAAACAACAGCTTGCTATTAGTAAAATAATTAATCAGGATGATTGGCTCAATTATTTAGCTCCGTCGCAAAAATTAGGAAAAGCTAAAAGAATAGAAGATGCTCAAGGAAGATACATAGAATTCGTTAAAAGCTCTTTCCCCAAAAATGTTACCTTAGAAGGATTAAGGGTGGTAATTGACTGTGCTCATGGGGCTGCGTATCATATTGGACCTACTATTTTATGGGAACTCGGAGCAGAAGTAATAGCGATTGGCAATACGCCTGATGGGTATAATATTAATGCAGATTGCGGCTCCACTAAGCCTCAATTGTTAGCAGAAAAAGTTATAGAAACCCGAGCAGATATTGGTATCGCTCTTGATGGTGATGCTGATAGAATTGTAGTAGTAGATGAAAAAGGCCAAATTTTAAATGGTGATGTAATTTTAGCTTTAATTGCTAAACATTGGCAGAAAAATTATATGCTGAATATTCAAAAAATTGTTGCCACCCACATGACCAACCTAGCTTGCGAGGACTATCTAAAAAAGGAACTTGGTATTGAAATGATTCGTACTGATGTAGGCGATAGCAATGTAATGAAGGCTATGCTTGAAGGCGGTATCAACTTAGGCGGTGAACAATCAGGGCATATTATTATGACGGATTTTGCCTATACCGGAGATGCCTTAATAGCAGCATTGCAAATATTAGCTATTATTGCGCAGAAAAAAGAAAAGATTAGTAAAGTTGCTGCATTTTTTGAAAGCTATCCACAATTGATTCGTAGTTTTCCTTACAATGGTTCTAATCCGCTAGATGATTTACATATTTGTGAGCAATTAGAAACATTACACAATAAACACCAAGATACAAGAATTGTAATTAGAAAATCAGGTACCGAAAAAGTTATACGGGCTATGGTTGAAAGTAAAGAGGCTGAAAAAGTTGAACACTGCCTAGAAGAAATATCTAAAATTCTTAAATTATCATAGAATCAAGTTAATTACATGACTTTAGAATATTATATTAATACCCCATATCAATTAACTAAAGATAATTTATTTAACCTCTCATTTCCTTATCAGCTACCTATTTTAAATGCTGATCAATATCAAAGCCACGTCCCTAATATCAATGAAAATTACCTATTTAATGATAATACTACTGAAGCTATTTTGCTTGGATTATTGTTTAAAAAAAGGGTGCTCTTACACGGACTTCATGGTTCGGGTAAATCTTCTCATATTGAGCAAGTAGCCGCGCGTCTTAATTGGCCTGTTTTAAGAATAAATTTTGATGGCTTTTTAAGCCGTTTTGAGCTTATTGGGCGTGATCAAATAGTGATTAAAGATGAAAGCCAGATAACTGAGTTTAAATATGGCTTACTCCCGTGGGTTATTACTAAACCTTTCATTTTGATTCTTGATGAATATGATGCAGCGCGTCCTGAGTTGTTATTTGTTTTTCAGCGATTGCTTGAAAATGATGGTAAGCTAGCTCTTTTTGAAACTAATGAGGTTATTACTCCCCATCCTGATTTTAGAATAATGGCTACCTGTAATACTATTGGTAATGGAGATGAGCATGGTATTTATAACGGTACCAATATCTTAAACCAAGCGCAGCTAGATAGATGGAATATTATCCTGCAATTAGACTATCTAAAAAGTGAGCAGGAAATTATAACCGCTTACAAATTATATCCTCAACTCACAATGCAGCTTACGGAGCAACAATTAAATTCAATTATTTTATTTATAGATCTGCTGCGCAAGTCATTTTATACTAAAGAAATTACCACTTTTTTCAGCACTAGAAATATGCTAAATTTTATGTATAACATATGCTTATTTAATGATATTAAAAAAGCTTTAACAGTTTCCTTTATTAATAGATTAGATTCAACTGAAAAATACCTCATTGAAGAATTATATCAAAGATGTTTTGATTAAATTTCAACAATGCTTCTTCAGTAAAATTAGGCATTTCTGTAGAATTTTCTCCAGGTTTGATAAATCTTGTTACTATTTTTCTTGATTTCCTCAACTGTGTAGCTGCTCTTATTTGGCTTTGTTAGAAATCTTCACATAACCTAAATTAATTAAATAAATTTGTGATATCTATTTTCATGGTCATTTTCTATAGGTTCTATAGATTATTGTGAGCCAATTTGGAATTTAGTAGGTCTTTTACTTAATTTGTTCTCTGGTTAGAATATCATTTATTTCAGTTGCTAAAAAAGTAATATCAATCATGCTGTAATGAATAATGATTAGCTAACCAAGAATTTGAAGCCTAAAAGAAATATATATAATACATAACCAATAGTTATATAGAATCTTGAAATGAGATAAATTTTATATATAGATAATAGTCATATTAAGGTTCCAATCTTTTATATAAGCTACAAGTGGTGATAATTGATGTTATAGATAAAGCACTTAAGAGGAAATAATACCCTTTGATATAATGAGTATTTACAAAAATTAGTGGGTGATTATATATTTATAGCCTTTATGGATTTATAAATTCTTGTTAAGGTTGTGATAATGCTAGTCTTCATAAATCTTTTAAAGCTAAACGAATTGAGTGGAAGGTTGGATGTAGCTTGTTATTTTTACCGCCATATTCCTTAGATTTAACCTCCTATCCACACTTTCCCGGCTAACTTTAATGTGATAATTAAATCTTTTTTCCCACTTTTTCTTACCTCATTTTGCTGCTGGCGATGTTTTTTATTCGTAATCTTTTTAAATTAATTGGCTATACCATATTATGCAATCTTGGGCATAGTTATGCTTGTATTATAAATGTTTGTCCAATTGACAAATTTAAAAAAGAAACTTAATAAACAGCTTTTAACCTATAAAAAGGAATTAAAAAAATACCGCAGGAAGATGAGTAAAAAACTAGAAATTTTAAAAGATTTAGTGAAAAGCAATAATGCTTTATCTGTAGTTAAGATTATAATTTTTAAGAAAGTTCTTGCTTTCAAAGTTCACTAAAAATAAATGGATATACAAAGGGGTAAGATTTTATAACCGTAAGAGAAGTTATTACAGGTAACTTTCAATTATTGTAAATTGCTATTACATAAGCAAACTAATAGAAGCATGAAGCTATTATTAACTAAAGTAAGGTAATAAAAAATCCGATCATTAATTATAATGATCGGATTTTAAGTAAAGTTTTATAACTAAAATTAGTTATTTATAACTGTAACAGCACGACGGTTTTTAGTGTGCTCTTCTTCGCTAGTAGCTCCAGCAATAACAGGACGCTCTTTACCATAAGAAACAGTAGTAATGCGATCAGCTGAAACACCTAAAGAAACAAGATATTTTTTAGCGGAATTAGCACGACGCTCACCTAAACCAATGTTGTATTCGCGGGTACCGCGCTCATCAGCATGGCCTTCAATAGTTACAGTTGCATTGTTGTATTGTTGTAACCAAGAAGCTTGACGCTTTAAAGTTTCTTGTGCTTCAGCAGAAAGATCTGATCTATCAAAAGCGAAGAAAACTCTATCACCAATGTTAGCTTCTAAGTCTGATTGAGTACCTGGAACAACTTGACCTGCACCAGTAGCATCGCCAAAACCAACAAATCTACCATTAGAACAAGCTGATACCAATACTAATGAAAGTAAAACAGCAGCAATTTTATTAAACATTTTTGTCTCCAAAATTAAAGATTCGTCTTTAATAATTTATTAGTTAAATAAGTTACAACTAATTATTTAAATAATAATTACTTCATAATTAATTGCAAAGTTTTTTTAACATCTAATTATTTTTGGTACACCTTTATTAAGTATACGTCAATAGGTTATAAAGTATTTTAAATACTAAGCTAGTATAATTCTAGCAAGTTTGACCAAGCAGGGTCAGAAGCATCACCAGGTGTGGCAATTTCGCGCTCATTGTACCCTGTAATATCTATAGAGTATACTTTGGCTGGAGCTGGGTTACCCTTAGAGCCTCGTTCTTGTTTGGTAAACATTAGTACTCTGCCGTTCGGAGACCAAGTAGGCCCTTCTACTAGGTAGCCTCTTGCTAAAATCCGTTCCCCGCTTCCATCTAGGCGCATTACTCCTATTGAAAATAAGCCGCTTCCATCAGCCCATTTAGTAAACGCTACCAGGTCGCCCCTAGGAGAAATTACAGGTGTTGCGTATCTTCCTCCTCCTGAGCTAATTCTTTTGGCATCGCCTCCGCTGCTTGGCATAATATAAATTTGTGGTTTACCCCCACGATCGGAGTTAAAGAGTATATGCTGGCCATCAGGGGTATAGCAAGGAGAAGTATTAATTGAATTACCAGCGGTAAGTTTAGTTTTGTGTAAGGTGTATAAATCTAGATTGTATATATGACTGGAGCCGTTATATGCTACAGACATAATAGCTGCTTTACCATCTGGTGAGAAACGAGGTGCAAATGATATACCGGGAAAATCTCCTACCATTTTTTCACGCCCAGTTTCAATATCCCTTAAATATACTCTAGGAACTCTTTTTGCATAAGACATATATAACACTTGATTAGCAGCAGGTGAAAACCTTGGGGTAATAACTAAATGCTGTCCGCTGGTTAAAAATTTATGATTTTCACCATCATAATCCATGATAGCTAGTCTCTTAATTTTATGGGTTGCAGGTCCACTTTCTGCAACATACACAATCCTTGAGTCGAAATATCCTTCTTCACCGGTTAAACTCTTATAAATATCATCGGCAATAATATGAGCAATACGACGCCAATTGCTTTCTGCAGTAGTAAGAGTTTTACCTGCAATTTGGGTGCCAGCAAAGATATCCCATAAGCGATAAGTAATTGTAACTTCTCTGCCTTTAAAATCAATACTACCTATGCTTAGAGCGGTAGCGTTGATTTGACGCCACGAGGCAAAATTTGGGATTAAATCTTTACCATCTGATATTTTTTCTATAAAAGCGCTATGATTGATAGGTTTGAAGAGTCCTGAGCTTTCAAGGTCATTGCTTATGACCGTTGAAATTTGCTCGCCTATTTTTTTTTCATTTAAATTTTGACCGGTAAAATTAGGAACAGCAATTGGCATGGGTTCCATCATGCCTCTAGTAATATTAATCTGAGTTATGGCAAGTGAATACTCATTACAGATTAATAATCCAAGTAACGATAATAAAATTGATTTTAATTTCATAATATACCTCAATATTTTTTAATATAGCACTTGGCTTGGATCAAAGGTTAATACTACTTCTTTCCAAGAATCATATTTGTTAACAGGTAAGTTTTGTATAGGGCTGGCTCTATATACTGCTCGCACTGCACTTTCAGCAGCAGCTTTATAAAAAGTACTAGTACCATTAAAGTTGGTATCAAGAATTTTCACACTAGTAACTTCCCCATCTGGATTAATGGTTATATTTAATTTAATAATTAAATCTTTAGCATCCTTAGCTCCCGCCGGAACATTCCAATTTTTTTCAATCTGAGATCTAATAGCATCCATCTCACTTAAAGATAAAGGGTCGCTTTCGTTATAATTACTGCTGTCAGACTTATCATTTAGCTCACTGACTAAATCATCAAGTTCTTTAGATTGTTTAGGTTTATTTTTTTGCGGAATATCTTTGGTGGTAGTTGATTCCTCTAATGTTTTCAGCAAAGCATCAAAATCTTCGCTTTCATCATTCTTTTTTACTTCTTCTTTTTTCTTTTGAGCTGCTTTATCCTCTTTGCTTTCCTTAGGCTTTATTTTTTCTTCTTGCTTTTTCTTTTCCTCTTTCTTTTTATCTTTGTCTTTTTTTTCAGGAATTTTAACATCTGTTTTATCAGGCTTAGGTGGGATTACTGGTTTAGCAGTATCTTCTTTTTTCTTGGCTGGATCTGTTTTGATTTCTTCTTTGGGTTTAGCTGATTTAGGTACAATTTTTTCCTTTTCAGCCTTTTTAGCAAAGCTTTCGGTCTTTTTTGGTTTCACGTTAGATTTATTGCTAACGGGAAGCATTTCTAAGGAAATAGCAATTTCTTCTGGAGCAGGTTTCCAAAGAATAGGGGTTCCAATAATAAGTATTAGAAAGATAAAAACATGCAATGCTAACGAGTAAATTAAAGGTTTTTTCATATCGTTAGTACAATGAGCTGTTACTTGTTGGTAATTTGAGTAATGAGTGCTACTTTAGTAAATCCTGCAATGTTAATTGAACTTACTGTTTGCATTATTGTACCATAATCTACTGATTTGTCACCTCTAACAAAAATCCTGGTATCTTTCTTTTCTTTAGTAATAGCTAATAGCTTTGGAATTAGCTCACCATCTTCAATTTGAGTATCTTGAATAAAAATATTGCTATTTTTATCAATAGTTACAGCGAGTGGTTCATCATCTCCTACTATTGGAGTATCTGTAGCTTCAGGGAGATCGACGTTAACACCTGAAACCAGCATCGGCGAAGTAACCATAAAGATTATTAGTAAAACTAACATTACATCTACAAATGGAGTCACATTAATGGAGCTCGCTAATGCAAAGTTATTCCTTTTGTTTTTTTGTTGTGAAGTGTCAACGCCCATAATTTATTCTCAATTTAAATAGATTCATCCAGTTCTCTAGATAGCAAAATTGTTAGTTCTGCTGAAAAATCATCCAATTTTGCAGTAATCTTTCCAAGCTTAGTAGTAAGCATATTGTAAAATATAACTGCTGGAATTGCTGCAAATAAACCGATTGCGGTTGCTAGTAATGCTTCGGCAATACCGGGAGCTACCACTGCAAGACTGGAGTTTTTAGAAGCTGCAATTGATTGAAAAGAATGCATAATGCCCCACACGGTACCAAATAAACCAAGGAAAGGTGCATAAGAGCCAACAGAGGCTAAAACCGGAAGCCCTGTGGACAGATGATCGGTCTCGCGGCTAATGCTAACGTTCATTGCTTGTTTTAAACGATCTACTATACCTGACTTTAAATTTGGATTATGTTTTACTAAATGTATTTTATTTTTACTCCATTCATCCATCGCTACACAAAATACGCTGGCCATTGGGTGGCCTGGTTTGTTTTTCAGTTTATCATATAGTTGGTCTAAAACCTGACCAGACCAAAATTTTTTTTCAAAATTATCAGTTTTGATACTAATAGCTTTATATTTAAGCCATTTTTCAAATAATATAGCCCAGCACCAAACCGAACAAATAATTAGAGCCAGCATTACCAATTGAACCACAATATCTGCTCTTGCGACTAGTGATAAAATTGACATATCAATAGGTGCTACATTACCGGCTACTTCGGCAACAGTTACTGCTGGCGAGTTTAATCCAGATTCAATCATAAATTTTCCTTCATATAATAAAAATATTAATTAATATAAAAATAACATTAACTAACTGAAACGCAAGAAGATTAAACAGTAAATTCATCAGTAATTAATTTGCTGGCAGTTTCGTGTGCCATTTTAATATCATGTTTGCTAAGGCTATGATAAAGATTTAGTAATGAGAATAGTTTTTGTTGATGAGAATTAGCAGCTTTCAAGGAACTTATCTCAATTGAGGAAGAAAAATGATTATGACTAATTAAATAAAAATAAAGATAAATCTTCCAATAGAATTGATCATCCCTCTTCGCAAAAAGCTTGCTGGATTCCTTGATAAAGGCTTCATAGTCTAAATGATCATAAATTTTTTGTAACATTAAAAATAATTCATACGAACAAGACGCGTCCCAATATTTTTCAATTAAACTTAAAGCCTTATTTTTTTTATCTAAATTAATATAGCAATTAATAAGTATTATCAGCTCTTTAGAGCTAAATTCTTGATCTAAATTAGTTTCCAAAATTTTGATAGCTAATTTATAATCATGATTAATAATATAGTTCATTGCTTTTAAGTGATTTAGTTGATTTATAAATTGAGTGCGAATAACAGGAAATCGATCAAAAATGGGATTAAGTAATAATTTTTCAGCAGGGTCTATTTGAGCGGTATTGATTGATTCCTGAATATCTTGGTACAAATTTAAAACTTTTCCTGAAAAATGTTTGGATAAAATTTTAGTATTATCCTTGTTTATTATTGTTATAAGTAACTCTTTTAATTCTTCATCATCAATTCTGCTTGCTTGGTTTTGTGCCTCAGCTGTATTATTAAGGCGTAAATAAATAAGACAATTAACTAGATAAGTATAATTTTGTTGAAATTTAAAAGAGTGAATCTTTTTGACAAACAAGCTTGGTATCATAAGAAAATTGCTTATAATATCATAGGCTTTCAGTGCTAAAGAAATAAGAACGATCAAGGTAAAAGCTATTACAAGTAAGTTAATAGTGATGCTGGTTTCATTAAAAAGGATAGTGATTTCTTGATTAAGAGGAAAGTAATTGAGGTACAGCAATAAAGTTATACAGAAAATTGTTATTAATTTTAATAAAGTCCACATAAGCTATTTCTCTTTTTCTATTCTGGCTAGTGTCAAGATGATAAAGTTATTCCATAAATTATTTAAAAATAATTTGATTTGCATAACATCATTAATTTGAGAGCGTATTTCACGCAATTCTAGCTCATCTAGTTCTGAATTATTAATTAGATATTGATCAATGAGCTTGATAGCAGTGTTATAATCATTGCTATCAAGAGCAGTTATAACTTGAGGATATATGTTATTAGAGTTTGGAACAGAGGATATGGTGGTTTCAATTTTAATTAACTTATTTATCATAGAGCTTATAAGTTTGTTTTCTTTTTCTGCTAAAGAGGTTGATTGTATTTGTAACAGTTTTTCTAAAGTAGATTTAACATGTTTCATGTTAGGAATGCCTGTGTTTTTATAATTCTGGAGCAATTCATACTCATCAAATTTAATATCGGGAATAATTTTTGCCAACATGAGTAATTCTTGTTCAAATGGTGCATGTTGTATGATTTTTTGTTCTAAGTTTCTAAGAGCTAATAATGCTGAAAGTTGATGATAGCTGTTTAATTCAGAGAGTTGGTTAATTTGAGCGGTTGTATCTGGAGCCATTGTTGGGCACGATGGACAGGCTGTTTCATGTAGCTTGGTATTTTCGCTAATAAGTTCCTGAATATTTATAGTTTGTTTTGTTGATGTATGCCAAAAATAAAAATTTCCACCTAAAGAGGCAATCAAGAGCGATATAAAAAAAATAATAAAAATACTTTTTATTTTAGACATAGTTGCCTAGCCTCTTGCTTAATTTGTAAAATCATTTTAAAAATTTCTTTTATTTCAGGAATCGGGATAGTTTTAATATTTTTAAAATAACTATGTAAATAATCGGCAATTTTATTACTAAAAGCAATAATTATGAGCTCTTTATTAAAAGATATAAAATTAGTGGTACAAATTTCTTTAGCGGCTTCTAGCGAAAATACTGGTAATAGCACTAGATTATCTGTATTTGTTTCAGAAGTAATCACGGTGGTTAAATTCGAAGTGGGATGCATATGATAGCAAATAAATTCATCTATTGATATTTTATGGATAAAAAGTTCTTTTAAATTTGCTGATATTTTGGCGCCCCTAAGATACAAAATAGTTGCTAATAATGCAGAATGGTTATTCAAATATTCGATCAGGCCATTAATGTTATTACCGCATTTGATAATTTTATTTTCTAGTCGCTCTACACATTGTTGGTATAGTTTGTTTCCAACGGTTAATACTAATAAGCTTCTTGGTAATGAAATTTGATGAGAATTTAGATATTCAAGAGCCTGGTTGCTAGTAATAATAACAGCATTATAAGCTGGCAACCTATCAAGCGAGATGATAGTTGGGGTTAATACAGTGTGAAAAAGAGGGCAGTTAATAACCTTAATGCGCTGTTCCTTGCAAAATTCATTTAAGCTTTGTTGGTTATTAATGGGACGAGTGTTAATTAAAGTCATTTCTGCCATTAAAGGAAATTTTTAAATTTTTTAGCAATTCTTATTGCTTCCAAGTAGGCTTCTTCTAATGGGACTTCAATCTCCTCTTTTAATATCTCTTGTGCAGTTGCTGCCATGAATATTCCTTTGATTATACCATCTTGCAGCTCGCATAAACCTCCGATAGGAGTTTTGCATGAGCCATCAATCTCATATAAAAAAGCTCTTTCAATTTCTACAGCCTGGTAGGTTTCTTGGTGGTTAATTGCTTTGCAAATTTGTACGGCTAGTGAGTTATGAATGTTGCACTCAATAGCTAAGGCCCCTTGGCCAATTGCTGGAACAAAAATATTTTTATCAAGCAGGGTATATTCAATAGCTTTTTGTAAACGATGTAATCCTGCCGCTGCTAAAATAGTAGCTCGGGCCACTCCTTGTTGAAGTTTACTGAGCCTGCTTTCGATGTTGCCTCTAAAGGGGATAATTTCAAGATCTGATCTTATTGAGTTTACTATTCTTGCTCTTCTAATAGATGATGTACCAAAAATGGAATGTTCGGGTAATTCTTCAAAAGTTTTAGCGCCAATTAAAACATCTCGCGGATCTTCGCGTTCTAAAGTGGCAAGTATAGCTAAATTTCCTGATGTGGTTGCCGGCATGTCCTTCATCGAGTGGACAGCCAGGTCAAGAGTTCCTGCAACTAAGCCTAATTCTATCTCTTCAGTAAATAGGCCTTTCCCTCCGATTTCTGAAAGATTGCGATCAAGAATTTTATCTCCTTTAGTCATCATGGGAACAATTTCAATCAAATTTGCAGGGTAGCCGAGTTTATTGATTATTTCCTGCTTAACTATAGCCGATTGTTTAAGAGCTAGATTACTTTGACGCGAACCAATCTTAAGATGTTTAAACTCAAACATTGCTTTCCATTTTTTTATATTTTAAAGCCGTATCCTGGGCCAGATCATTGGCCTGTTCGTTCTCTGGGTGGCCGCTATGTCCTTTAACCCAATGCCAGCTAATTTGATGGATTTTGGCAAGAGTAATAAGTTCTTGCCATAAATCAATATTTTTTACTTTACCATTATTCCAGTTGTTGCTTTGCCATTTAAATATATATTCAGTAATGCCAGTAATAACATATTTGCTATCCGTATATAAATCAACCTTGCAAGGCTGTTTTAGTTGCTTTAGCGCATTTATTACAGCTAGCATTTCCATACGATTATTAGTGGTAAGGCTTTCGCCGCCTGTAATTTCTTTGATTGATCCCTTGTATCTTAAAATAGCTGCCCATCCTCCCGGTCCTGGATTGCCTAAACATGAACCATCCGTAAAGATTTCTAGTTGTTTCATGTAACTATTTTATTTGGACATTATTCGGTAATAACACAACTATATTGCCTAAAGCTTTCATACCGCCGGCTATTTCACGCGCGCGTTTGCCGGAACCAAAAAAGATATCTGCCCTAATTCCGCCTTTGATTGCACCGCCAGTATCTTGAAGGGTAACCAACCTACGATATTTATTAGGTTTGCTGTAAATAGTGCTTGGTAAATGTGTGTTAATCCAAGCAGGAATGCCTAGAGGGTAAAATCTTTTATCCACGGCAATAGATCTTTCGGAAGTCAGTTCAACTCCTAAAGCGCCTATAGGCCCATCATTAGCTTCTATATGGCGAAAAAATATATAAGATTCATTTTGATTCATTACATAATCAGCATGTTCGGGATTATGTCTAAGCCATCTTTTAATGGCTTGAGCTGAAAGTTGTGATTTGTTAATACTATTATTTTTAATTAAAACCCGACCAATAGGGGTAAACGGATAGCCATTTTGGCTAGCATAACCAATTCTTATTATTGAGCCATCAGGTAGATGTACTTTTCCTGATCCTTGGATATGCATAAAAAATAGCTCTATCTTATCATCTGTCCACAATAATTCTAGATTCCGATCTTCTAAGACGCCATTTTCAATTTCTGTACGCGAATAATAAGGTCTGCGCTCCTGGATATCAGGAGGTGAATAATAAATAGGGTGCTTAAATTTTGAGGTTTTAACTAGGCTACCCCGAATATCACTCTCATAATACCCGGTAAATAGTCCCTTGTTACCCTTGCTGCTTTTTACTAGGTAAGGAGTAAAGTTGTTTTCTAAAAATTCTTTTTGAAGATGTTTATGTTCTATAAATTCTGCTCTTTCACATAAGGGGTGCCAATCCGCCATAGAGCCGGCTGAATAAAAGCTACCAAACCTAAGTTTGTAATCGCTTGGTAGGGTCAAGAATTTTTCACATGATTTTTGCAAACTAGGCCAAAATTCATCAAATTGTTCGTTTTCCCAGCCTGTAAGGTTTTTAAAATTGGTTGGTTTTAAGGTGATAGTTTCCTTGGGACGGAATACCGCACAGCTATTGAGTAGCAATAATACAAAGAAAATAAAAGTAAAAGATCTCATTTTAAATTATCAAAGTTATAGTTTTTATAGGTTCTCGATTTTCACCAAAGTCCATTTTTGGTCGGGTGATTTAAGTTTTTTCTCAAAAACCCAAATATCTTCTATTTTCTCAGGTTTTTTGACATTACCTTGTATAATATTATTTTGATCATCGTATAATAAGATTATTTGTTCGCTTGCAAATTTCACGGTTAATCTTGCTGAATTGTTTTGCAATTCTCCCTTCACAATTTCAGCATCAAGTTTGATCATTGTAACTTTTAGCTGCTGTTTTTTGTGTTTTTGATGCTCAATAATTTTGTTGAAATGATTTAAAATCTCTTCATTTACCCAATGTTTTAGACCATTGATATTTTGGGTAGTATATTCCTTAATAATAATTTCAAAAACATTCTTAGCCCCATTTAAGAAAAATTTTTCGGTAAAATTAGGGTGGGTTTCATTAATTTTAGTAATTATTTCTACAATAGTTGGATCGGTAGAGATGATTATAGGCTCTCTACTAACAATATTTTCTTCATTTTCATAAGAAGAATTTAAATCTAGAAAGCGTAACTCTTCATGTAAACGTTTTTTAATTTCTTCCTTTTTAATTTCTAAGTCATCGTCACCGTCGCGTTTTCCAAGCATAGAATAATATTTATAAGCTATAAAGAGCGCAATGATTGCAAAAAATAATAAATCCATGTAAATAACTTTAATGAAGAATTTGGTGAATTGTTAATTTCTTATCATTCAATATACCATAAAATACAGGAACATGCAAATGAATGTTATCGCAAAAGCAAAAGAAGAGATTGAGGTTTTATTTGATTTAATTGATGCATATGATGAGTATGAAGTGGACCTAACTCAAGGGATTCTTTATATTGAGACTGACTTTGGTAGTTATGTAATAAATGTACATGAGGTGATGCAAGAATTATGGGTTTCCTCTCCTAAAACCGGTGCTCATCATTTTAAATTTGATATTATCCAACAACAATGGATAACAGCAAAAAATAAAGAACTAAGAGAACTGTTCACAACTGAATTAAATATAAAATTTTAAATGAAAAATAGCATTTTTTATACACTCTGGTTGTATCTGAAACCTTATAAATCAAAGTTGGTGGGTGTTTTAATTGCTTTAGCTTTCACCTCGTTTTCAGTTTTAGGGATTGGTAGGGGGGTTGGATATTTAATCGATCAGGGGCTGAATAAAAATGATATTGCTTTATTTGATGAAGCTTTGCTTATCTTGTTGTGTTTTGCTTTTGCCTTAGCTATTGCTACCTTTTTTAGATCTATGTTGATGAATGTAACTTGTGAAAAAGTAGCAGCAGATATTAGAAAAGATGTTTTTGATAAAATCATTTATTATCCTTTAGAGTACTTTGAAAAACAGAGTGTTGCAGATATTACCTCACGTTTAACTAATGATATTACCTTAGTAAATTCAATGATAGTGAATCTGCTTTCAACTGCTATTAGGAATAGTATTCTATGTGTGGGTGGTGTAATTCTAATGGTGACCACCAGCTATAAATTAAGCTTGTGTGTTATTTTAACTATTCCGTTTATAGTAATACCTATAATTTTTTTTGCTAAAAACGTTAAAAGCGTATCCCAAGATTATTTGGCTAAAACGGCCAGTATTGGAGTGGACTTACAAGAAAAGTTGGGAGCAATTCATTTAATAAAAGTTTTTGCTTATGAAACAGAGCAAATAGCTAATTTCCATAATGTAATTCATAATGTTTTTTTAAGTGCCAAAATAAGAGTATATGAACGCTCTAAGTTTGCTGCAATTGTTATTGCGCTTGTATTATCTGCTGTGAGTTTTATTTCATGGGTAGGAGGCAAGGGGGTATTAAATGGTAGTATTATGCCTGGCCAGCTCTCCTCCTTTATTTTTTACGCCATTATAGTAGCAGCAAGTGTTGGAGCACTTGCAGAAATGTGGTCGGAATTTAGTAAAGCGAAAGCTGCACTTGTTAGAGTGTTTGAGTTGTTAAATTTTGATAAAGAAGCCCGTATTACCGCACCCGTATTTATGCATGATTTTAGTATTAACTTTGATAAAGTGAGCTTTTCTTATCCAAGTAATCTTGATAAAAAAGTCCTCAATAACTTCAGCTTAAATATAAATGAGGGGGAGAAGATTGCTATTGTAGGTTATTCTGGCAGTGGGAAAACTACAATTTTCTCATTACTTTTAAATTTATATAATAATTATGATGGTAAAATTAATATTGGTGGCATTGATGCTAAGTTGGTTCCTCTTAAAGATTTACGGTCAGTTTTTTCAATTGTACCTCAAGAAACTCAAATTTTTTCTACATCTATCATTAATAATATCAAATTTGCTAACCCTCAAGCTTCCGAAGAGGAGGTTGTAAAAGCTGCGGAAATGGCAGAAATACATCATTTTATTATGTCTTTACCCGATGATTATTCAACTTTTGTAGGAGAAAGAGGTATGCGTTTATCAGGGGGGCAAAAACAAAGAATAGCGATAGCAAGAGCATTTCTTAGAAATGCTCCGATATTATTACTTGATGAAGCAACTTCTAGTTTGGATGTAGAGCACGAATTTCATATTCAAAAAGCTATAAATAAATTAATGCAAGATAAAACGACAATCATTATATCTCATCGATTATCTACAATTATAAAAGCTGATAAAATTATTGTATTAGATCAAGGGGAAATGGTAAGCCAGGGTACCCATCAGGAATTGCTGAGTAAATGTGATATATATCAAAAACTATATAATTTAACTTTTGAAAAATAGTGAGTTTTAATATCAATTTTACCAGTGAACAATTAGAAGCCTTAAACGCCATACGCGCCGGTAAAAATTTATTTATTACTGGTGAAGCGGGTACAGGTAAATCTTATTTTCTTCAAATCATTAAAGATCTTTTTTATAGTAAGGGCCTAACTCTTACGGCTAGTACTGGCATAGCTGCACTTAATGTTGGTGGCATGACGCTTCATTCTTTTGCAAGCTTAGGAACAGGAGAAAGACCGGCTGAACAAATTATTAAATTTATATTATCAGGTAAGGGTACACAAACTAGAAGAAGAATCAAGGCGACCAAGATATTAGCTATTGATGAAATTTCTATGATCTCAGCAGATATTCTTGATAAATTAAATATTATATTTAAAGGAGTTAAAGGTAATAATCTGCCATTTGGCGGTATTCAGCTGCTGTTAATCGGAGATTTTTTACAATTACCGCCCGTTAGTAAAAATGATTATGATGCTAATTACTGTTTTGAATCTTATGCATGGGAAGAAGCAGCAATTGAAATCTATAATTTTACTAAAATTTTTAGGCAAGAAGATATTGAATTTATCAATATTCTAAATAATGCACGAAAAGGGATGATAACCAGGAATAATCTAGAGGCGTTGCAAACAAGAGTGCTTAAACCTCATCGTAATGTAACCTATCTTTCTACTCATAACATTCATGTAAATAAGATTAATTTTGATTATTTGGCAAGTATTGCTACTAAAGGTCATTTATTTAGAGCTAAAACAAGTGGTAATGAGCCTTATTTATCAAATTTAATTAAAGGCTTAGTGGTAGATCAAGAGCTTGAATTAAAAATAGATGCTAAGGTCATGATTGTAACCAATCTCTATTATAAGGAAGGTATAATTAATGGCTCCATAGGTAGAGTTACCGCTTTTGTAGAAGAAGGTAATAAACTCTTGCCTCAAATTACTTTTAATAATGGTTATCAAAAGATTATAGATTATAATGAATGGTCTATTGAAGATTATAATAAAGATGGGCATTTGGAAATACAAGCCAAAGTCATGCAGTTACCTTTGACGCTTGCATGGGCTATCACTATTCATAAATCTCAAGGCCTAACTATTGATGAGCTATTTTGTAATTTAAAGCAAAGCTTTGTAGCCGGCCAAGCTTACGTAGCGTTATCTAGGGCAAGAAGCTTGGAAGGGCTTTATCTATCTTCTATTGAAAGTAAGTACTTTTTTGCTAACCAAAGGGTTTTAGAGTTCTTAGAATATTAGTATAATGGATAGTAAATATCTTAATCAACAAATCTCTTTGGGAGCTCAGCATAATGGCATTTTCCATTATTAAATGATCTAAATAATTTTTATAGGCTCGTCTTTAATATTCCTGCTCTAATTTAAAAGTGGTTTTGTGATAAAAGTAATTTTAGTGTCAAACCTTGCCTACAATGCTAATTGATGTTTAATAAGCTCATTTTTCTTAAAAGTTCTTTTTACTTCTGGTTGTAAATGAGCTCTAGCGGCCTACATAACCTACTGAGAGTTAATTTATATACCTTTACCCTTATTCTGGGTTTGTGGATTCCTCGTTATAGATGTGATATTAGGTGTGTAGTCGGCCGCTTCCTTTGCTTCCCTGAGATTTTTTAGGTTTGCAGAATGTCTTTTAATATTACTAGGTAGCTTTTGCCTTTCTTGTTGCTTGCTGTTAGCTGTCTTATGGTTTTGATGGATTAAACTTACAGTTTCTAGACCTTCAAGTTTAATACCGATCTGGCTTAATCTTTTAGTATCTATGCTAAGTCGATTAACAGCCGTTTCTTCATTTCTAGCATTTTTTGATGGTTCGATTGCTGTTTCTTTATTTGATAATGGTTTACTAGCTCGCTCTAGTGCTGGCTCAGTTTTGTTTACAATAATGTGTTTTGCAGATTTATCTTGTAGTGTAGACGCTTGCCTACTTATAACATCTAAGTCATTGCTTTGAGATTTGCTAAGGACAGTATCAAATTTAGCTTTAATTGTACTAATTGCTGTTTGTAAGAAGTTCCCTATGCTTAAAAGTTGTATAGAATTTAATTTTTTGATATTAACTGTTATCGTGCGGCCAAAATCATGTAATGCACTTATGAACTTATTAAGTTTTTCAAAGGAAATATTTATGCTATTAAGCCGATAAATGAGTTTACTTTTATCTTCTAGTTCATCTATCTTCCTATTAATACTCAATGAAACATCATTAAGCTGCTCGCTCATTTGTTTAAAAGATTTTTTAAAATTATCTTTGATATGTGATGCAGGATTAAGAGATTTGGAATCTTTAAGTTTTGCTGTATAATCAGCTGGAACAGAATGTCTTTGATCTTGGTTTATTATTGTTTTAGTAGAAGATTGCAGTGGGGTTGAGTGCCTGTTGTTAGGCTTGGTTAAAGGAATTTCTTGTAAAGTTGATGTGCGTAAACTGCGATAATATTTTGAGTTTTGAAAATTATTGATATATTCTTGGTTATCTATTTTTGTTAGTAATTTATCAACTAGCTCTAACTCTTGCCTATTATCTAATTTGCTTACTTCTAAGTCAGAAAATGGTATATTATTGCCTGATGCATAATTTACAATAAAACTCAAAAGAGCTTGTGGCTTAGCTGCCTCGCGTAGAGATAATAAAGCACGATGGTCATTTTTTATTAGCTGTTTATCACTTGTGCCATCTAATGAGAATAATAATTCTTGAAATTCTTTTTCTGTATATTTATTATCCATTTTGCATACCTTTTGTAGAAGATTGTCTTTGTTGTGTTGCCGGATCTTTACCACTGCCAGGAGCTTGTGCTTCACCTTCCTTGCTTTTGCCTTTATAGCTGATTTTTTTTAAGTTTTCTGCTAACCCTTCGATTTGTTTGATACCATTAGCGGCTTGGATAAGAGCTCCTAACCCGCCTAAAACAGCTTTTTCAGCAAATTCTACACTTTTAATGCTGGCTTCCATGCCACCAACTATTGTATTGCTGGGAAGGTCTTTAATTGTTTTTTTGGCTGTTTGTGCAAATTGTTTTACATCGGTTTTAATATTTTGAGTAATTTCTTGAGTTCTATTCTTAATATCATTGGTTGTTTCTTGGGCTGTAGCAATAGTATCTATTCCGAAAGTGGTAGCATATTTACTCGCATCTTTAGCTGTGCGGGCTGCTGCTCCGCTAAGAGCAATGGTAGCATCATAAATTCCTGCTATAGATTCACGCACTGCATCCTTCATTTTAGGAGCAACTTCTTCTTGCGCTAATTCTATTTTATCTCCTATATTATTTTTTGCTTTCTTGGCATATAGCTTTAAGTCTTCTGTAAGGTTAGTAAAGTTAGATTTAATATCTTTTTTAATGCCTGTAATTTTATCTGAAAATTGTTCTTTTTGATATGGAATTTCATATTGAATATCAATTTTTAGATTTGTAGCTTGCTTTCCAATAAGTTCTTTAGCCTCATGAAGTTTTGTAAGCGCTGGTTGAACTATATGATCATTTAGATTTTGTCTAAAATTTGATAATGTGGTTTTAATAATATTAGCTCCTTTTGGAGCATCAAAAGCGACCTGAGAGGCAAGAGTTTGAACATTATTTGGGGCTTGCTTAATAGCATTAGAAATGTTCCCCAGAGCTACATTTATTTTATCTTTTAGCCCATGCTTAGCAGGGCTGGCATCTTGTTTAATATCTGAAGAGGCAACGTCTATTTTATTCTTAATTGTAGGAATGGTAGCTGTATTTTTTTCAGTGCCATCTTTAATCTCTTTTTGTCCAACATTATTTAGTTCAGCAGTCGTGTTTTTAACTTTATTGCCTATATCCTGTGCTGTATGTTTATGCTCTGATGGTGTAATTTCTATACGTTCTGAAAGATCATTGCCATATGCAAAGATCAGTAAAGATGTTGCAATATTAAATCGCTGCCCCTTGTTTAAAGATGCAAGATTGATTTTGCTGTATTGAGTTTGTTTTACGGGAAGATTCTGATTTAAATGGTTATAAATAAACTTAACTGCCTCAACCTTAAGCTTAGCGTCAAAGCGATCATCATTTTCATTAAGATTATTTCCGATATTTTGCATTACTTGATTAAGTATCTGAGCAGATTGCGGAGTTAAAGAAATTTTTTTCTTAGATACAAACGCAGCATGGACTAACTTGGGTTGAGGAGTTGGTTTTGTGCTCACCATATATCTAATAAATAATAGTTAATTTATTAATATTACCATAGATGATGGAAAAAATAAACTATTAATAATTTAACTTATATGCGAGTGAGAATTAAAATAGCAGGGAAAGCTAAAGTAATATCAAACTAACTTTACGATCTTCCATCGCTAGAATATTATAAGTTCGAATTGCAGCTGGAGTGGTCATTATTTCGGGGATAGTAGGAAAAGATTTAAAATGGGTTCTGACAGAAAAATCGGGTTTAGTACCCGTGCCAATTAAAATTATCTGCGCCTTATCTGGTTTGAATGAGGGAAGTTGTAATAACTCTTGTATAGTAAGATGCTTTGTTGCAAAGGTAATTACTTGATTCTCGATAATTATTAATGGAGGAGTATAGGTAACATCATTAATAGTAATTAACTCATCTTTATATTTGGTGATAAGTTTGAGTTCTTTATTCGTAAGCGGAGTAATATCCATGTATTAAATCATTAGCTTTCTAGGAAGTAGCCTACCATATAAATCTACTAGCAACTTAGTTAGGCTTATGCTTGCAAACATAGATGAGATTATTCCTACGGCTAGAGTGATAGCAAAGCCTTTAACCGGGCCGCTGCCAAATAGATAGAGCATAATGGCAACCAACAAAGTAGTAATGTTCGAATCTAAAATAGCTCTAAAGGCATTTTCAAACCCAACATGAATTGCTTTTAATCTGCTAGTGCCTGCACGTAGCTCTTCGATAATTCGTTCGTAAATAAGTACGTTTGCATCTACTGCCATACCTATGGTGAGCACTATGCCTGCTATACCTGGCATAGTAAGGCTTGCACCAATAATTGATAGAATGGCTATCATAGACATTAAGTTAGCTAGAAGTGCTATTATTGCCATAAATCCAAGCATTTTATATCGGCCGATCATAAAGAGGGTCACAAGAGAAAAGGCAACAGTGCCAGCAAGCTTACCAGCAGCAATTGAATCTGCTCCTAATGAGGGACCTATGCTTCGTTCTTCAATTACTTTTAATTCTACCGGTAAAGCTCCTGCTCTAAGTAGTAAAGCTAATTCGCTAGCTGATTCCATAGTAAAGTGGCCAGAAATCATGCCGGAACCACCAATAATTGGTTCTTGAATATTTGGAGCGCTAATTATCTTACCATCTAACATTATCGCGAATCTGGTGCCTACATGTTCTTTAGTTACTTGAGCAAATTTTTTAGCGCCTATATTGGTTAATTGGAAAGTAACTACAGGGTTGTTCTGATCTAAGTTAACTCTGGCATCTGCAAGATCGCTACCAGTCATTAAAACCTCTTTTTTAAGCGGAAGTTTATTGGATGAACTTTCAAAAGGAGCCAGATAAGAATCAAAAGGCATAGCATTATTGCTAAACTGCTCATGTGTTATTCCTTCGTTAACTAAACGAAACTCAAGCTTAGCAGTTTTGCCTAATATTGATTTTAATTGCTCAGGAGATTCTATTCCTGGTACCTGTACATCTATTTTATTCTCACCTACTGGCTGGATTATAGGCTCAATCGTACCGTGCTCGTTTATACGTTTGTTGATAATTTCAACAGTTTGTTCTTTAAGTTTGTTTTTGGTATCTTTGATAAATTCAGGAGTGTAAATTACCGTTAAAGTTAAGTCTTTACGATCAATTATTATACCATTAAAGCTTTTCATTAAAACTTTTGTTGTGGCTTGAAGTTGCTCTTCGGTTTGGAAATTAATGCCAATACTTGTAGGATTTAAATATATTTTTTGATAGCCAACTTTACTGCTACGTAAGTCTTTACGAATTTGAGAGAGTAGAATCTTATATTGCTCTTTTAAATATTCTTCGAAATCATATTTAAGGGTTACCTGGGAGCCTCCCTTAAGATCAAGACCTAAATTTAATTTAGAACTAGGCAACCAATCAATATGATGAGTCGTAAAATTAGGGATGAAGAATAATAGGCTTAATAGATAAGCTAATGATATTACTATTATTCTCCATTTATCTATTTTCATAAAAGCTACTATTTAGAGTCTTTTTTAGATTCTTTAATTGGTGTAACTGCTTTATCTTCATTTAGTAATTGAGAAATTGCAGATTTTAATACTCTTACTTTAACATTTTCAGCTATTTCTACTTGTGCAAACTCGTTATTTTCCTCGGTTTTTATTAAAGTGCCGATCATTCCGCTAGATAGTACAACTTTATCACCTTTTTTAACCGCTTCCACCATTTTTTGATGTTCTTTCTGCTTTTTAACTTGCGGACGGATAATGAAGAAATAGAAAATAGCAAAAATAACAATAAGCGGTAAAAAACTCATTAGAGATTGCTCTAGAGATGGTTGCTTTGCGGCTATCTCTCCAGCTGGTGGAGTAACAGTGGTGCTGGTGACGGTAGATGGGTCTAAAGCTGCTCCAAGTTCTTCAGCTTGACTGTCATTGATAAAAAAACTCATATGTTTCTCCTTAATAATATATTTTAAATTTTATTTATGCGCCGGTTGAACCAAATCCTTTATCGCCTCTAATAGTAGTGCTTGAAAGCTCCTCAACGAGCTTCCATTCAGCAGTTTCATGCTGGGCTATAATCATTTGGGCTATTCTTAAGCCTTTAGTAATGATAAACTCTTGTTTGCTAAAATTAATTAACATAACCTTAATTTCACCCCGATAATCTGCATCGATAGTACCTGGCGAATTTAGTACTGTCACGTTATTTTTTAAGGCTAATCCGGAGCGTGGTCTGATTTGAGCTTCAAATCCTACCGGTAGTGCAATAGCAATACCTGTGGGAATTAATTTCACTTCTCCTGGAGCTATGATGATTTCTTCATCGGTTGCGGCCATTAAGTCCATGCCAGCACTAGCTTTGGTTGCATAAAAAGGCAATTCTAAATCCTGCCCATTAGCTAATTTGATAATCTCTATTTGCATAAACTTACTTATTTGATCCATATAAAGCTTTATACTTAAAAAGATTTTATCTTTCTTGCAACCATAAACTTTATAATTAGCACTGATTATTTTAAAATTATTTGCCTATACAAAAACTTCCAAAGATTACATCTAGTAATTCTTCCACATCAATTCTACCGGTAATCCTGCCAATTTCAAAGCTGGCCAGTCGTAAATCTTCGGCGGCAAGCTCAATCGGCTTATCTAAATTAAATTGTTCTAAAAAGTTAAGAGCAAATGTACAATGTTCCCGGTATCTGCTACGGGTAATTACAGCATCTTCTTCATCGACTTCAAATTCACTGGCAAAGTTTTTAAGATGATTTATTAGCTGATCAAGGTTTTTATTATCTTTGACTGAAATGGATAAAGCATTAGCTGGAATATTTAAGCTGTGATTTAAATCAATTTTATTAATTACCACTAATTCATTATTAGAGAGTGTTGAGCCGGGTTGAAAATCTAGAGCGCTATGAAGGCGGATAACAAAATCTGCTTCAGCAAGCTTTTGTTTAGCCTTTTCTATGCCAATTTTTTCAATCTGGTCAGAGCTTTCTCTTAATCCTGCGGTATCGTAAATTATAAAAGGAAACCCAGCAATGTCTAAATATACTTCAATTACATCTCTGGTGGTCCCAGGAATATCTGAAACTATTGCGACTTCTCGTTCGACTAGTAAGTTAATTAAGCTGGATTTGCCAACATTAGGCTCGCCAACAATTGCTACTTTAATGCCTTCACGCAGCTTTTCACCTTTACGGTTGTCATTAAGATGTTTTTTAAGTTGTAATTTAAGATTGGCTACATTTTCATTAACATGATTAATTAATTCTTCAGGGATATCTTCTTCGGGAAAATCAATTAATGCCTCAATTAATGCTAGGGTGTTAATAAGATCTTTCCGCCAGGTATCATAAAGTTTTACTAAGCTACCTGACATTTGCTTAATAGCTTGCTTTTGTTGAGCTTTAGTTTCAGCATCAATTAAATCAGCTAAGCCTTCGGCTTGGGTTAAATCCATTTTGCCGTTTAAAAAAGCCCGTTTAGAGAACTCTCCAGGTAAGGCTAATCTAATCTCGGGAATCTGAGCTAAAGCATCTAGCACGGAATTAATCACTGCTCTTCCCCCGTGGGTTTGTAGCTCAACAATGTCTTCACCAGTAAAACTGTAAGGGGCTTTAAAATAAAGGATTAGGCAATTATCTAAAACCTCATTAGTTTTGGGATGGCATATAGGTGAAAAGTAAGCATATCTAGGTCTTAAATTTGGCTCTAGGCCTAACTGTATTAAAGCTTGCAAGCTTTGTTCGCCAGAAATTCTAATGACAGCAACTCCTGATTTACCATAAACTGTTGATAGTGCGTAGATTGTTTTATTATCCATTTTGTTTTTTATTATAAATTACTATTTACTTATCTTTATTAAATTATATAACATTAGCCAGGTAACAAATTCTGGTTTTTGCCAATTGTCAAAACAATGGGCTTACCCAAGGGTTAAGAATGGAAATTAGCTGCTATCATAACAATTCCTTTGTAGTTGATAATATAATCAAAGAATCTACCATTAAAGTAGATGCCTTACAGAGTAAATTTATCCATACTTTCTTTGCTTATGTCTCTGCTGATAATCTTAAAGAATTATCTGCGGAAGAATATGTCACACTAGCACTTCAAGCTTTTAAGAATTTTAAGCATAATAAATCTGGCGTAAATATCAATGTTTTCAATCATCCTCATGCTCATAATAAGATAGTGATTGAAACGCATCTAACCGATATGCCTTTTTTAGTTGATTCGTTTGAAAATGCTTTAATTAATTTAGGCCTGCAAATAATTCAAATAATTCATCCAGTAATTAACGCTAAGCGTAATCACGCAGGTGAAGTGGTAGATTTATATTTAAAAGATGAACATAACAGCAAAGCAGAGTTTCATGCAGAATCTTTAATCCATTTTTATGTAACGGATCATAGCGGAAAGATTACATTTGAGCAGATTAAAGCACATTTAAATATTATTGCTCAAAACGTAACTAATGCAGTGGCGGATTGGCAGTTAATGACGAATAAAGCTTATCAAATATCAACCGAAAAATTTCTTGATCAAGAACAGGTGGAATTTATTCACTGGCTAATTGACCATAATTTTACTTTTTTAGGTGCAGTTGAATTTGATAAGGGCGAAATAGTCAAAAATTCTTCCATGGGCATTGGTAAGTTAAATGATCAGCAACTGATTATGGCTTTAAAAGATGATTATAATGCCATTAGCAATCATGCAGATAATATTATAATTACAAAGATTAATTATATTTCTCCTGTACATAGGAATACTAATCTTGAGGTAATGACCGTTAGATTATCTGAGCATGCTCAAATAAAGTTTTTTGGGTTATTTACTACCCTAGTCTATTATCAGAGTGCTAGAGTAATTCCCATCATTAGAAAAAAAATCGAAACGGTTATTAATCGTTCGGGGTTCCACTCTGCAAGCTATAATCGTAAAGAGCTCGCATCGCTGCTGGAATCTTATCCGCGCGATGAACTTTTTCAAATTGGCGAACAAAATTTATTTGAATGTTCTTTATCTTTGCTTTCCCTAAAAGAGTTGCCTAAAATTAAGCTTTTTCTACAGTCAAGCAATGCTAACAATTTTATGAGTTGTATTGTCGTTGTTCCTAAGCAACAGTTTAGCGATCAACTATGTGCCCAAATAAGAAGCTTACTATGCAATAAATTAAAGGGTAATTTTGATAGAGATTATGTAAACGTGCATGATATAAAATTAGTAAAATATCATGTAAATTTGAGTCATGTACCGAATAAAACATCAACCGACCTTATAGAAGATATTGAAGGGGAGATACATAAATTGGCAAGTTCTTGGACCGAAGGCTTAATTGCAGGAATTGAAAAACATAAACTTTATCCTAATCCAGAGTTTATGGTAAGCAAATACAAATCGCTCTTTAACAATAGTTATAAAGAGTTATTTAATTGTGAGGAGGCTATTGAAGATATAACCTACTTAGAAGAGGTTTTTGCTTCCAAAATTACTAAATTTAGATTTAAGCCACAAGAGAATGACTTATATTCTTTAAAAGTTTATAATTTAAATGAGCAAGTTACTATCTCAAAAATTCTACCGATTATTCAAAATTTTGGTTTTGAAGTGGTAGACAATTATACTTTTAAAGGTGAGATAGCAGATAATGATCATCCTATTTGGTATCATCATTATATTTTAAAGCCAGAAATACATATTGGTGAGCTTGAGCTAATTCAAGCTAATTTTGAAGAGGCTTTGCACCAAATTTGGATTAAACATCTTAGAAGCGACTTATTGAGTAGCCTAGTGATTACTAAAGGTATCAACCCGCGTCATATTATGATGCTTAAGGCAATTTGTAAGTATTTAATGCAAATAGGAACTAAGCAAACAGTTATTTATATTACTAAGGTTTTAAGATCCAATAGTGAGATTACTAGTAAGCTGGTTAAATTATTTGAATATAAGTTTTGCCCAATCACTAATAGCGTAGAGAAATACCATGAGTATCGCCAGGAAATCTTAAAAGATTTAGAGCAAGTCAGTAATGTTTCTGAAGATAAGGTGTTTAGACAATATTTAAATATTATCGATGCAATTTGGCGAACAAACTTTTATCAAACTAAGCTTGATGGTACTTATAAAAATTATGTGTCGTTTAAGATAAATTCACATGCAGTAGAAGATTTACCGCTGCCTAAAGTTTATGCAGAAAATTTTGTATATGCAACCTTTATGGAAGCAATCCACTTGCGCGGTGGCAAAGTAGCCAGAGGTGGTTTAAGATGGTCTGATAGGCTGGATGACTTTAGAACTGAAGTGCTAGGCTTAGTTAAAGCACAAATGACTAAGAACAGTATTATCGTCCCGGTAGGATCTAAAGGTGGATTTGTAGTTAAAGGACAAAAAGTTGGGGCATCGCGTGAAACCCAATTAGAGCAGGGTATTGAGTGTTATTCAACCTTCTTACGGGGTGTGCTTGATATTACTGATAATATCGTGGATTCAAAAATTATACCTCCTCTTAATGTGATAAGACACGATGGAGATGACCCTTACTTAGTAGTGGCAGCAGATAAGGGCACTGCTACTTTCTCTGATATTGCCAATTCAATTTCTAAGGAATATAATTTTTGGTTAGCTGATGCATTTGCTTCAGGCGGTTCACAAGGTTATGACCATAAGAAGATGGGTATTACTGCGCGTGGTGGGTGGGTTGCCGTTGAGAGGCATTTTGAAGAAATGGGAATTGATATTAAAACCCAGAGCTTCACCGTGGCCGGTATTGGAGGTATGTCTGGTGATGTATTTGGCAATGGTATGCTTCTGTCGGATAATATTAAGTTGGTTGCAGCGTTTAATCATAGTCAGATTTTCTGTGATCCACATCCTGATCCTAAAAAATCTTACGAAGAGCGTAAAAGATTATTTGGTATTCCTTACTCTTCATGGGAAGATTACGATAAGAATCTCATTTCTAAAGGTGGTAGAGTATTCAATCGTGATGCAAAAAGTTTAAATTTAACACCTGAAATTAAGGAGCTGCTTGGGATAAACCAAGATAGCGTTACACCTGATGAACTAATTCGGGCGATTCTTAAAGCACCCGTAGATCTTATTTGGAATGGTGGTATCGGTACTTATGTTAAATCAAAAGAAGAGCTAAACGAGCAGGTTGGCGATAAAGCTAATGACAACCTAAGAGTTAATGGTGAAGAGTTCAGATGTAAGATAATTGGTGAGGGGGGTAACCTTGGTTGCACTCAGCGCGGTAGAATCGAATATGCTTTAAATGGAGGCAGGATTAATACTGATGCCATTGATAACTCTGCAGGAGTAGATTGTTCAGACCATGAAGTTAATATTAAAATAGCTTTTAATATTATTCAAAAAGCAGGAAGCATCACTATTGCAGAACGTAACAAACTGCTAGAGCAAATGACCAAGGAGGTTGCTGCGTTAGTGCTTGAAGATAATAAAGTGCAAACTTTAGCCTTATCATTAGAGCAGTTCTTGGGTGGGCAACTGCTTAATCAACATAGTGTACTAATTGATCTGCTTGAGCAGGAAGGTATTTTAAATCGTTTGATAGAGTTCTTGCCAAGCGGGCACGAAATTGAAGGGCGTAAAAGCGCAGAATTTGGGCTAACTAGACCCGAGATTGCTATAATACTAGCATATAGCAAATTATCTTTATACAATAAGATGCTTGCTTCAGTAGTACCTGATAATGAAAGGTTTAATAATTATTTGTTAAATTATTTCCCACAAATGATGGTTAAAAAGTTTGAATCTTTCTTGCTTCATCATCCGCTGAAAAGAGAGATCATTGCCACTGTGGTAATTAATAAAATGATTAATAGGCTTGGTACTTATTTCTGTCATTTAACTCTTGATGAGCTTGGAGTTGATGTCAAAGATTTAACCTATGGTTATGAATTAATGAGATTGCTTACCAACTTTGAAGGGGTTTGGGAAAAACTAGACCAATTGCCGATTAAAGAGCATATGCATGAAGCTAAGATGCAAAGCATGAATATGGTACGTACTAGTATTCAAAAAATTTGCTTATGGTTAACACGGAATATCAAAACTCTAGATAATTTTGATGAAGTTGCAAAAGAGTTTGAAACCTATTATGGTCAGCTTACAGCTCTCATTTCTAATAGTAAATTAGGTTTGCACGAGGAATATAAGCAAACTTTAGAATCAATGCATAATTTAGGGCTTGATGAAAAGTTAGCTAAGCAGGTTGCAGCACTTTATGTAACTAGTGAAAACTTAGATATAATTAAATTTGCAAGTAGTAACAATATTTCAATTCATAAGGCTGCTAAAATATTTGAATCGATTGATAAGCGTCTACAGCTTGGCTGGTTTAAATCGCTTGCTAAAAATATCAAGAATTTAAGTAGCTATTGGCAGCGTGTTGCTCAAAAGAATTTAATTAATGAACTGGATGAATTGAAAAATCGTCTTGCTCAGGAAATCATTAAGATTGAACAACATTCACCTAAGGAAGATTCAGGCTTTGATGCATGGTTGTTTAATAACATGAGAGCAATTGAAATTTATGATCAATTCTTAAATCAGATTCATCGTGATCACTCAATTGAGCTGGCAACTATTACAGTAGTAATTAATAGGGTTAAATTTATTTTTGATATTTAAGTTTAATCGATATTATTTAATATACTTCTAAAAAAGCCCAAGAATTATAGTAATTTAACTATAACTTGGGCTTTTTTCAATATTCCTACTATTCATCATAGTATACAAGGATGTAACAATGAGAAGATCCTTTAAACATAGCAAGCAGCCATTGACTAAAAGGGAATATTTTTTTCTGCGATAACAATTCCGTATTAAGTTTAAAACGCTTAATAACGCCAGTTACATTTTTATAAGGCTCTTGCGCTTGTTAAATTGTGGTTGTTGTTTTTACCTTCTTTAGTAGGAGGCTTCTTTTGGGTTTCTTGAGGCAAGACTACCTTTTAAAGTACTTAGTGTTATGTATTCAGCTCTAATGTTAGGATGAATCCGAGCTTGAGATATCTTAAGTAACTTAGAAAGATGGTTAATCATTAAAAAAGTTGTATAAACAAACCATTTCTTAGTTTGTGAAGGTAGACCTTTCTTCTTACTCGAGTGGAAAGTTTTGTTTGATATAGAGTGTGCTACATCGCTCTGTTGCTATATATCTTGCCAGTTGTTACCAATGCTTACATCTACAGTTAAAGGGACTGATAATTCTACTACGCTCGACATCAGCTTGGCCATTGTCTCACCAATTTCTGTAGCTTGAGTCTGGTTGGCTTCAACTATCAATTCATCGTGTACTTGTAATAATAATTTGGCATCATATTTGGTAAGTAATCCAGCAATTTTGATCATTGCTAGCTTAATAATATCTGCGGCAGATCCTTGTAGTGGTGCATTAATTGCTAGCCTTTCTGAAAAATTTCTAGCTATAAAATTACCTGAATTAATATCTTTAATGTAACATCTGCGGTTTAAGATGGTTTTAATATAGCCATGGTCTTTGGCATATTGCTGCATTCTTTCCATATATTGTTTAATGCCGGGATAAGTCTCAAAATATTTATCAATAATATGTTTTGCTTCAGATTTCTCAATCATTAATTGTTTAGCTAAGCCAAACGGACTAATGCCATAAATGATACCGAAGTTAATTGCTTTAGCTTTGCGTCTAAGTTCGCTGCTCACATTCTCGATATCCACTCCGAATACTTCACTTGCCGTAGTGCTATGAATATCTTTATTATGGTGGAAGGCGTCCTTTAATGAATCAATTCCAGCAATATGCGCCAATAGCCTTAATTCAATTTGCGAATAATCTGCTGAAACCAGGCTATAACCTTCTTTGGCAATAAAAGCTTTTCTAATTTTACGGCCTTCCTCGGTTCTAATCGGAATATTCTGCAAGTTAGGAGAGCTTGAGCTAAATCTGCCGGTAATAGTTGATGTAAGTGAATAAGTGGTATGAATTCTTGAAATGTCATCCGCTTGAACAATCAGGCTATCAGTATAGGTGGTGATTAGCTTGTTAATCTCGCGCCAATGTAAAATTTTATCGGCAATGGCGTGCCCCTGTAGGGATAATTCTTCCATAACGGCTGCATCGGTTGACCAGCCGGTTTTAGTTTTTTTAGGAGCTGGAATTTGCATTTTATTAAATAAAACTTCTCCTAATTGTTTAGGTGAGCCGATATTAAAAGTGACATTGGTAATTTTAAAAATCTCCATTTCAATCTGGCTTAGTTGTTCAGCTAAATCTTGAGAAAGGTTTTTTAAATAGTTGCAATCAATCTTAATACCTTCTTGCTCCATTTGGTGGGTAATTTTAATTAGCGGTTGCTCAACTTCCGTTAGTAAAGATATTAGCTGCCTTTGCTGTAGCTGGCTAAGCAGGCTAGGTAATAGTTTGATAAGAGCATTTATTTTTTCTTGAGGTTCGGTAATATTATCATTTACTTGTAAATAATGCTGCAAAAAGTCATTTACTGTTTGGATGTTTAATGAAGAATCTAATAAATAACTTACAGTTTGTAGATCGGTAAAATGACTGGGCATTAAATTAGTATGCTTCACTAAGGCTTTAATATTAAAGCCGATTTTCATCAATCCAGGATTTGCAATTAAGCTGATTAAGTCGGTAAACTTATCGGGTGAAGTAATAATAAAATTTACCTGGTCAAAACCCACTATATAATCCTCCTGATGAGGGATAATATATAAATTACGTTGATTGCTATACATACCTATCAGGTCGCTTGGGTGTTTAAGCTGAAGTGCGCTAGCGGGCTGATTAAAATGATTAGTGCTGATAGTTAATTTATGGTTTTTACCATTCAGTAAATGATCAATTTTATTTTTAATTGATTTGAACTGATTGCGTTCTAAAAAATTTAATAACTCTTCATATTCTGGTTTTTTGACTACTAGATCATCAAAAGATATATGTAAGGGGACATCTTTTTCTAAACCTACTAGCTCATAAGACAAAAATGCATTGGCTTGCTGCTCAATTAAATAATCCTTACGTTTAGAAGCTTTAAGGCTGTTAATATTTTCATATACGCCTTTTAAGTCTTTAAATTGGCTAATTAGTTCCTGGGCTGATTTAGGGCCAATGCCTTTAACCCCAGGAATATTATCTGAAGCATCGCCAATTAATGCGAGTACTTCACGTACTTTGCTTGGTTCCACCCCAAATTTATCAATGACTTCTGTAGCAGTGATCGGTTTGGCTTTAATGGGATCATACATAATCACCCGATCATTCACTAATTGCATTAAATCTTTATCTGAGGAGACAATAGTAATTTTAAAATTTTCATCATAACCTTTGGTGGCTAGAGTGGCGATGATATCATCAGCTTCAAAGCCATTTTGTTCTAAAGAGACTACATTTAAAGCTTTTACGGCTTGCCTTACAATAGGAAATTGTTCAATTAAACTTTCTGGCACTGGAGGACGATGGGCCTTATATTCGGGGTATAATTCATGCCTAAAATTTTTTCCGCCACTGTCAAATACTACTACAAAATGGGTTGCATCAGTTTCTGTAAGTAATCTAATAATCATGTTAGTGAAGCCATATACCGTGCCAACTTCTACTCCATCTCTGCGAGTTAGCGGTGGCATTGAATGAAAAGCTCTAAATACAAAACCATAACCATCAATAATTACTAAATGCTTCATCATAGTCCCTAAAAATTCCTATTTTCTGCCGATTTTAAATAAGCTTATGAAATGGTATGCCATTCATTCTTTCAAGAATCAACTAAAATAACCGATTAATTGCAGTAAATAATTAAAATATTAATATTTAATTAACCTAAGTGGTGTATAAATATAGTAAAAGCAACTATTAACAAGCCGTATGGATCAGGAAGAAAATAACATCAATGGCACTGAGAATACTCAACCCAATAATACCTATGCATCTACAGTAGAGCAGGCGCCACTTCAAGCAACATCAACATCAGTTGAGCAACCAAACAATCTAGAAAATACTATAAAGGTCCATGATATAGGTGAAAGTACTAATGATATTGGTAATAAGCTGGTTTCAAAAGGGTTAATCTCAGCAGACCAGCTTGATATTGCCTTTAGAGAGCAACGCACTGAAAAATCTAGGAATAAGCCTATTGATAAAATTTTGGTCGATTTAGGGTTCATTACCGAAGTAGCTTTATCTAAAATTATTGCTGAAGCCAAAGGCATAAAAAATATAGATTTAAAGGGAATGGTACTCGACTCTAAAGTAGTTAATATGATTCCGCAAGATGCAGCTCTGAAAACTAAAGCCATTGTAATTGGAGCAAATGATGATTCGCTAACGTTAGCGGTTGCAGATATTTATAATATTTTAGCGATTGACCAATTAAAGAAATATTTACCAAAAAATATAAAAATTCGTACGATTTACGCCCCGGAAACACAAATTATTGAAGCGATTGAACAATATTATAAATATGAGATGTCTATATCAGGCATTTTAAAAGAAATTGAAACAGGTAATGCTGATAACCATAATTTAACCTCAGAGGGTTATATAAATCCTACCGTAAGGCTGGTGGATGCTTTGTTAGTAGATGGAATTAAAGCAGGAGCTTCAGATTTGCATTTTGAGCCAGAAGAAAGTTTTGTAAGAATTAGATATAGAATCGATGGTAAGCTAAAGCAAATTAGGTCTTTTCATAAGGAGTATTGGCCGGCTATTGCTGTGAGAATTAAAATTATTTCTAAAATGAATATTGCTGAAAATCGTAACCCTCAAGACGGTAGGATCACTTATAATGTATTAGGAAGACCGATAGATTTTAGGGTGGCAACTCATCCCACTATTTATGGTGAAAATATTGTAATGAGGATATTGGATAGCCGCAAATCGATTGTGCAGATTGAAGATCTAGGTTTTAGTAAACATAATGCCTCGTTACTACAAAAGCTGTTGCTCAGGCCGGAGGGCATTATTATTGTAACCGGTCCTACAGGTAGTGGTAAAACCACTACACTTTATTCAATTTTAAATTATATCAACACTATTGAAAAAAATATTATGACTCTGGAAGATCCAGTGGAATATCAGCTCACTTTGATTAGGCAATCTAATATTCGTGAAGGGGCTGGGATGAACTTTACTGACGGAATTAAATCTTTAATGCGTCAGGATCCAGATGTAATCTTCCTCGGAGAGATTCGTGATATGGAAACTGCTACTATGGCGGTAAGAGCCTCAATGACCGGTCACCAAGTTTTTTCTACGTTACATACTAATGATGCAATCGGCGCGATAACTAGGCTTAAAGATATCGGAGTAAGTGGCGGTATTTTAGCAGGTAATATTGTGTGCATTATTGCTCAACGTTTGGCACGTAAGCTATGTAAAGCATGTAAAGCACCATACCAAGCAAGTGGATATGAATGCAAAATATTAGGAGTCGATTCCACACAGCCACTTCAAATTTATAAGAAGAATGGCTGTGAACAGTGCGAATATATTGGCTATAAAGGACGGGTTGCAATTAATGAAATTTTAAAGGTTGATAAAGGCTTGGATGAGTTAATAGCTACTGAAGCCACCAGAAAAACTATGCTGGAATATGCTGCAAGTAATGGTTTTGTAAGAATGTCAGATGATGGTTCTGATAAAGTATTAAAAGGTGTAATGGATATTGAGTCTTTAATTGGTACCATTGATATGACCGAAAGGATCGTGTAACTATGTCCCAAAATTATAAATATTTAGCTGTAAATAATCGTGGTAGAGAAGTTTCGGGGGTTATTGCAGCAGCTAATCAAATTGACTTGGAATATAAGCTTTCTACCATAGGTCTCACCTTAATTGATTGTAAAGTTCAACAAGCTTCCTTCTTTTCAATATCTGCTAAAATCACCCCGCAAGATATCATCATTTTATGTATACAACTAGAGCAGTTAGATAACGCTGGAGTGCCTCTACTAGATGCAATTGCAGATTTAAGAGACGCGGCTGAAAATCAGCGTTTAAAAGATATTCTAACCACCATTTATGATTCAATTCACCAGGGTAAAATGCTTTCGGAGGCTTTAAGAGATTTTCCAGCAGTCTTTGATGAAATATTTATTGGATTGATTTCGGCTGGTGAAAAAACTGGTAATTTAGGGATGATATTTGCCCATTTATCTACTCATCTTAAATGGACTAATGAACTAAAAGAAAAAATTAAAAAGGCCAGTTATTATCCAACATTTTTACTTATAATTATGGGTGGTATTGTGGCCTTAATGATGAATTTTGTGATTCCACAGCTATCTAAATTTTTAATTGCTCAAGGGTTTGAGTTGCCTATACATACACGAGCCCTAATCGCTACTTCGGAATTCTTTCAGGCCAGTTGGCATATTTTAATATTAATTCCTATTATTAGTATTGGCAGTTTAATTGTTGGTAGAAAAATTTCAGAAAATTTTCGATATAATACCGATAACTTTTCGATGCAAATCCCAGTAATAGGAATTACTATTCGGAAAATTGAAATAGCTAGGTTTTGCAGATTTTTTGCACTTACTTATCGTAGCGGAATTCCAATTTTAGAATGTTTAGATATATCTAGCAACACCATTAGCAATTTAATGTTAAAAGAAAGTATTTATAATGTCCAAAAAGGGGTAGCTGATGGCCAAACTTTAACCCAATCTTTATACCTTACTAACCAATTTCCGAGCATGGTAGTTAGAATGATTAAAGTTGGTGAAGATAGTGGTAATTTAGAAGCTGCTTTTGATGCTATTAATTTCTTTTATGATCGAGAAGTAAATGAGGCCGTAAACTCCATGATAGCTGCTATTCAGCCTACTTTAACTATCGTGCTGGGTGGCATTATGGCCTGGGTAGCAACTGCTGTATTCGGTCCTTTATATGCTAGTCTATCTAAAATAAGTTTTTAAATATTATGAAAAAATATATTAATCCACACCAATCAGCATTTTCATTATTAGAAATTGCTATTGCTTTGTTGATTATGAGTCTAGTAACAGGAGTGATTTTAACAATAGGAGAGGTCAGAGAAACGGCTAAATATAGTGAAATAATAGATGATATAAAAAAAATTAAAGAAGCGGTTGAAGAATTTGAGGGCCGCTTTGGTGCTTTGCCAGGAGATATAGCTAACCCTAACACCATAGCGAGTTATAATGGGGGAGCGTTTATGGTTGGAAATGGTAATGGAATTATTGATAATGTTAATTTTCCTGAACAAATTTATTTTTGGCGGCATTTAATGAATGCAGGATTATATCCTGGTAGCTATAGCGGTAATTTAGCAGATCAGTTTAAAATTTCTGATGGTAGCATTATTGGTGCTGTGCCTAAGGGCCCTTATCCATACAGTGGTTATAGAGTGATTGAAAATAGTACCAATGGGGTGGAAATAGAATTATCTAGATATAGCGCTGTTAGTAATAGTTTAGCTCTTCTAACCCCGCAGCAAGCATTTCAAATTGACCGAAGTTTTGATAATGGTGATCCTACTTCTGGACTGATTAGAGCCTTAGAAGGTGAAAATGTACCAATTGGCTCCTGCGTTAGCGGAGGGGCATATAATGTGGTTAATACTAACCCTGCCTGCGTAATGAGATTTATTATTAAATCATCAAATAAAAATTATGATACTAGCACCGCTCCTACTTGTAATGGGTTACCGATAGGTACTACTCGTCAAAGTGCTACGGATAATTGCCCGATAGGATATGAAGGCAGGATTATTGAAGAATGCATTCAGACTGCACCTGGTGTAGCAACATTTATTAATTCTAAAAATTTATGTCAATTAGTAAAGTGTAATTTTGGCTTAAGTAATGGCCAAACCATAGATCTCCCATGCCCTACAGGATGGAATGGTAGAGTATTGGGAACATGCAGTCAGCATGGAGTAATTAGCTATACTAATAGCTGTATGTTAAATGGTGAGAGCTGCAGCAAAGTAGATAATGATTTAAAAAATGCAGTTAGGACGCTGGGTTGCCCGATGGGTCAAACAGGGTATGTACTGCAGACTTGCGATGGTACCACCTGGAATAGTATTAATAATTGTCAAAATTTAACTTGTGGAGTAACAGGAATTGGGTCATCAAGCGGCGCCAATTTAGGATGTGTTAATAGTAATTATACCCAAGGAGGAGGTGTTATTAATATAGTCAATTCGGTATGTACCATAAAAGAAAGCTTTTCAATAACTGCTGCGGTTAATGATAATATTTTTACTGTTGCTAGAAATGGTGTATGTAGACCTACTTACACAGGGTTGCCGTGTGCCCCTGGAGTGACTAGAGAAATAGGTTGCCCTTTTGGCCATAGTGGGGGGCATAGCCAGGTATGCGTGGTTTCAGGGTACTATGATACTATAAGTAATACTTGTGCCCCTGCTGCTTGCCCTGATGGAAGCCCTATAGGGAGCATAAGAATATCTAAAGCTTTTAAATGTAACCATCATCAGATTGGTAATGCTTATGAGATTTGTACTTTATATAGTTACTTATCCGGTGGAGTAACTATATATGAAGGTATATGGAAGGCCAGCTATCGTAATTGCTCCTCACGAAGATGTCCTTCAGCCTTTGATGATGGGACGGGTAATAGTGGTCTCGCTACCTATAATGTTCTACCGGCAGATGGGTACAATGCTAATGCTATACATAATGCCGCAGGTTGTAGTGATGCTGATTTTGCAGTAGTTACGGGAGCAAGCAGAAGATGTGGTTTTGATGGTAATTGGTACTCACGTAATAAAGCTTGTAGGGCTAACCGTACTTGCCAGACTTTAGATATGTTCTCTACCGGAAATGCTAACATGAATTGGACAGAGGTAAATCCTCCGGAACATGGTGAATATAGAATCGCCACTTTGACTTTTGATGGTAGTGATAATACCCAACCAAATTATTGTGCGCAACTTGGTATGAATCCGCCTATTCAAAGAAGAGAGATTTATAATGATGTAAAATTAATCTGCAATAGTAGAGGATATTGGGTAGATTTTTGCCATACAATGGCAATGGATGCAAATATAAATAATAGGATCGCTGGGGTTACTGCTAAATCAACTTTAGCGATTTTCCCAATAGAGGATGAGAGTAGCGTTAGATTGAATTACCACATGGATGATGATGAAGATAATTTTTGCAGTGTACTCAATGAAGATAGATGTAAAATATGTTATGATGGAATTTGCCCATAGAGAGTGAATATGACCCATACCAATAAATATTATGAAGAGATTATCAAAAAATTTCCTAATGCTGATAAAGCGCTCCTTGATAAGATCATTCGTCGTTTTAATACTAATGGTACGGATCAAATATATGATCTTATTTTAGAAATTTTAGAAAGCATATTTGCGGAGTTGGAAGCCGGAGGTTTTGGTTCGAGTTTAAGTTCTTTAGAAGAAAGTGAGCGTATAATTGTAGAGCAGGAAATTGAAAAATTATTAAACACGGTAGGGGAAGAGTATGGTGATCTATCAAAAGATGAAATCATTCAATTATTATTAAAAACTATTCATCGTAAGTTTACTCAGAAACATGCTCTTGGCAAGCAACCTAAGGAAAAAGGTAATATACCTAAACATGTCAAAGAGTTTATTAAACAGGATTTACTAAGAGCGTTTGTTTACGAATTTTATAAATTTGTAAATCCTAATCAAATTGCCGGTGAAACTAAGATGGATAATTTCATTAATAATGTAGTGTATGGGGGGGTTAAATATGCTGTAAAACATGCAGGAAAGGAATATATACAAGATAAAGAGGCCATGAGCCAAGTTAATCAAATGGTAAAAAATATTAACAAAAGTAATGTTGGAATAGGTAGATAGGAGAATAAATGGATAAGCCAATTTGGTTGTGGGTAAGCTTCTTTATAGTAGTAATTAGTGCATTGGTAATGGATCTAGGGGTTTTGCATAAAACAGATCGTAAAATCGAGGTTAAAGAAAGCTTAGTCATGAGCCTGTTTTATATTGTGGTTGCGATACTGTACGGGTTGTGGGTTGGTTACTCGTTAGATGCAAATGCTGCTAAAGAATATTATACTGGTTTTTTAGTTGAAAAAAGTCTTTCAATTGACAATGTATTTGTTATTTCAATGATATTTAGCTATTTTAAGATTCCTGCGCAATTCCAACATCGGGTATTATTTTGGGGTATATTAGGAGTAATAGTACTTAGAGCTTTAATGATTGGAGCCGGATCCAGCCTGTTGTTACGTTTTGAATGGTTATTATATGTCTTTGGAGCGTTCTTAGTTTATACCGGCATAAAAATGTTGATGGTTATGGGCCATAATTTTGATATAAAAAACAACCCAGTGTTAAAATTTGTGCAGCGAAAATTACCAGTGACAAACGAATTGTACGGCGAAAAATTTATTGTTGAAATAAAAAATAAGCAAGGTGGGAGGCAAAAATATGCCACCCCCCTATTTCTAACTTTGGTAATGATTGAGTTTGCTGATTTAATTTTTGCAGTAGATAGTGTTCCTGCTATCTTTGCCATTACTACAGATTCTTTTATTGTATATACTAGTAACATCTTTGCGATTTTAGGTTTAAGAGCTTTATATTTTGCCTTGGCGGCAATTATTCACCGCTTTAAATATCTAAAATACTCTTTGGCCATAATTTTGATTTTTATTGGGGGGAAAATCTTTTTGGTTAGTATAATAGGTAAAATACCCTCATTATTATCGTTACTATTAACCTTAATTATACTTGGAACAGGAGTAGTTTATTCTTTATATAAAACTAAAATTAATAAATTAAAAAATTAACTTTTGTTTAATTGCAAAACGTATTATAATTAAATATAAATAACGTTGTAAAATGCTGTACAATATATGGAGAGTTAACCATGGCAGTAGATAAGGATATACCTATATTAATTGTCGATGATTATAAAACTATGCTTAGAATTGTTAAAAATTTTTTAAATCAGCTTGGGTTTTTTAACGTAGAAGAAGCGACCACGGGTGAGGCGGCATTAAATAAACTTAAAGAAAAAAAATTCGGTCTAATTATTTCCGATTGGAATATGGAACCTATGAGCGGCTTGGATTTGCTTAAAAAAATTAGAATAGAAGAGGCGCTAAAAGATTTACCCTTTGTTATGATGACTGAAGAAAGAGGGATGGTAGGTGAGGCGCAACAATATGTTGGTAAAAATAGTTATATTGTTAAGCCTTTTAATGCTGAGGCTTTAAAAACTCAGCTTGTTAATATCTTGGGTGGGTTTTAGTGATTTAAGACATGGTGGATATTAATTCAAGATCTTAATTTGTCCTATTTATAGGAATATAGTAATGACTTTAACAATATTCCTCCAACGAATGCTATGAAAATAAATTACTTTTACTAAATGTTTATCAGGGTCTTACCTAAGTTTGTATCAACATTAGGCCTGGTGCTTAATCTATTCTGAGTATTGATATTTTGTTGAGTATGCTTATGCTCATCAAATAGCTTAAGCGTCCTGGGGTGGGATGTTTATCATTATTTTTTCTAAAAACTTATTATTATTTCTAAATTAGATAACAATAAATCTAGAGTATAAAAGTATTTTAATTTATCAAAAAATATGTTAATATATTAATATATCCCCATAGCAAATGATAAATTATGAGAACTAAGCAACATATATATGCTGAAAACCAAATAGAAAGGTTTGTAAGCTATGTTAAAAAGATCATGACAGTAGATAGGTTGGAGCGCTTTAAAGAGTTAAGCATTGCTGAGAAGCTAGTATTTTATATTGTTTATTCTACTTCAAAATTTGAAACAGAAAGCATGTTCGATAATTTAATCAGTTATTTAAAAAAATATGGTAATGCTGAGTATGATCGTGAAATTTATGCTTTAATAGATTATATGATCGATCAACGAAAGCATAATAAAAGATTCGAAGAAATGAACATGGCTACCTTGCAGGCTGCCAATAGAGTTTATACTAGCCGCGCAGCCTAGCCAAGCTATTCTTCTTCTAACTCTCTAATTAATTAAAGTAGATTGTTCTGTTTAAAACTAAAAAAGCTTTCAGAGGTAATAATTACATGATCATGAAGAGTAATGTTAAGAGAGGAAGTAATTTTTTTTAATATGTTGGTTAAAGTAATATCTGCTTTAGAAGGTTGGATATTATTACTTGGGTGATTATGTGCAATAATTAAAGCAGTGGCATTTAAAGCAAGCGCATTTTTCATTATCTCTCTAGGATAAATATTAGTTTGATCTATAGTACCATATTCAATAATTTCAGTATATATGAGCATATTTTTTTTATCTAAGTAAAGAATGGCAAAATTTTCGGTAGCATTATGCCCTATTGCGCCTCTTAGATATTCAATTAGCACCTCATGTGTATTAATAATAGGTTTCGATTCCAAAGCAGATTTATTAATGCGGGTGGCAATTTCTTTAAATAACTTAAAATAAACCGTAGAATGTGGTGTTATGCCCGGAAGTTTACTTAGATCTTGAGAAGATAGAGCGAAAATCCGAGCAATATTGCCATATTGCTCAATCGCTTTTTTGGCATCAGGCTTAACATCTCTTCTAGGGTTGAGTAAAAATAAGAACAACTCCATCAGTTCATAATCAGGGAAGCTTTCAGAAGGAGAGTTTAGAAACTTATCCTTCAAACGTTGCCTGTGACCATGATAATGAGGTTGAGTCATGATTTTATATATTAAAGTTAGGATGTTTTAATCCTTTAGGTGATATAGTAAAAATTTCTACACCATCCTTGGTTACTCCCACTGTATGCTCAAATTGAGCAGACAGCGATTTATCTCTAGTTCTAGCGGTCCAGCCATTAAATTGATCGATAATCGTTTCATATTTACCAATATTAATCATTGGTTCTACCGTAAAAAGCATCCCCTCTTCCAGTACAGTACCTTTGCCGGGTCTGCCGTAATGCAATACATTAGGTTCGTCATGGAATATTTGGCCAATTCCGTGCCCACAAAAATCTCTTACAATTGAATAGTGATGTTTTTCAGCGTGAGTTTGTATAGCATAGCCTATATCACCTAAGGTATTACCGGGTTTGATTTGCTCAATCCCCAGCATCATAGCATCATAAGTAACTTGAGTAAGCCTTTTGGCTGCAACTTTAGGCTCTCCTGCCCAGTACATCCTTGAGGTATCTCCATACCAACCATCAACAATGACTGTTACATCGATGTTAATGATATCGCCATTTTTGAGTTGGGTATCATCAGGGATGCCATGACATACTACATGATTAACGGAGGTGCAAATTGATTTAGGGTACCCTTTGTAATTTAGCGGCGCAGGAATCGCATTATGCGCAATAATAAACTCATGACAAATTTCATTAAGTTGATTGGTGGTAATACCGGGCTGAACATGCTCCGTGATCATATCTAAAGTTTGGGCTGCTAGCTTTCCGGCAACGCGCATTTTTTCAAAATCTGCTGGTTTGTGAATTTTAATGGTCATTAAATTTTATTATTCCTAAATGAATTTTTAATTGCTATAAAAGGTGAGTATAATAATAAACCTATAATTTTTCAATAGAACAGATAAATGAGCGTGTATTAACTTTATTATGAATGACAAAATATACTATGCCGCAATAGTGGTAATTGGGAATGAAATCTTGTCTGGTAAAACTCAAGACCTCAACGTAAATTTTTTAGCCAAAGAGCTTAATTCAATAGGGATTAGGTTAAGAGAGGTGAGCATAGTGCCGGATGTTGAAGAAATGATCATCGAAACAGTACGTAATTTTAGTAAAAAATATGATTATGTATTTACTACTGGTGGAATTGGACCTACCCATGATGATATTACAGCTAGCTGTATTGCTAAGGTTTTTGGCAGAGAGTTGGTACGAGATGCACGAGCGCTTGAATGTTTAAAGAGACAGTATGCTCCTGACCAATTAAATGAAGCACGTTTAAAAATGGGCGATTTGCCAGCAGGGGCAACGTTGATTGATAACCCGGTTTCTCTTGCTCCTGGCTTTAAGGTTGAGAATGTTTTTGTGCTAGCCGGAGTGCCAAAAATCGCCCAAAGCATGTTTTGGACTTTAAAGAATCAGTTAAAAGGTGGGGTGCCACTCGAGAATATTTATATTCATACTTATTTAACTGAAGGAAACTTTGCTGAAGAGCTGGCGCAAATTCAAAATCAATTTATAGAAGTTGAAATAGGAAGCTATCCTTTTGTATATCACGGTAAGTTAGGAACCACTTTGGCTTTAAGATCGGTGGATAAAAACCTGCTCATAAAATGTGAGCAAGAGATCAAGCAGATGTTACAATTAAAGGGTGGCGAAATTGTTAATATTGATATGAGAGAAGCATTGTGAGTGAACAGGTTACAAGGATATTATCAGGTATAACGACTACCGGTAGATTGCACTTAGGAAATTATTTGGGTGCCATCAAAAATTGGACTAAGCTTCAAATGCATGCCGAAACTTTTCTTTTTGTAGCAGATCTTCATGCCATTACCACTGATCAAGATCCTGATGAGCTTAAACGTAACATATTAAATGCGGTCATTACTTATTTAGCTTGCGGGATTGATCCGGAGCAGGCTTGTATTTTTGTGCAATCTCAAAATCCACATCATGCAGAGCTTGCCTGGATTTTATCTTGTGTAGCACGTATTGGTTGGTTAAACCGCATGACTCAATTTAAAGATAAGTCAGGTAAAAATAAAGATAATGCTTATGTAGGGCTTTATACTTATCCAGTGTTGATGGCAGCAGATATCTTGCTTTATCATCCTACTCATGTGCCGGTAGGAGATGATCAAAAGCAGCATTTAGAGCTGGCAAGAGACATAGCGCAAAGCTTAAATAGAAAATTTGAACGAAGTATTTTAACCGTGCCAGAACCTTATATAGTAGGAGAGGCTACCAGAATCATGAGTTTACGAGATGCAACCAAAAAGATGAGTAAATCTGATGAATCTGATTACTCACGGATTAACTTAGATGATGATGAAGATGCTATTATCAAAAAAATTAAAAAAGCCAAATCTGATAGTGAAGCAATTTCTTTAGCAACTCTAGGCGCACGCCCTGAGTTGAATAACCTGGCAACCATTTATGCAGCTTGCACGGACTCAACCAAAACCCGTGTGATTGAGCAATTTGAAGGCAAAGGTTTTGCTGAGTTTAAATCCGCTTTATATGAAGTGGTGGTTAATAAAATTGTACCAATTGCTAATGAAATTAAATATCTACGTAATCATTTGGATCATGTGCAAGCTATTGTAACTCAAGGCAATAGCAAGGCTGCAGAATTAAGCGTTAAAACATTAGCAGAAGTTAAACAAGCATTTGGTTTAAAAGTATTTTAATACCTATTTTTAATAGTAAGGGGTCTAGGATTGTTCCAAGAATATTTGCCTTTTCAGATCATAGATAATTATATACTGCTTTTGGTAAAAGCCTCCCCAAATGCGGCTAAAAATAATTTTGGAAAAATGCTTGAAATAGCTTCAGGGAAGTGGGCCGTAAAAATTATGGTTACTGCCAAGCCTAAAGATAATGAAGCAAATGAAGCTATTATTAAATTTTTGTCAGAATTTTTAAAAATTGCCAAAAGCAAAATTGCGATAATAACAGGAAATACGAGTAAGATTAAAACAGTTAAGATTAATGAAAACTCTCCTGAAGTAGTTATTAGGCTCAAATCTTTACTATAATCTTTAAATTACTTTAGTTTTATTAAATTTATATTGTATTATAACGCAGTTGATAATAAATATTGATCAAAAATATATAAGAGAATTACGCTAATATGCTTGTTTCAAAATTATTCATGCCGGTTTTAAAAGAAAATCCTCAAGAGGCACAAATTGTCTCGCATAAATTAATGCTTAGAGCTGGCATGATTAGACAGCTGACTAGCGGTATTTATAACTGGCTACCGCTTGGGCTTAAAGTGCTGCAAAATATTAGCAAAATTATTCGTGAAGAGTTAAATAAGGCTGGAGCTCAAGAGATTTTAATGCCTATTATTCAACCTACAAGTTTATGGCATGAATCAGGGCGTTCGGACGGGTATGGTAAAGAAACACTGAGAATGATTGATCGTCATGACAATCCTTTGCTATTTAGCCCTACTGGCGAGGAAGTAGTAACTGACATTTTTCGTAAGAATATAAATTCTTATAAACAATTGCCTATGAACTTATATCAAATTCAGTGGAAATTTAGAGATGAAATAAGACCGCGTTTTGGAGTGATGCGTGGGCGTGAATTTTTAATGAAAGATGCGTATACCTTTGACTTAACTAAAGAAGATGCTGAGAAATCTTATTATAAAATGTTTGAGACCTACCTCAGTATCTTTAAAAGGTTGGGACTTAAAGCTTTACCAATCCAGGCTGATCCTGGGGTCATCGGAGGAAGTTTGAGTCATGAATTTCATATTTTAGCTGAAACCGGTGAAAGTGATATTTATTATGATCAGCAACTAATGGATGATGAAGGACTAAAGGCTCAAGATTATGCCAATTATTATGCTATGGCAGATGAAATGCATATCGAAGAAAAATGCCCAGTACCTCAAGCTCGGTTAAAACATAGCAAAGGAATAGAAATAGGGCATATTTTTTATTTGGGAACTAAATATTCAGAGAGCCTAAAAGCCCAAGTAACAGATGGTAATGGTAAATTACAGCCGGTGGAAATGGGTTGTTTTGGAATTGGTGTATCCAGACTAGTTGGAGGAATAATTGAGGCCTCTAATGATGAAAGAGGGATCGTTTGGCCTAAAGCAGTAGCGCCGTTCATTTGTTCAATTATTCCTCTTAAAAAAGATGAACAAGTAATGGAAGTGGCCTATGAATTATATAGTGAATTATTAAGCCAAAATTTTGAAATTTTATTTGATGATACAGATCAAAGTGCAGGAAGTAAATTTGCTACGCATGAACTGATCGGGGTGCCTTTACAAATTATTATTGGTCCTAAAAAATTAGCTGGCAATAAAGTTGAATGTAAAATTAGAGCTACTGGCGAGCTTACCGAAGTGGATGTTAGTCAGGTAATTGAATGGGTTAAAGAACATGCTTAATTTTACAGAATTTTTTATTGCTTATAGATATTTGCATTCTAAGCATAAAAGCAATTTTATTTCGGTTACTACTGGTTTTTCATTGCTAGGTATTATTCTGGGAGTGGCGGCTTTAATAGTAGTGATGGCTGTCATGAATGGTTATAGAGAGGAACTTACTAAAATAACCTTAGGCATGAGCGGCCATATTACTATTAAAGGCGGAAGGGATGGTATTATTGGCTACCCAGATTATTTAAAAGCTTTAAATAAAATTGAAGGAGTTAAGCAAGTCACTCCTCAAGTTGATCGCAAGGTAATGTTAAGCAATAAAAGTGCGATTGCCGGAGGAGTACTAAAAGGAATAGAAGCAGATTTGCTTAAACGCAAACCTATGATTAGTAGTAACTTAATTGAGGGCAATCTTGTAAGGTTTAAGGAAGAAGAAGATTCGGTAATTTTAGGGGTAAGCTTAGCGAATAGCTTGGGGGTAAGTGTTGGTGATGAAATAAAAGTGGTAACTGCTACTACTAATGCCACGGTGATGGGTATGGTGCCTAGGTTTAAAACTTTTATTGTGTCTGGTATTTTTGAATCTGGGCTGTATTTGTATGATAATGCCTATTTATATATTCCTTTAAAAACTGCTCAAAAATTATTTAGATTGCCAGAAAATGCTATTACTGAAATTGAGTTTGAAGTACAAAACCCGTATAAAACCCAAAATATTAAAAATGGCATTAACAAAGTATTGCACGGTAGATATTTAATAGAAGATTGGCAGCAGCAAAATGCTCAAATTCTTTCTGCGTTAGAAATTGAGCGCGCTGTTATGTTTTTAATTCTTACTTTAATTATTATTGTGGCAGCTTTTAATATCATATCTAGTCTTTATATGCTAGTTAACGATAAAAAAAGCGATATTGCTATTTTGCGTACTTATGGTGCTACTAGAATAATGATTATAAGAATTTTTATGTATATAGGAGCGTTTATCGGTATTTTTGGCACCTTAATGGGAGTATTTTTAGGAGTAAGTTTTGCTGAAAATATTGAAACGATTAGAAGGTTTTTAGAAAGCATGACCGGTACTACCCTATTTGACCCAGTTGTGTATTATTTGAGCCAATTGCCTGCTAAGCTTGATTTTGAAGATGTTTATAAGATTTCTGGGCTTACTACTGTACTTTCTATTATTGCTACCCTTTTTCCTGCGATTAAGGCTGCGTCTATCAATCCGGTGCAAGGTTTAAAAAATGACTGAAACCATTCTTGAACTAAATAATATTACTAAATCTTTTACTCAAGGTGGCCATCATCTTGATATCTTAAAAGATATTAGTTTAACCATTGAAGCAAATCAAGTGATAGGTTTGTTGGGGCCTTCGGGATGTGGTAAAACTTCTTTGTTAAATATTTGCGGACTGGTGGATGAAGCAAGTCATGGTGAGGTAAGAATTAATCATCTTTTGGTTAAAAAGATGAAAGATGCGGAAAGAGCCAAAATTAGAGGAAAAAATGTAGGTTTTGTTTATCAATTCCATCATCTGTTGCCTGATTTTACTGCGCTTGAAAATGTGATGATGCCAGCGTTAGTTAATAAGCTACTTACTAAGGAAGAGGCCATTAAGGTTGCCACTTCGTTATTAGAAAGTTTAGGACTTGCTGAGCGTATACAGCATTTTCCAGCACAATTATCTGGGGGGGAGCAACAAAGAGTAGCCATTGCTAGAGCTATGATTAATAAACCAAAATTAATTTTAGCCGATGAACCAACCGGTAATTTAGATCCGCAAACTGCTGCTAAAGTCTTTGCGCTAATGATTGAAACTATCAAAAGTAATAATTTGGCGGCCTTAATTGTTACTCATAATCACCAATTAATCAAAAATTTTGATAAAGTACTAACCTTAGAAAAAGGTAGGCTAGTTAGGTATGTTGAGGCAAACGCATAAAGTGGTTGCAACTTTTTGTAATCAATTGATAATACTTTTAAAAAAATATTAATATTATTAATATGCCAAAACCAATTAAAAAAGTTGTGTTTCCTGTGGGAGGCTTGGGTACAAGATTTTTGCCGGCTACTAAATCTTTACCTAAAGAAATGCTGCCGGTTGCTTCCAAGCCTATTATCCAATATGCCTATGAAGAGGCAAGGGATGCTGAGATGGAGCAGTTTATTTTTATAACTGGGCGCAATAAGAATGCGATTACTAATCATTTTGACCATGCGTATGAATTAGAGTCAGTATTATCCGATACTCAGAAAGAAGAGCAATTAAAAAAAGTTAAAGCTTGGTTGCCAGAGGCCGGCAATATTGCCTTTATAAGACAGCAAGAACCACTAGGCCTGGGGCACGCCGTATGGTGTGCGCGCAGTTTTGTGCAAGATGAACCTTTTGCGGTCATTTTAGCAGATGAAATGCTAAAAATTGAAGGCGGCTTTTTAAAAAAAATGATCGAAGCTTATAATATTCTTGATGCCAATATCATTGCTACCTTCAGAGTTGCTAAGGAAGATGTGGATAGATATGGGATTGTAAATGTAGTCCCGGAAAACGGCTTTTTAAGAATTACTGAAATGATTGAAAAGCCTGCTATTCATGAAGCTAGGTCAAATTTAGCTATTGTGGGTAGATATATTTTAAAACCTGAAATTTTTGAAGAAATAGCTCGTTTTGAAAAAGGCAAAAATGGCGAAATACAGCTAACTGATGCAATGCAGAATTTACTTAAAACTCAAAAATTTTATGCACTTGAGTTTCAGGCGGAAAGGTTTGATTGCGGGAATCAGTTGGGATATCTTGAAGCTAATATTGCCTATATGCTTGAAAACCCAGAGTTTACTCAAAATGTAAAAGAAATTATTAAAAAATATATTTAAGATGAAAGTTGCAATAATTGGAGTAGGATATGTTGGGTTGGTAACAGGAGTAGGACTTGCTGAGCTTGGTCATCATGTTACTTGTATTGATATTGATCCTCACAAAATAACTGATCTTAACCAAAATATTATTCCTATTTACGAGCCTGGCCTTGAGGAATTGGTAGTTAAAAATAAGGAGAGACTTAATTTTACTACTGATTATAGTTTGATCAAAGATGCAGAAATTATTATGATTGCTGTTGGTACTCCAACCGATCCTGTAACTGATGAAGCGGATTTAAAATATGTTAAAGCAGCTTTCCAACAAATCTGTAATGAATTAAAAGATTCATTAGAAAAAAAGTTAATTGTTATTAAATCTACCGTGCCGGTAGGTACTAATAAGATGCTTGTAAAAGACTTAAAATTAAATGCTTGTTATGAACTTGCTTCTAACCCAGAATTTTTACGAGAAGGTTCAGCGTTAGAGGACTTTTTTAACCCTGATCGGATAGTGGTGGGCGTTTATTCTATCTTTGGGGCAGAAATTTTAAAAAATTTATATGCAAAATTTATAGAGCAAAAAGTTCCGTTATTGGTAATGGATCCACTTTCCAGTGAAATGTGTAAATATGCAGCTAATAGTTTTTTAGCCATGAAGATAGGTTTTGCCAATGAAGTGGCCCGCCTTGCAGATAAGATAGGTGCTAATGCAGAGAATGTACTGGCAGGGCTTAAGGATGACCATCGTATTGGTAAATATTTTTTAAACCCAGGACCTGGATTTGGGGGCTCATGCTTTCCTAAAGATTGCTTAGAAATGCAGCAATTAGTAGTAAAATCAAAGGTGGATGCGCCGCTTATCAGTAATATTCTTAAAACTAATGAACAGCAAAAGCAGTATGTTGTAGAAGTAATTGAAAAGCTTATCCCTAATAATCATAAAATATTAGTGTTAGGTATGAGCTTTAAAGCAAATACTGATGATATTAGAGATTCTACAACTCTTTATATGGTTCCTAAGTTGATTAGCCAAGGCTATAATATAGATATTTATGATCCGCTTTTTCAAAATAAGTTCAAGCAACAACAACTTGATTGGAAAGTGGCGTGGTTAGAGAATTTAGATGGCTTGCTGGAATATCAGGCAATAATAATACTGACTGAATGGCAAGAGTTTAAAATAATAAAAAATTACCCCTTATCTCCGCAAGTAAAACTTATAGATTTTAGGAACATATTTGATCCTAATGAAATGCGTGAAACTAAAATTGATTATTATCCAGTAGGAAGGATGAATTTGTATGAATATTAAAAGATGGTTTGTAAAGAAGATTCTTAAAGTAAATAAAAGAGTGGTAGTTCACCTTACTTTTAAAGGAGTGATAGGTAACATTGGTCCTAGAAAAGGAGGCATTTGCTTTGAAAATTATCAGGAATTAATTAAAAAAGCTTTTGAAACTAAGCATGTTAAAGCTGTATGTATAGCTATTAATTCACCTGGTGGTTCGCCAGTGCAATCGGAATTAATTTATAAATATATACTTAAGCTTAAGCGGGAAAAGAATGTACCTGTATGGATGTTTATTGAGGATATTGCAGCCTCTGGTGGTTATTATTTAGCTTGTGCTGGTGATAGAATTTATACAGCCAATAATGCGATTATTGGTAGTATTGGAGTGATTTCATCAGGATTTGGTTTTACTGAGCTGATTAAAAAAATAGGTATTGAAAGAAGAGTATATACTCAAGGAGAAAATAAAAGCATCCTTGATCCATTTTTGCCTGAGAAGCAAGAAGATATTAATATGCTCAAAGAAATGCAGCAAGATGTACATAAAAATTTTATGGCAATTGTTAAAACCTCTAGAGATAAAAAATTAAAAGATAATAAAGATCTATTTAGCGGTAAGATCTGGTCGGGTATGCAGGCTATAGAAAATGGGTTGGCGGATGAGATAGGGTTTTTTGAAGAGGTGGCTGAGCAGCAATTTGGTAAGAAAGTTAAAATTATTAAACTTGAACCTAAAAAATCTAAATTGTTAAGTAAGTTAGGTCTAGATATTGTGCTGGATAATTTGGCGATTAAAATTAGAGAGCATATAATCTGGTCAAAATATGAGCTATAAGATGAATAAGGCTAATTCATTTCAAGATTTAATTGCTACTTTAGATGAATATTGGAAAAATTTAGGTTGTGTTATTCTGCAGCCTTATGATATGGAAATGGGAGCAGGGACCTTCCATCCTGCTACTACTTTAATGACGCTTGGCAAAAAGCCGCTTAAAGCTGCATATGTTCAGCCATCCCGTAGGCCTGCAGACGGAAGATATGGCTTAAATCCCAATAGATTATACCGTTTTCACCAGTACCAAGTGATTTTAAAACCATCGCCTGAAAATATTGTTGAATTATATTTAGAAAGTTTAAAAACAATCGGTATTGATCCTTTAAAGCATGATATTAGATTGGTTGAAGACGATTGGGAATCACCAACCTTGGGTGCCTGGGGTTTGGGTTGGGAAATATGGTGTGATGGTATGGAAATCTCCCAATTTACTTATATGCAGCAAGTTGGTGGAGTAGAGTGTGATCCTATTACAGGTGAGTTAACTTATGGGCTCGAGCGAATTGCCATGTTTTTGCAAGATAAAGAAAATATTTTTGATCTAAGATATAACTCCGCACCTGAGCTAAGCGATCAATATAGTTATGGTGATTTATTTAAACAATATGAGCATGATCTTTCCAGTTATTGCTTAGATTTAGCAGATGTAGAAATCATGCGGAAAAATTTTGAAGAATCGGAAATTGAGTCGCATAAGTTAATAGAGCTTAATTTGGTATTTGCAGCTTATGAGCAATGTATTAAGGCAAGTAATTACTTTAATATTCTTGATGCAAGAGGGGTGATTAGCGTTAATGAACGGGCAAATTATATAGCGCGCGTTCGAGCTATGGCAAAAAATTGCGCTGAAAAATATACTCTTAATCTTAAGTGTAGTGATTAAAAATATTGCAGTTAAGCGCAGTTGTATATTAATGCTTATAATTTATTTTTAAATGTAACTACGTAACTCTTGAAATATGCTAAATATATAAAGAGTAATAAAACGATGTTAATTACAAAATTTGTTGGATAATTAAAAAATGTCAGAATTACTATTTGAAATTTTAAGTGAAGAAATTCCTTCAAGAATGCAAGCAAATGCAGCTGAGCAGCTTCGAAACCTATTTAAAATAGGGCTTGAAAAATTGTCACTTAAAGCTGAGGTGGTAAATACTTTTGTCTCTCCAAGAAGACTTACTTTGCAGGCTAAAGCTATTATTATGAAGCAAAACCAGGAGCAAGAAATCAGAGGGCCGCGGGCTGATGCGGAACAAAAAATTATCGATAGTTTTGCAGCTAAATATGGCAAACAAAGGAGCGAGCTAGAATTAAAAGATACCCCAAAAGGCTCTTTTTATTTTGTAGTTAATAATCCGCAGGCTAAGAATATCGATATAGAGATTACTAATTTGCTAAATAAAATTATGTTAGATTTTGTATGGCCTAAATCAATGCGCTGGGGAAGTGGTACGCATACGTGGGTTAGACCTATCAGAAATATATTATGCTTATTTGATGGCAAAGTGTTGCCAGTTGAATATGCAGGAATTAAAGCTAATCGGAAAACTAAGGGGCATAGATTTATTGCTCCGGAAAGTTTTGAAGTAAGATATTTTGAAGATTATGAGGAAAACTTATCTAAACGCTATGTTATTTTAGATTCTGCTAAACGTGAAAATATCATTAAAAAAGAAATCGAAAAAGTTTGTGCTAAATATGATTTAACATTTGCACATGATCAGCGTTTAATGAATGAAGTAGTAGGGCTAGTTGAATGGCCGGTAGTGATGGTTGGAGAGTTTGAAGCAGAATTTTTAAACATGCCTAGTAGTATTATTGAACTGACCATTAAGACTCATCAGCGTTATTTTCCACTTTATGATTATAAAGGAAATTTATCTTATCGTTTTATCATAGTATCAAATGGGCTGGCTAATTCAGATGATATCATAGTGAAAGGAAATCAAAAAGTCGTTAGAGCGCGTTTGAGTGATGCTAAATATTTTTATGAACATGATTTAAAACTCGGTCTTGAGGAATTTACAAGCCAGCTTGGGCGCCTTACTTTTCATAAACAATTGGGCTCAATGGCAGAAAAGGTAAATAGGCTAGTTAACCTTTCTTTGCTGGTAGCGTGCTGGGTTAAAGGAGCTAATTTAGAATTGGTTGAGCGTGCTGCAATTTTAGCTAAAGCAGATTTGGTTAGTGCAGTAGTATCAGAATTTCCTGAATTGCAAGGACAAATTGGGGCATGTTATGCTCAATATGCTAAAGAAGATCTACAGGTGGTTGATGCCATAGAAAATCATTATTATCCTACCGGCCCAGAGAGCTTGTGTCCAAAAATGCCAATAACCGTCACTATTGCCCTTGCCGACAGGATTGACAATTTAGTAGGGTTCTTTGCAATTAATGAAAAGCCCACCAGTTCAAAAGATCCTTATGCATTAAGGCGTGCTGCTATTAATTTAATTAGGTTGCTCGTAGAAAATGATATTTCTTTATCGCTCAAATTAATTTTACAAGCGGCATATAGTTTTTATGATCGCAAGAAAGTACAAGCTGCAGAAAACAATTCTAACACCCAGCTACAAGATAATGCTTTAGAAGTGTTAAGTTTTATTTTTGATCGTTTTAAACAATACCACAAAACTCTCGGTACCAGATATGATATTTTTGAGGCAGTGATAAATGGTAAAGTTACAGATGATTTGTTGGAAATAAATAGAAAAATTGATTTTATAGAAAGCATCAAGCAAACTAAAGAATTTATTAAATTATGTGAAGCCGCAATACGAATTAACAATATTGTTTTAAGCTCAGAGCGTAGTAAATTACCAAGTGTTAGCAAAAAACATTTATATGAAGAGTCGGAGCTTAACTTGTTTAAGAAATATCAAGCTGCAGTAGCGAGCATTAAGGACGCAATACAGCTTAATAATTATCAAGCTGTATTTATAAGTTTAAATGGGCTTAATGATAATATTAATGAATTTTTTGATAATGTGATGGTAAATGTTGAGGATGAAAAAGTTCGTTTAAATAGATTAAGTTTACTTAACAATATCCAGGAATTAATTCTAGAGCTTGCAGATTTAACCAAAATTGTTTTAAATGGGAACGAATAAAAATTGTATTTATCAAAAAATATATTAATTTGGCTTTTTAGCTTCGATTTTATTTGAATAATTACTTACAATAAAGGCAGGTATTATAGCTTGCTAAGATTATATGCAAAAATGAAGTCTCAAAAAAAAAATCTTTATAATTATTTTTTGCTCTTAAGTAGCAAAAGACTTTGGCAGATAATCCAATTATCTATAAGCCGATCAATATATCTCTTGTTTAAGCAATTCTGGATGGTAATTTTGTTATTGAGATTTGTTTGTGCTCCTCAAATATGTTTTAGTATTCTGTGGGGCCTATCTTTGTTTCTCCTAAAAACTCCTTCCCAATTTTTGCATTGTGCAAGAGGCTTAATTAATCAGGAACTTAATTATGAATAATTATATTTATACTTTTGGTAATCAAAAGGCCGATGGTAATGGCCACCTAGAACATATTCTTGGTGGTAAAGGTGCTAATCTTGCTGAGATGTCTTTGCTGGGGTTGCCTGTACCACCTGGATTTACTATCACTACTGAAATATGCCAATATTATTATAAAAATCATTATAGTTTCCCTGTAAATTTTGATACTCAGGTTTATGAAGGCATACATTTTATCGAAGGAATTATTGGAGCAAAATTTGATGATACTGCAAAACCATTATTGATTTCTATCAGGTCAGGCGCGGCGGTGTCAATGCCGGGTATGATGGATAGTATTCTTAACTTGGGCTTAAATGACCAAACGATAGAAGCGTTTGCCAAAAATACTGAGTCCCCTAGATTTGCCTATGATTGTTATAGAAGATTTATTCAAATGTATAGCGATGTGGTGCTAAATATTCATCTTAACCAGTTTGAAGAGTTATTTGAGATCCATAAAGAAGCAAATAAAGTTAAATACGATCATGAACTATCAGTTGAAAGCTTGAAAGAATTAATTGTTGATTATAAAAAATTAGTTAGAGAAAGTACCGGCCAAGAATTTCCACAAAATGCGCATGAGCAATTATTTCAAGCAATACAAGCAGTGTTGAAATCATGGATGAGTGAACGTGCAATTGCTTATAGAGAAATTAATAATATACCAAATGACTTAGGCACTGCTGTTAATATTCAAGCTATGGTATTTGGTAATATGGGTAAAACTTCGGCAACTGGAGTATGCTTTACTCGTGATCCCTCAAATGGTGAAAAATATTTATTTGGCGAATATCTACTTAATGCTCAAGGTGAGGATGTAGTAGCAGGGATTAGAACGCCTAAATCTATCACTCTTTATGGCCAAAATCATAATACACTTATTCCACAGTTAACCATGGAAGAAGAAATGCCAGAGGCGTATCATGACCTTTGCGAGATGGGTAATAGGCTGGAACAACATTTTGGAGAAATGCAAGATATTGAATTTACTGTTCAGCAAGGTAAGTTATGGCTATTACAAACGCGTAATGGAAAGCGGAGTGCTAAAGCTGCAATTAATATGGCAATCAGCATGGCGCAGGAAGGGTATATTACTAAAGAGGAAGCATTGCTACGAATTGAACCTAAGTCTTTAGATCAGTTGCTTCATCCTTCTTTAGATCCTGATGCTAAAACAATTGTGATTGACTATGGGTTACCTGCTTCGCCGGGTGCAGTATCAGGCAGGGTAACATTTTCTGTGCTTGAAGCAGAAAAAGAAGCAAAAAGGGGCCATAAAGTTATTTTAGTAAGAAATGAAACCAGCCCTGAAGATATCAATGGGATGATTGCAGCGCACGCAATACTTACGGCCAGAGGAGGCATGACTTCTCATGCGGCAGTGGTAGCAAGAGGTATGGGAAAACCATGCGTTTGTGGAGCAAGTAATCTTAAAGTTGATTATCTTAATAAAATTTTCTTCAAGGGAGAAGTGGTAGTAAAAGAAGGTGATATCATTACTATTAATGGTAGCACAGGAGAGATTTATTTGGGAGAGGTTCCAACTATTGAACCTAATTTATCCCCTGAATTTCAAACTTTGCTTGATTGGGCTAAGGAAATAAAAACTCTTAAAGTTTATACGAATGCAGAAACTGCCCAAGATCTTAATATGGCGCTTAAATTTGGTGCGGAAGGAATTGGTTTGTGCCGAACCGAACATATGTTCTTTGATCCGGATAGATTACCCCTTATTCGTGAAATGATCATGGCCAGTAATGCTGCTCAGAGAAAAGAAGCTTTAGCGAGCCTATTACCTATGCAATTACAAGACTTTAAAGAAATATTTAAATTAATGGGTAATAAAACTACTGTGATAAGATTGCTTGATCCTCCACTTCATGAGTTTTTGCCTAATAATGAAAAAGATTTTCAACAAATTGCAGAACATACTTCTCTTTCCCTTAATGCATTAAAGGCAAAGGTTGAAGAGCTTCATGAATCAAATCCTATGCTTGGACATAGGGGTTGTAGGCTGGCCATTTCCTATCCTGAAATTTATGAAATGCAAGTGACAGCAATAATTTCTGCAGCAATTGAAATCAAGATGGAATATAATATCGATATTATGCCTGAAATTTTGGTGCCTTTAGTGATGAACGGCAAAGAGATGGCAATAATGAAAACTTTGATAGACCGCTGTGCTGAAGGAGCTTTTAAGCGGTATAACCAAAAAACTAAATATCAGGTGGGCGCAATGATTGAGCTGCCTGGTGCAGCTCTCAGAGCTAATGACATTATGAAACATGCAGAGTTTTTTAGTTTTGGATCGAACGATTTAACCCAAACTACTTTAGGGCTATCTAGAGATGATTCATGCAAGTTTTTAAATGATTATTTAGAAGCTAAAATTTTTGAGGTCGATCCTTTTATTAAGCTAGATGAAGAGAGTGTAGGGGAGCTTATTAAGATTGCAGTCGAGCGCGGTAGGGCTAATAATCATGAGATTAAAATTGGGATTTGCGGAGAGCATGGCGGGCATGCTGATACTATACAATTTAGCCAATCAATTGGATTAAATTATGTTTCATGTTCTCCTTTCAGAGTGCCTGGCGCAATTTTGGCAGCAGCGCATGCTGCAATAAAATCAACCAAGGCTTTGTAGGTTCTGTGCTGTAAAGGTTGTTGTAGTGTATAAATTGGTGAGTTTATTATAATTGTTATAATATTGGGTATAAATAAAGTTTTTGCTAATTTTACGTCTCTGGTACAGTAGTAAGCACAAACTCAGTTTGAAAGATTGGGGAGAAATCATTAATATTAACTGCTTGATATTTGCCTCGTATCCTAAAGCTGCATAAAGCTGTTTTTGATAATTTTACTTATAAATATTGAAATATTTAAAAATACTTCTTATACAAGATAGCAGAAAAATGGTTTTAATAGTAAAACTTACTTGTGAAGTTTAGTATATTTAATAAAATTTATGCTTAGCCTGCTTTCTCAAAATGTTTATATTCTTCTAGGTTTACAAAGAACTTAGTTAGGCTGGTTATGATAATAAAATATTTATTTTTGAATTGAAAAATCTTATTATAGGCTTTGGTTTAAAAATCTGTCTAGGGCGCAGGTATATTTGCTTTCTTCTTGGTTTGTAAACCACTTGTCAAAATTTAAAAGATATGTTTAAATATTTGCATGAAAAATCAATAGGTTTTATTAAAAACTCGAGTTGTTAAGAAGATGTCTGATCAAAAGAACCATAATGATAATAAAACAACCAGGCGTGATTTTATTGTACTAACTGCTTCAGCAATGGCTGGCTTAGGTGCTGTAGGGATTGCATGGCCATTAATTTCATCGCTAAATCCTTCGGCGGATGTACTTGCCCTTTCTTCAGTAGAAGTCAATTTAGAGCATGTTCAGCCAGGCCAAAGTATTACCGTAATGTGGCGAGGTAAACCAATAGTGATTCGCCATCGTACCCCGGAGGAAATTAAAGCGGCTGAAGAGGTTAATGTGAGCTCTTTAAGAGACCCACAGATGGACTCTGAAAGGGTAAAGCTTGGTAAAGAGCAGTGGTTAGTTATGGTAAAAATTTGTACCCATCTCGGTTGCGTGCCGCTTGATGAGCAAGGTGATTATAATGGATGGTTTTGTCCATGCCATGGTTCTCATTATGATACTTCAGGGAGAATTAGAAAAGGTCCTGCGCCACAAAATTTATTAGTTCCTGAATATGCATTTGTTAATGATAATATTATTAAAATAGGTTGATTAAGATGGAGCTTGAGCAGGGAAAAAAGCAAAGCGTTAAAGAATGGATTGAATATCGCTTGCCTGTATTTAGTTTTATAGAGCATTTGGCTCAATACCGTACTCCTAAAAACTTAAGTTTTGCTTGGAACTTTGGTTCTTTGGCTGGAATTGCTTTAGTAATTCAAATTATTACGGGGATAGTGCTAGCCATGCATTACACTCCGCATGTTTTACATGCGTTTGATAGTGTAGAAAATATTATGCGTAATGTTAATTATGGGTGGTTAATTAGATATTCGCATGCTATTGGCGCTTCAATGTTTTTTATAGTAATATATGCCCATATAGCTCGGGGGCTATATTATGGTTCTTATAAATCTCCAAGAGAAATAGTATGGTTTTTAGGGATTATGATTTTCCTAGCGATGATGGCCACTGCTTTTATGGGGTATGTGCTACCTTGGGGGCAGATGAGCTTTTGGGGAGCTACTGTTATCACCAATCTTTTTTCGGCATTTCCAATAGTTGGGGAATCAATAGTAACATGGCTATGGGGTGGCTTTTCAGTAGATAATCCAACTTTAAATAGATTTTTTGCATTACATTATTTATTTCCATTTATTATCACTGCCATAGTCATCCTTCATATTGTAGCCTTACATAGACACGGCTCAAGTAATCCAACCGGAGTTGAAGTAAAATCAGCAAGTGATACCATACCGTTTCATCCTTATTATACTGTTAAAGATTTTTTTGGTTTTGGAGTGTTTTTTATATTGTTTGCTTATTTTTTATTCTTTAACCCTAACTATTTAGGGCATCCGGATAATTATATTCCAGCAAATCCTTTAGTGACACCGCCACATATTGTGCCGGAATGGTACTTTTTACCCTTTTATGCAATTCTTAGAGCGATTCCTAACAAGCTTGGTGGGGTGATTGCTATGTTTGCTTCAGTGCTTATTTTAGCTTTGCTACCGTGGCTTGACCGTTCACCGATAAGAAGTGGTTCTTATCGTCCGGCATTTAAAATATTTTATTGGATTTTTATTATTGATGTCGTGATATTGGGCTATATTGGAGCCAATCCACCGGAACAACCTTTTATTGCTATTGGGCAAGTTGCGAGTCTAGTTTATTTTGCTTACTTTTTGGTTGTATTGCCAATGTTAAGTAAGTTTGAGCAAGCTCGTTCATTACCTGAATCTATAAGTACTGCATATAGTAAAAAATAATATTAATTGATATGATTATGGTTAAAGTGAAATTTTGTAGTTCGATATTAGTTGCCTTGGTGTGCTTATTTGCTTCAGCATTTGCTTTATCAAGTGAGAATGCTAAGCATCCTTTGCAGCATGAATGGTCTTTTGAAGGTTTTTTTGGTAAGTTTGATCGTCAGGCGGTGCAAAGAGGGTTCCAGATATATAAGGAGGTATGTTCTGCTTGTCATGGGCTTGATCGCGTTGCTTTTAGAAATTTAAAAGAAATTGGTTTTGCAGATGGTGAAATTAAAACTATTGCAGCAGGATATAATGTAATTGATGGACCAAATGATAATGGTGAAATGTTTGAGCGTCCTGGTGTTCCTTCCGATTATTTTGTAGCACCTTATCCAAATGAAAAAGCCTCAAGAGCTGCAAATAATGGAGCTTTTCCTCCTGATTTATCCTTGATAATTAAGGCGCGACATGATGGAGCTAATTATGTTTATTCTTTGTTAAACGGTTATCACAATACTCCAGAAGGAATGGTAATTCCTGAAGGTAAATATTATAATCCTTACATGGATGGTGGAGTAATTGCTATGGCGCCGCCTTTATCTGATGGCCAAGCTACCTATCAAGATGGTACTGAAGCAACAGTTGAACAAATGAGTAAAGATGTAGTACATTTTCTACAATGGGCTGCCGAGCCGGAAATGGAAGCACGTAAAACTATAGGTATTAGAACATTGCTATATTTAGCTGCACTTACTATTTTCTTCTATGTAGCTTATCGCCGTATTTGGGCTGATGTAAAGTAAGGTGTTAATTTGAATATCAAGAAAAAGGCAGGTATAACCTGCCTTTTTTATATAAAGGATAGCATAAGTTATTTTTAGAGATTCAGCTTAAAAGGATTTTAATACTAAAATCTACCCTTATGCTTTATTCGATGGTTGTTAATATAAATTCACGGGAAGAGTTTCATTTTTGTGACACAAACCTTACTATTATTCTACACTTCAAGAAGTTAAGGTTAAATTTTGGTAATTATAGTTGAATTATTTTCTTGTAATAAACGGCCAGTTTGACTAAGGGGAGCTCTTGCGTTGTGATCACAGTTAGGAAGATTATGACCTTGTATTATATTATTTTCGATTTCAGTTAGCATTGATTGGTGTTCTACTGTTAAACATTCTGCTGCAGATAAGCTCTTCAGAAAAGAATTAATTGATACAGGGCCAGCTTGAAGTCGTGGTTTTGAAGGTGAGGCTTGATCTGTTGATGCTAAATTTTCTTCAGGTAAGCTTGATATGAGAGGACCTTCTAATAAAGGATCAATATTTGTATGCTTTGATAAAAGCAATACGAGCTTTAAAGTATCATCAAGATTGCTTTTTGTATGTTCTAATTTATCCTTTGAATACTCAGCGGGATGATCTTGAATTTTGTGGCAAAATTTTGTGTATTTGACTAATTCAATTTTGCAATTGACCAAAGCCAAATGTAGAGGAGTATAATTATTGCAAGCTAAAATATTGCTATTTGCATCCATGGTTAGTAATAATTCAGTTAGCTGCAAATTATTATTAAAGGCCGCATGATGGAGTAAAGTGTATTTGTTATCATCTTGCCTATCCTTTCCAATTAAATCTATGCAATGATATATAAAATCTTGAACTTGATAGTGTGGTTGATCTATTTTCTTTAATTCTAAAATTATATCTTCTTGGGTAGTTAAAGAAAATGTAGGGTGCTTTTTAATTTTAATAAGATAGTAATATTCTAACGCTGCATATGCTTTGCTTAATGGTATTTCATTTAGGCAGGAGATTTTTTGTTCAGTGCTAGCTCTTTGTAGGGTTTTAGCTTCAATAGCAGCGGGCATTATTGGTTGGAGTAACGCTGGTTTTATATTTTTGGTAGAGGAGGAATAAAACTTATTGATAGCAACTTCAATACTGTCGCTTACAGCTTGGCCAATGTTTGTGAAAATATTGTGTAGAACTGGCATCGTTACCCCTCAATTCATTTGATAGTAATAATTTTATTATATAATAAAATGAAATTATTAAGCAATTTTAATATAAAATAAGCAATAAGGTCTAAATTAAATTATTTTTAACCTTTTTGTTTGGTAAGCTTATTTTAAACTAGAATATTATAGTAAACTGAGTTTATATTTGCTCTAAGTTATGTTACAGCGGTTTATAATAAAAGATTGTTAGTTATAACAATCAGAGATGAGTTATTGTGAAGGCTTGAATTTTATTATACAAAATGCCAAATATCTATATGGCAGTTATAGTCTTAATAATGATAATATTCACTCTTTGTTATAATTGTGCCATGCTAATGAAAAACAACATATTGCTATAAAAAACCTTTCAGAAATTAAGCAATATATAGGGGGTTTTGCAGAAGATGATCTAGTAGTATTTGATATTGACGGGGTAATAATCAACCTCAAAGACATTATATTGAACAGTAACAATAGAGAAATTCGGCATAAATATTTTGAAGAACTTAAGCAAAAATAAATCTCTTTAAAACCTAGGATAAAATATAATTTTAATGTCAAAACTTACCTGGGGTGCTTATTTATATTTAATAAATTCTGCTCCTCATCTACATTTTTTCTAAAGATTCCTCTTTTCTTTTGATTGCCAAAGAGTTTAAATATAAGCTTATTTAACATGAAATAATGGTTTTGTTTTTAGCAATTAAAACATAAGCTATGGTGCACCTGGGGCGATTCGAACGCCCGACCTTTGCCTTCGGAGGGCAATACTCTATCCATCTGAGCTACAGGTGCTTATAAGAAAAATTATTGATAGATAATAATCATGCCAATAAAAATAGCTAATAACCCTGAAAAGTAAATGCTAATCATAACATAAAATTATTAAGCTGGTTGATATCGGTGTTCAATATAATTTAAAATGATTTGTGTAAACTCTGCAGCGATATTTTCGCCTTGTAAGATATGCGCGCGTTCACCATTAATAAATACCGGAGCTATAGGATGTTCTCCAGTGCCGGGTAAACTAATGCCAATATCAGCATGTTTACTTTCTCCAGGACCGTTAACAATACAGCCCATTACGGCTACTTTTAAACTTTCAACACCCTTATATTTATTTTTCCAGTTAGGCATATTGCTTTCAAGAAATAATTGAACTTGCTGGGCTAGATGCTGAAAGACTGTGCTGGTAGTTCTCCCACACCCCGGACATGAGGTCACTACCGGTGCAAATTCTCTAAGTCCTAAAGATTGTAAAATTTCTTTACATATTTTTACTTCTACAGTGCGGGAATCGCCAGGAATAGGAGTTATAGAAGTTCTAATGGTATCTCCTATACCTTCTTGCAGCAAAGTAGATAGGGCGGCAGTAGTAGCTACTGCTCCTTTTATCCCCATGCCGGCTTCAGTTAAGCCTAAATGTAAAGCATAATTTGAGCGTCTAGCTAATTCTCGATAAACTGCAATTAAGTCTTGAGGACGACTAATTTTACAGGAAATAACTATTTGCTCAGCAAGTAAGCCTATATCTTCAGCTTTTTTAGCACTTTGTAAAGCGGACTCAATTAAGGTTTCGCGTAATATTTCTTCGGTAGGTTTGGGGTTTTTTAGCTTAGAATTTTTATCCATAATTCTTGCTGCTAACTCTTGATCAAGGCTTCCCCAATTAACTCCAATTCTTATAGGTTTTTGATATTTAATAGCTTGTTCAACCATCATCTCAAAATGCTTATCGTGCTTTTCGCCTAATCCAACATTGCCAGGATTAATCCGGTATTTAGCTAAGCTTGCAGCAAGTGCTGGATATGAAGTGAGTAACCTATGTCCATTAAAATGAAAGCAGCCTACTAGGGGTATATCGTAATCTTTGTTAACTAGTGTCTCGTAAATATAAGGTACAGCCTTAGCTGCTGCATCATTATTTACAGTAAGCCGGACTATTTCTGAACCTGCTTCATAAAGTTCTATAATTTGGTTAACTGTGGCATTGACATCAGAAGTGTTAGTATTAGTCATACTTTGTACTAATACTGGAGCATTGCCCCCTATAAACCTGTTACCGATTTTAACTTGATGAGTCGAGTGGCGCTTGATTTCCTGCAGTTTTACCATGCTTAATTAACCAAATTTTAGTATGAAGTTGGTTTAAGATTTAGCATGTATATACCCCATTATCAAGGCTTATATTAGAACTTATACATGACAATTGTAAGCAATAATTTTATAGTGGAAACTTATCTGCGCTTCTCAAATGTATGTAGATATCAGTTATTCGGTGTTCATCTTGAGTTTTGCCTAAAGCGTCCTTGCCCATTTCTGAGTTATATAAAATCTATCGCTAAATTAACTTCAGGTTGAGTGAGAGAAATTTTAGTAAGATAAGAGATGCTTATTAAGAAGTATAACTTCTGACTAAACTTCCTGCTATCATGTACCAGCCATCAGTGATCACGAAATATATTAATTTAAATGGTAATGAAATCATCACAGGTGGTAACATCATCATCCCCATGGCCATAAGTACTGATGAAACAAGCATATCAATAATAATAAAAGGTAAAAATACTAAAAAGCCGATTTCAAACGCTCTTCTGAGTTCACTAATCATAAAGCTAGGAATTAAAACATGGTAAGGTGTATCTTCGATTTTGGTTTGTTCAGGAATGTTAGCTAAATGTAAAAAAAGTTCTAAATCTTTCTGCCTAGTATGAGTACGCATAAATTTATGAAAGGGCGCTGCGGCTATTTGTATAGCTTCTGATTCTTCAATTTTTTCTTCCATAAGGGGGATGATGCCTTTGGTATAAGATTCGGTAAAGGTAGGAGTCATGATAAAAAACGTTAAAAAAAGCGCCAGGCTAATTAGCACGGGATTTGGAGGGGTTTGTTGAATTCCTAAAGCATTGCGTACAAATGATAATACTACAATAATCCGGGTAAAAGAGGTGACCATTATGAGAATTGAAGGGGCTAGGCTTAGCACTGCAGTTATTAAAATTAGCTGAATTACTCTACCGCTAAAAACTCCACCTTCGAGGTTAAAAGTATTATCTCCAGCTGCCAACGACATGCTGGGTAGTAATAAAAAAATTATCAAAAATAAAAGTTTAAACCTATTTATGTTCATTTGGTTTCTGATCTATTAGCTTAGTTTCTCCATTGGTTTGTACGATTAAAAGATAATCCTTATTAAACTGTTTGGATGAAATGTGGAGTAATTGTGAACGATTAGGCAAAGAGATGAAATGATGAACTTTTAAATCGGTATTAGGCCCCATTCTATTGAGCAGGTGAGTAAAGTTTTTTTTCATTAAAGCCCAAATTAATACTATTAAAGCAATAATAAAAACCAACCCAAAAATTGCTTTTAATAGCAAAATATTCTCCTCCATCATGCGTTTTGTTGTTCGTATGCTTTAGTAGCTTTAATGCTTTGATTTAAATTATAAATTTCAGTACTTAGCTCATTTTTTTGTCTAGTCATTTCTGCGATTGAAGATTCTATTTGGGGAGTAATCTCCAATAGTTTTTGGTTATATTGCTGTAATTGTTCTAACGGTAATAATTGAATTTGATTTAAAAATCCCATTATTAAATTATTAACTTCATCTAGTTTTAAAAAGCTTGTTTCTGGATCGGTCAGTTGAGTTAAGTAATTTACCTCAGTTTTGATTTTTTCAATTTGCTGATCTAGATGATCATCCATGATTATTTCCATTGGTTATTTTAATTTTTTATGAGCTTAATTGCGAATAATAATAAAATCAATAATATAATAAAATAAAAATTTTTATTTTATTATAACATTTGGATGTTATATAAGTTAATAAGAGATCAAGATTTATGTTGCTGCTATGCCACGTATATAATTAGTCACTGAGGTATAAAATTTTTTAGGACCTTTGGCTACATGGGTAATGTTAAATGAGTTAATATTAATAAATTCATAAGCAGAATGATACTCATCTAAGTTACACAAATGATACCCGGTAGCAATCTTAGACGATAAATCGAGCGGAGCAGTAATTTGTAATGAATGAAATAAATTTCCTTTGGCAGTATCAGGCAAGAGAAAGTAAATTAAAATTTGATGGCAACCTTTTTCAAAAAGATATTGTGTATTAATACTAAGCTGTAGATTGTTCAGCTGCCATATACCTGTTTCATTGTATAACAGTGTTAAATCAAGATTTGAGTTAGGGGCAAAATAAGCTTTGCCGGATACATTGCTTATTATATTAGTAATGTGATCAATAATATTTCGTTTAAACTGCCATTGCCCTTGTAAATTATGCCAAATTTTATTTAAAGTCATATGGACTACCTATAGATACGTCATTTATATGAAAAAAAGCGTGTGATCCTGGTATGTAAATACATATTAAAGCAAAAATTCTCCAAAATAAATAAGTATATATAAATTATAGCAAATAATTGATGATATACGTTGAATATGGATAATTTATAAGATAACCTATATAAAATAAACTTCATGGCTTAGTTAAATGAATCTTGCTAAAGTAATTTTATCTTATTCTTCGAAATTTAGTTGTAGTTTAGAGTTGGTTAATCCAATTTTAAATGAAGGAGAACATCAGCTTGTTTATGGTTCTGAGGATAGAAAGTATTTAGGCGAAATTAAATTTGAAATTTTAGCTGGAGACAATATAGAACAAGTTACAGGTATGAATATTAATCATACAATCCTTAAAAAAGCTGCTAAGCAAATTGTAGAAGAATTTAATGGCCAAAATTTAAACGAAGCAATGGAAGAATTTAAAACTATCCCACCGACCTTAGAAAATATTGCTAAAACTATTTGGGATAAGTTAAATCAACACTCTGATTTGAAAGATAAACTGAAAGCTATAAAACTTATAGATCAAAATAACTTTGCAGTTATTTATAGCCAACAAGAAAGTGGGTATGATGATGTTGCCGGTTTCATGGCCTGAATTTTTAGTTATTATTGTGGTTTCTATTTGCTTGCTTGGTAAGAAAGAAATTCCTGAAGTAGTAAATTTTATTAAATCTGTAGTGGGTAAATTTAATACTACTAAGAGTAAAGCTTATAATCTGTATGCACAACTTACTAGAGAATTAGAGATTGATAAAATTAACCAAGAACTAACCACTTATATCATTGGTGATGATGGTAAAGAATATCAATGTTATAATTTAGAGGTATTAAAACCGGATATTATAGCATCCAAGGACATTAATAATATTCCTAAATCTAATAATTCCCAAGAATAATTATCAAAGTGCATACTAGCCAACATAATAATGAAAAACGCTTAACTTTGACTGAGCATTTAATTGAGCTGAGAAATAGATTGATTTTTGCAGGTGTTAGCTTTTTGCTGGTTTTTGGAGTAAGTTATTATTTTGCTGAAAATATTTATGCTTTTCTAGTTGAGCCGTTAATTGTCATTACTCAAAATTCTAAAATGATTTATACAGGGCTTGGTGAAGCTTTCTTTACTTACTTAAAATTGGCAAGTTTTGCTTCAATTTTAGTGACTATGCCTATTTTTCTTTGGCAAATATATGGCTTTATTGCTCCTGGGTTACATACGAATGAAAAAAAAGCAGTATTGCCTTTTATGATTTTTACGCCCATCCTTTTTTGGATAGGGGTATTGTTTGCGTATTATGTGGTATTTCCAGTTGCTTGGGAATTTTTTGTAAGTTTTGAGCAGCATGATAAATTACAAGTGGTGCTTGAGGCTCGAGTAGCAGAATATTTAAGTATAGTAATGCATTTAATGATAGCTTTTGGAGTGGCTTTTGAGCTGCCGGTATTACTAATGTTATTACTGAAATTTGACCTAATTAGCTACCAGAGTTTAAGAGAAAAGCGTAAATACGCCATTATATTATTTTTCATTATTGCCGCAATTATTACTCCACCTGATGTTTTTAGTCAGGTTGCACTTGCACTTCCTATGGTGATATTATATGAAAGCGTGATATTGTACGGAAAATTTATTTATAAAACTCAAGGAAAATAGCTAAATGTTGGATATTAATTTTATTAGAAATAATTCTGAAAAATTTGACGAAGCATTAAAATCAAGAAATTTAGAACCGCTTGCACACAAGTTAATTGAGCTGGATAATAAGCGTAGGAGTAAAATCACTAGCCTCCAAGAACTCCAGCAAAAAAGAAATGAATCAGCTAAGGTTATTGGTAGTTTCCAAGATAAAAAATCTGCAGAATTTCAAAGCTTATTACAAGATGCAGCCAAAATTAAGGAAGAACTTGCAAAACTTGAGCAAGAGCAAGATTTTGAAGAAGAGCTGTATCAACATCTGATTACTTTACCTAACATACCAGAAGAGGTGGTGCCCATTGGCCCAGACGAAACAGCTAATCAAGAAGTAAGAAAGTTTGGCAAAATTCCTAGCTTTAATTTTGTGCCTAAACAGCATTTTGAACTGGGTGAAGAACTACACTTAATGGATTTTGAAACCGCTAGTAAAATGTCAGGTTCAAGATTTGTAGTGCTTAAAAGAGACTTAGCAAATTTAGAAAGAGCGCTAGCTAATTTTATGTTAGATTTGCACACTCAACAATTCGGTTATACTGAAGTAAGTACGCCATTTTTAGTTAAAGATCCTGCAATGTTTGGAGTGGCACAGCTGCCTAAATTTGCAGAGGATTCTTTCGTTACTACCGATGGATATAGGCTTATACCTACTGGAGAAGTATCTCTTACTAATATGGTTGCCGATAAAATTTTAAGTGAAGAAGAATTACCTTTAAGGCTGACTACTTATACTCCTTGCTTTAGATCTGAAGCTGGCAGTGCCGGGAGAGATACTAGAGGGATGATTAGACTGCACCAATTTAGTAAGGTGGAACTAGTAAGTATTACCAAACCGCAAGATTCAGATAATGAACATGAACGTATGACCAATTGCGCTGAGGAAGTCTTAAAGAAATTAGATTTGCCTTATAGAATCATGTTGCTTTCAACAGGTGATATGGGATTTTCCTCACAAAAAACTTATGATTTAGAAGTATGGTTGCCAGGACAAAATTGTTACCGTGAAATTTCAAGCAGCTCCAACTGTGGTGACTTTCAAGCTAGAAGAATGAAAGCTCGTTTTAAATCTTCTGATAAAAAAGAAAATATATTAGTACATACTTTGAATGGATCAGCACTTGCAGTTGGAAGAACCGTGGTAGCAATTTTAGAAAACTATCAGCAGGAAGATGGCTCAATTGCAATACCTAAAGTGTTACAAAGCTATATGGGTGGTAAAACTAAAATCGAGCAGGTTAAAAAATAATGCGTATTTTAATTTCCAATGATGATGGCATCAATGCCTTAGGGATAAAGCTGCTGTATGATATTGCACGACAGTTTACAAGTGATGTGTGGGTGATAGCTCCTCTGACTGAACAAAGTGGTGCCAGCCATACTCTTTCACTACGCAAACCATTAAAAGTGACGCAAGTAGATAATAATCATTACGCGGTTGATGGCACCCCTACGGATGCAGTATTGATTGGTATTCGTGAAATTTTAAAGGATAAAAAGCCAGATCTGGTACTATCAGGTATTAATGCAGGATGTAATCTCGGTGAGGATGTAACCTATTCAGGTACAGTGGCTGCTGCTATGGAAGCGGTTTTGCTTAATATTCCGGCGATTGCGCTGAGCCAAAAAATGAATAGACTAAAGAAACAAGTGAGCTTCGACGTTGCTAAGCATTATACTCAAATTATAATTGAAAAAATTTTAAGTTATAAATTACCGGAGTATAGTCTTATAAATGTAAATTTTCCCTTATGTGAAGTAGATGAAGTGCAAGGTGTTAAAGTTACTTCTCAAGGTAAGCGGATTAAGCATGATAGTGTAGATAAAATGATACTGAAAGATCAAGATCCTTATTACTGGATTGGCAGTAAAAGAGAATATAAAGATGATATGCCTGAAAGTGATCTTCAAGCAATCATTGATAATTATATTTCAGTAACGCCGCTGGATCTTGATTTGACTAACTATAAAGTTATTGTTGATATGAAAACTAAATTTTCTTGGTAGGAGTGTTATGAAGTTTATAGAGCGAATTTTAATTAGTAAAAGCCAAAAAGATGATTCTAGGCTGGGTAAATTTCCTAGTGAATTTGAAGGTTATAAAATTTCTTACCCTAAGTTGCCGATAAGATTGTTAATGCTGCTAGTTGATCTGCTGGTTGTTACCTTCTTGGTTGTGCCGTTAGTTTCTACGATAGAAAGATTGGCACCTGATGATGAACGGATCAATACTTTGAAATTTAAATATCAAGAATATTACAAAGAATATGAAGGTAATAGAGAAAAAATTATTGAGGCTTTGGAAAAAGATCCGGCAGTAGGTGATGTAAATGCTCTAACCCAAAAAGTTATCATTAAACAAGTTGGTTTGAATTTGATATTATTTGCTGGATTTATTGGGTATATACTACTTTGCCAAAAATATTTTAAGAGAACCTTAGGTCAACGTATTTTTAATGTACGGATTTTACACCGGGTAACATACCAACCGGCTAGTTTTAAACAGATTGTGCTAAGAAGCTTTTTAAGCTTGTTAACCCTAGCTACCGCGTTGATAGGATTTTTTATAGCGGTATTTAATCCACGTCACATTACCCTACATGATTATCTATCTAATACAGTAGTAATTAGATTATCAGGCAGGATTTAACAATAGGTATTTTTCTTAATCTATTCTGGCGCAGTAATTGGTTGCCAAATCTAAGGGAGCTTGGGCAATTCTTGGCTGGTAGGGTTGAGTGAAGGTTGTTTGCATAAAACTATTTGTAGTATTGATGTCTATAGATATCAAAATATTGTTGTTATAAGTTTTTATTATGGTTTACAAAATAGTAACTTATTTTGAGCTGAAAATTTTATAAATCCTCAGCTGTTCCGTAGGTGCTGTATAACCTAAAATCACGCTTAAAAAGTTTTTATTTACTGTCGATTTATACAAGAAGTTTAATAGTTGCTTTTTTCGTGCTTATACCAAGTACTCTCTTTAAGTAAATAAGCAAGAGAGTTTTGCTTATAATTATTTTCAACGTAATTGATAATATAGCCCCACATACGAGGTAAAAACTTTAAATAATTAGCATTATTATCGCGATATTTTTTACGATTGAAAACACCAATAATCTTTAGGTTACGCTGTAATCCATAAAAATTATAATTTTCTAGAAAATCCTGGTGGTTAAAATTCATTTTGGTAACAAAATGGTCGATTAATTCTGCTTCAGGAATTAATAAATCACGCCTAGCATCCTGCAATAAAGAAACTAAATCATAACTGGGGCATCCATGTAAAGCATCTTGAAAATCAAGTATGCCGATTCGGTTGAAGTCACTATTGTGTGGCATCCATTGAAGATTATCTGCATGATAATCTCTATGTACTATAGTGCTGGGTTGCATAGGTAAATTTAAGAATTGTTGATTAAAGCTTGTTGCTAGTAGGCTGGACTGCTCTAAATATTCGCTCTCGGTTAAATTGAATTTTAGGTAATAATCGAAGAATACTTGTAGCTCAATTAGTAGCTTGTTCCAAGTATACCTATCTAAATCAACATTGGTAAAATCATTAGTATTAATATGAATAAGAATATTTACTGCAGTGGAATAAAGTTCTAATTCTTGTTCTGGATAAAGTAATAAAAACTTAGTAAAACTATAATCCCCAAAATCTTCTAATAAAATAAAACCATTTTCATGATCATATTCATATATGGTAGGGGCATTAATGCCGTTGGCTTTCAATATCTGTGCTATATGAATAAAAGATTTAATGGGTTCTTTATCGGGAGGTGCATCCATTAAAATATAATTTTTACCATTAGATGTAACCCGAAAATATTTTCTAAAAGATGCATCCTGAGGAAAAGGAAAAATGTGCTGATAGGTATGAAGAGTAGAGACTAAAAATTGAATAAGTAACAACTCTCTTTGATCAATAAGGGGTAAATTCATTTTGCATTAAAATTTAATAAGTTATTTTGGAAAGTACCTTTGAAATCTAGGTTAACCTGTCGTTTACTTTCATCTTGATGTGTTAAATATATATCAAGCCGGTCTTCTGGTAACTGCTCTTCAATAATTTCAGGCCATTCTATTATATTTAAGGAGGTATCTAAATTTTCTTCAAGGCCAATTTCAATAATTTCCAGAGGATTTTTTAATCGATAAAGATCATAATGATGAATATTATATTTATCAGAGCGGTAATTTTGTACTATTAAAAAAGTAGGGCTGGTAACTTCGGTAACTTCAGGGATAAGCGTAGTAATTAGATGTTTAGTAAAAAAAGTTTTTCCACAACCTAAGTCCCCTCTTAAAGTTATGGTGTCAAAAGGGCTAATGATATCGGCAATCCTTTTGGCAAGTTGAATCATATCATTTTTGGAGTTAATTAATATGTTGATCATGCTGATTCGACTGCTTGGCTGCTGAGAGGTAAGACTAATTTTAAATCAACAAAGTTTTTATTGGTTTGTTCCAACATAATCGAGCCGTGATGCAAATCTATAAATTTTTTGCAAATGCCCAACCCTAAATTATCTGATAAAGGTAAATGTTTATCAATTTCATTTAGGTTAGCTGAGCTGTTAATCACTAAGGAAAGATTATCGAAGCTGCTAAATTTAAAATAATTACTAAATTTTATAGATAAATAATCTTCTTCCGTATCAATGTAAATTAACATATTTTTACTAAAATTACGATTGTTGTTGGTTAATAAATTAAAAATAATCTGTTTAATTCTAATCTCATCAGCTTCTAATGCAATATGGTTACTAGCGGGTTTGATAGTAACCATGGTTTGATTAAAATTTTGCAAATGATCATTAACATTATCGGCAATTGATTGTACTGCTTCTATAATATTAAAGTTGTTATATTTTAATTGAGCAAAGCCAGCATTAATGGCTCCTATATCAATTATTTGATCTACAAGCCGTATAAGATAATTGGTAGAATAAAGAATGTTATTTAAATATTCTTTTTGGGCTTTATTAGGAGTATAGTATTCTGCTAATATCTCGGTGTAACCCATAATGTTGGTAAGAGGTGAACGAAGTTCATAAGAAATATTTGCCAAGAAATTATTTTTAATACGGTGAGCTTGGTTAAGCGCATTGTTAGCTTCACGTAATGTCTGTTCCATCATGGTAGAATCGGTTATATCTAAATCGGTTACCAATACTGATCCGTCAGGCAAGGGAACTACAGTACGATCAATATAAGTATCATCAAAAATTCTAAAACGGTGATTAGTATATTTTCTAAGTTCCAGTGTTGTAGAAATATTTCTATTTAATGTTTCGATTAATTGTTCTGATTTGACCGCGGGTAATGCCGATTGATTTATTACCTTAAAGTGAGGATTGCTGGAAAGCAATGTTTTATCAAGCTTCCATATTTTTGCAAAAGTTGCGTTGTAAATTGTAAGCTTTCCGTTCTGTTCGAATACCGCTATAGCTTCATGGATATTATCAAAGGTTGTATTCAAAACATCAATAATAGTATTATAAGATCTTTCAAGCGCTAAGCGGTCAGAAATGTCTTCATATGCAAAAAGCAGCCCTCCATAAGTATGAGGTATGGCTACCACTCGGATAATTTGGTTATTTGGTAAATAGAAGAACTCATTATGAGTTTCGGTAATATTTGAAAATAGCTCGATTTGTTGCTGTTTAAATTCTTTAAAGTTAAGCTGCTCTGGAAGCTTACGTTTTTGACGTAATTTTTCTAATATCTCGCTATAGCTTGGTTTTTGATTAAGAAATTGTTCTTCTAAGCCCCATAACCTGCTAAAGGCTTGATTCCAGTTAGATAATTTCATGTTGTCTGAGTATACGGCAATAGCGCTAGATGAGCTGCGTAGAAATTCTGTATAAGCTTGATTATGGCTTTTTATCTCATTTCTCAGGTGCTCAATCTCTGTAATATCTAGTGCATATCCGTAGTTTGTTTTGTTATTTATATTGGCAATCTCAAATACTCTTCTTGCTCCATCAATGTTAGTGCTAACTCGTTTATTAGGAGAGCGGATGAAATCCTCAACATTATAGGTTTCAAATAGTTCCTGGAAAGCTTTATTGGTTCTATAACCATTATTCTGCTGATACCACATGGGGATTTTTAAATGATTAAAAATCTGGCTATGTTCTGTTAAAAGTTCTTTGGTAGCTTCAAGCTCATTAGCTTTTATTAATAACTCATTATGGATATCAGTAATATTAATCAGCCAAATAATTAAGTCAGGTTTGTATTGTTGATTTACTAGCTGTGGTGAAAATTGATAATATTCATTTTCTATTTGTAACTTATCAGTTGTAGGCTGATATTGAAATTGTTCTTGTTCTAATTTAGCTATTTCTTTTTTGCAAAAATTGAATATCTGCCCTATGATCTCATCGGCATTAAGCTCACTTAATTGTGCTAAACTTTCCGGTGCTTCTTGAAGATTAAATAGTTTAATAAAAGTGGGTGAGCAAGAAAGTTTTTTTAAGGTACTTTGGTAATATATAAAAGCACATTTGGGATTGTTTGGTATATCTTCGTAGATTTGTTGGAATTTAAAAAAATCGGTCTTTAGCCGTTTAAGTTGGAATAATTTATTGATATACAGAAAAAGTAAAAAAGAGAATACAATCCCTAATTCAATTAAATAGTGATAGGTTAATATTGTATCCATAACAATTATATATAATTTTTAGCAGCTTTCTTAGTTTTTGGTTGCTTCTTCTGAGGATTAAAAGAATTTTTATGATTTTTAATTATCTTAGTACCTTTTATAGGCTTAGTATTGGTTGAAGCTAGTTCTACTAAAGGGCGGTCTAAAAACTTATTAAGTAATACTGCCATTTTATGATCCCTTTTAGGGGCTGATTCTTCTCCTAAAACTACGGCTATTATTTTTCTACCATCTTGTTTGGCTGTGGTAACTAAATTAAATCCTGAAGCAAAAGTGTACCCAGTTTTACCTGGTTGATTAAACTTACGATGTACGCCATTATGAGTAACGTAAGTTTTACCTTTGAAATCAAATTTTTTAATACTATAAAATTTGTGATATAAAGTTGGGAAATCACGTTGAATGGCAATAGCTAGTTTGGCAATATCATAGGCTGAGGACAGTTGATGGGCATTAGGTAACCCTGAAGCATTCTGATAAACAGTTTTATCCATGCCAATTAGCTTGGCTGTTTGGTTCATTTGTTTGACAAACGCTGCTTCGCTTCCTGCTATAGCTTCTGCTAGCACTACAGTTGCATCATTTGCAGATTTGACTATTGAAGCAGTTAAAGCATCTTTAATTTTAATTTTAGTTCCAGGCTTAAGACCAAGCTTGGTAGGTTTCATGCTGCTTGCATGTTGAGATACTGTAACATCTTGATTGAGATTAATACGATTTTCTTTTAAAGCTTGAAATGCTAAGTAGCTGCTCATCATTTTAGTAATGGAAGCAGGGTATCTATATTGATCTGCATTTTTTTCAAACAAAATCCTACCGGTTTGTTGCTCTACTACTAATAGGGAAGATTTGTTGGCGATATTTTTATCAAAGCTATAAGCTTTGTGAATAACCAATAAAGAAAAAATTATTACCAGAAATTTCATAATTACCAAACAAAGCAACTAGTGGAGGATTGTGTTTATATATTAACAAGTTTTATAGCTAGTTGTAAAGTGATTTAGTAGGCATTAACGGATGATTACTATATTACTTATTACTTTGCAATTTGTTTCAAGTGCAAGTTAATCAATCTGTCAGTGAAATTAATGCTACACTCTAAATTTACTTTCAGTAAATTATGTGTAATAGACATAAATTCAGTATAAGTTGTCGCTTGCATAAATTCTTCAACAGAGTTGCTATATTGATGATAAAATTGGTCAAGTAATTGAGTTGAGCTTCTTAGTAAGCTGTTATAGTAATGAGTAATATTAGCTGTTTGGTTAGTTAATTGATCAAGCTGAATATGATCAATGGAATCAACACTCTTTTCTGCAGTAGCAATCGTTGTACCGCAATCATTTGCTGGATTTTCTATAGCTTCATGGTGATAGGCTACTGTGTTGTGAGTTGTTTCATTTGCTGGTAAAATTTCATCGGAAGTAAGTGATGACTGAATAATTTTTTGATGATTATGTTTTTTGTGTTGCTTCATGCTTAAACCTCAGGTTGTGTATAAACTAAAGGTACTCAAAATTATTATTAAATCAACTATAAATTAAGATTTAAGATGATTCTATTAGTTGATTTTCAGGTATGTATAAATTTCCTTTAATACCGCAACTAGAAAGAGCTATTATTAAAGTAAAAGTGGCTAAAAATTTTTTCATTTCATTTAATTTTCATAATTTTAATTAATTTACCAAAAATTTATCTATATGCAAGGACTAGCTATATTAATAATTTTATGATAAAATAAAGTAAAATATCGGTTAAATAACACTTTTGTTTATAACCTAAATATATAATAAAGATGCCACCAATGATCGATAGTCAGGATAGAGAAAGAAAAGAATATAAGCTTGCAAAGAAGCTGGCTACCCTTTCTAGTGATGAAAGAGGTAAAGCTAATATTACCCGTGAAGTGCTAAACTTGTTATTAAAACTTTATAATTCTGGTGAGTTACAGGAAGTGGCGCCTAGCTTAATTGATATAGAAACTAATAAAATAGATCTGTCTTTTTTTAATATAGTTGGTCAAGATCTAACAGGATTTGATTTTTCACAATTTTTATTAAGATATTGCAATTTCAGTCGTAGTAATTTTGATGAAATTTCAGCTAAAACTATTGTTCACAGAGCTTTAGATGAAATGTTTAAGCTTATTCAAGTTAATATGTCTAATGCTAATTTAGCTTTAAGGACCGTTAATAACCCTGCAATTGGTATGACTTTAAAGCTGCCTTATAATTTTAGTAAACTAAATTTATCAAATGCTAACTTTACTAGGGCTGATTTAACAGGAGCTAATTTTAAGGAGGCTAATTTAACTCAAGTTAACTTTAGTTATTCAATTTTAAATGAAGCAATGTTTAATCAGGCCAATGTTGCGCAAACAAATTTTGATAGCGCAATTTTTTATCCTGAGCAGCTGGTAGAAGCAATGAATGTGGACCAAGCTTATTTTGATAATGAAAATATTCAGGAAATTATTAAAAATCTAAAACTGAAAAAAGGTTATTCTAAATTTAATTTATCATATCTATATTATCAATTTATACAAAAATTGCGTAATGGATTTAAAAATAATGCATTATTATCGTTTTTATTTGCTAGCAAGATTAAAACTTATCAACCTGGATTGATGGGGAGCGTAAATAAAAAAATGCAAGATTTAGCAACCATTAATAAGTCAGTCGAGCCTCAAATGTCTCAATCTCCACAAAGTTTTGTTGATAAAATTCAAGGTGCTGCTAAGCTGAAAAACAGCACGGAACAACATAAGATAGAAAAATAATTTATCACATTATTGACGGAGTAATACAGTGAATCAATTTGGTGCAGGAGTGATGTGGCATGATGGAATTTTCGTGCCTTGGGATGAAGCAAATATTCATATTATGACTCACGGTCTTCATTATGCAAGCTGCGTATTTGAAGGAATAAGGGTTTATAAAGGGAAACCTTTTAAACTAAAAGAGCATATGGCAAGACTGCTTAAGTCTGCCGATATTTTAAATTTGACTCTTAAATTTCAATTGGATGAACTAATTGAAATTGTAAACGACTTGGTGGATAGGCAGCAAATTAATTTTGGTTACATTAGACCTGTAGTTTGGCGTGGTAAAGGAAAGTTGCTAATTTCAGCTCCTCATAATCAAATTTCTATTGCTATTGCAGCGTGGGAAACGCCAGCAAAATATTCTCAATATCAAGAGGGGAAGGATCTAAATGACGGCTTAAAATTATGTTATGCTAAATGGAAGAGAGCTCCAAGTGACTGTATACCTCATTTAAGCAAGTGTAGTGCAAATTATGTGGTGGGTACAGTCGATAAAGATAATGCAGTAGCCCAGGGTTTTGATGATGCCTTAATGCTGGATTACAGAGGATATATTGCTGAAACTACTAGCGCTAATATTTTTTTAGTACAAGACGATAAGTTGCATACCCCTATCCCCGATTGCTTTTTGGATGGCATAACTAGGCAAAGTGTGATTGATATTGCTAAGCAAAATAATATTGAGGTAATTGAAAGATATATTTTGCCTGAAGAGTTTCAACATACTCAAGACGTTTTTTTAACTTCTAGTGCAAGTGAGATTTCGCCGGTAAATAGTATTGAACGCTATAATTTTAGTAGGCACCCAATCACTAAGCAGCTTTATGATCAGTTGATGCATCATATAATGAATTTATAATAATTTATTTTAATGCCTATATATAAACTTACAATTGAATATAACGGTACCAACTATTGCGGCTGGCAAAGGCAAAATTCTATCAAGCCTTCAATCCAGCAAAGTATTGAAGAAGCGATCAGTAAAATTAATTTAGCAACTCCTGTTATTTTTGGGGCGGGTAGAACCGATGCTGGAGTGCATGCGGTTGGCCAAGTTGCACATGTAAGGTTAGATAAACATTGGAATCCTGCTAAGCTAACTTTAGCAATTAATGCTCATTTAAAAATAGCGCGCCATACAATAAGAATTTTGCAAGTAGAGGAAGTAGGGGAAGATTTTCATGCTCGTTTTTCAGCCATTAAAAGATATTACAAATATAAAATATTAAATCGTTTTGCAGAACCATCTTTAGAGAAAAACTTGGTGTGGCATGTATCAAGCAGCTTAAATGTTGATCTGATGGAAGAAGCTGCGTATGTTTTTGCCGGTAAGCATGATTTTACTAGTTTTAGAGCAACACATTGCCAAGCTAAAAATCCTGTTATTACCCTGGATAAAATCAAAGTTTATAAGCAAGAAAATCATATTTATTTTGAGCTAAGTGCAAGATCATTTTTACATCATATGGTAAGAAATATTGTTGGTGCTTTAAAAAAGGTTGGGGATGGTAGTTTAGCTAAGGAAGATATAAAAAATATTCTTGAGTTGAAGGATAGGAATAAAGCTCCTGCTACTGCTCCAGCATGTGGCTTGTATTTTTGTAGGGTGGATTATTAAAAGGTTTATATATTTCCTATAATGTTTGTTATTAACCCCTGAGCTTGTAATGCCACTTATTGTTAATATAAAAGCTACTTAGGCGTTTAAAAACTAATTGATTTTTTAAAATAGGTTAATTATTCCTAAAAATAAACCATTTTTTCAGATGAAAATCATAACAACCTTAAGTTTAAAGCTGATTTTTATTAAGTATTGCAGATTGAATCAGGTTAAAGTATTGTTACAATCTGGTGTTTTCTGTAGATAGTTCAAATAATAAAATTATATTGCGTTTTTAAGAAGAGCTTTGCTTTTTGTTTGTTAATAAACATTATTGCAAATTTATCCTGATTTAGGATGTAAATATTTACTGAAGTGTTAATTATGATTGGGTAAAGAATGAACTTTTTCTTCAATTTTTAGAAAGAAGCGTTCTGCGCTAGGATGCATTTCCTCAGGAGGCTTTCTAAATGTTCCCTCAACCTTGTGAATAAGGGACTTGTTAGTATTAGAATATAAAATATCATAAGTAACTTGAAGTAAATTATAAACTAATGGATCGGACTCTTTAGAGTTCGCTACAATCATGTTATGAGTGCCGATAGTAAGAGTAGGATATATAATACCTTTATATACACTATCAGGAATAACGAATTTAAAATATCCTAACTCTTGTAAGTCGGAAAGGTTGTTAATTAAGTTATTAGGTATTTCAACAAATTTTATAGGACATTCATTGTTAATTTCATTAACTAAAATATTTGGATGGCTTACCATTAAGGACAAAGCATCAATTTTTTTATTACATAATTTATTTATCAGGTGATTATCAACAATGTGATCAGCAAAGTTTATTTTAAAATCATGGCCTAAATTTCTGGCAAGGTAATTAATAACTGTACGAGAGCCGCCATTGGGGCCATTGGTAGAAACAGTTTTGCCTTTAAGATCATAAAAATTATTGATTGAACTATCAGCTGTAGTAATAATTGTTAGAGTTTCGTTATATAATCTAACAATAGGAGTAATTTTTTGGTTTGCCTTGGCGTATTTATTATAATCAATTAAGTGGTCATATTGTAAAAAGGCAAAGTCAATTTTATTGTTGCTCAACATATCTAGGTTGTGATGGCTGCCTTTTGAGATAACCACATTACAACGTTGCTGTTTATTGCTATTAAAATAGGCGCATATTTCTTCAGCTATTAAGTGATAGTTGCCGATCTTACGTCCTGCTCCAATGTTAAAATTGATGTCCGAGTCAGCATTTAGAAAAGATGAGTAGGTTAGGAATAAAATAAACCAGACCACTTTTAAGAACATAATTATAACTAATTCGTGCTATTATAAATTTCAGTGTTAAGCATATTTTCCGATTTATCAACAAGCAAGGTAATAGTAGCATCGCCGGTAATGTTAATTGTAGTTCTTAGCATATCTAAAATCCTATCAATACCGGCTATTAATGCTACACCTTCTATTGGCATACCAATAGAAGAAAGTACCATTGGTAACATTACCATGGAACCGCCTGGAATTCCTGCAACACCTATACATCCTAAAGTAGAAGTGATAATTACAATGAAATAATCATGTAACGTGAGGTTATAACCAGTAGCTTGTGCAAAAAATACAGCGCATATGCCTAAATAGATTGCCATGCCATCCATGTTTATAGAGGCACCGAGTGGTAATACGAAAGAAGTACTGGTTTTCGAGATCCCCAATTTATCGCGACATATTTTCATAGTGGTCGATAAGGTGGCTTTACTGCTGCTGGTTGAAAATGCAAGGGCTTGATACTCAAAGCTTTTGCGATAAAAAGGCATTGGAGATAGGCCGGCGAAAATATAAATTAAAAGACCAAAAATAATATATTGAAGGAGCATGGCAACAATTACAGTAAAGACTAACTTAATTAAGCTATTCAGTACATCAACCCCTTGCGTTCCCACTACCCATGAGGTCAGTGCAAAAGCGCCATAAGGAGAAAGTTGCATGATCATTTCTATCATCTTAAAGACCATTTGTGCAAGTACTTGGCAACCGCTTATAATTTTTTTGCCATGCTCGCCCATTTTATTAAGAGTGATTCCAGTAAATATTGCAAAAAATACAATTTGTAAAACGTCACCATTTGCTAAGGTTTCAAAAATATTAGAAGGAACAATGCTCACAATCATTTTAACAAAATCAAATTTTTTGCTAAGTTCAAGATCGACATCTTGGTCAAAGTTCAAGGTTATGCCCACTCCAGGTTGAATTATGCTGCTTACAGTTAAGCCAATTAAAATTGCAAAAGCTGTGGTAGTCATAAATGCAAAAGTTGATTTAAGGCCAATCCGACCTAAAGTGCGTGAATCGCTAATGCTAGTTACGCCAGAAACTATTGATAGATATATTAAAGGCATCACAATCATTTTGATCATGTTGATGAAAATATCACCAATTGGTTTTATATATTCTAGATACTGCTTAGAATTAAGCTCTTTTGCAAAAAATCCGCATAAGATGCCAAGCAATAATCCAATGGTAACTTTTTGCCATAGTTTCATAATGAAAAAACTCCAAATGACTTGCTCAGTAATGTCTCAGTTATAATTGCAATTAAATAATTAACAAGGAATAATTGAGTATAGAAAAGTTTAATCTTTAGCGCAAGTTTTAATTAAAGATAATAAGATATGCTGTTTTGCTAGGCTTATGGTAATAAAAGAAAATTATAAAAATATAAATTTCAAGTTGAAATAAATTCGTATTGGTAGTAATTTTGCACCTAATTTAAATAGGAACTTTTCCTAAAGCATTCAAAAGAGTAATAAAATGTTAGATACTATTAAAAAATTTATACCGCCAATTCATCCAGAGGGATATCAATTTATTATTATATTTGCCTTAGTGACTGTGGTCCTTGCATTATTTAGTAATACTTTAGGTTTAGTAGGTTTGGTTTTAACTATTTGGTGTGTGTTTTTCTTTCGTGATCCTGTAAGAGTGATAACTAATGGTGATTCTATATTAGTTAGTCCTGCAGATGGATTGGTGCAAAAGGTTTCTAATGTGATACCTCCTGAAGAATCAGGATTGCCACAAGTTGAAATGCAAAGAATCAGCATTTTCCTTAACGTATTTAATGTACATGTTAATTGTATACCATGTAAGGGGGTAGTTGAAATGCTACATTATCGTCCTGGTAAGTTTCTTAATGCTGCATTAGATAAAGCAAGCGTCGATAATGAGAGACAAGTTATTAGAATGAAAACCGAATATGGGCAGAAAGATATATTAGTTGTGCAGATAGCTGGGCTCATTGCTAGAAGGATAGTATGTAATCTTGAAAATAAACAGGAAGTCAATAAAGGTGAGAAGTTTGGTATTATCCGCTTTGGAAGTAGAACGGATGTATATTTACCTATGGATATTCAAGTTAAAATCCAAGAAGGACAAACTGTAATTGGCGGTGAAACAGTAATTGCAGATATTCTTCCGACAGCTAAAGCATAAATTATTTATATAAAATATTACATTCATGAATGATTCTAAAATTAATGATGAGTTAGTTAAGGCTCAACCATCGTTTGCAAGGTTAATTCCTAACATTCTAACTATTGCTAGCTTGGGATTTGGGTTGACTGCAATTAAACTGGCTTTAAGCGGAAAATGGGAGCAGGCAATATTATGTATATTGGTTGCAATGTGTTTAGATGGGCTTGATGGTAGAATTGCAAGATTTATGGGTGTTACTAGTAATTTTGGAGCTCAACTTGACTCGCTATGTGATATGGTGAATTTTGGGGTGTGCCCGCCAGTAGTATTTTATTTATGGGCTGCTGCACATCAGCAGCTCAAGCCGTTTTCTTGGGCATTAATATTACTTTATGTAATGTGTATGGCAATTAGGCTTGCGAGGTTTAATGTTACTGCTCTAGAAGAACATGATGATTCAAAGCTTAATGAGCATTTTATTGGAGTGCCAGCTCCTGCGGGAGCCTTTCTAATATTATTGCCAATAATGATAAGTTTTGAATTGGAATTTCATAATTTATTTGATTACAATGCATTAATAGGTTATGTGGCAATTATTGGTTTGTTGCTAGCTAGTAGAATCCCGACTCTTTCTTTAAAAAAAGTAAAAATTAATCCATCTACAGTGTGGATTGTAATGTTAGCTTGCGGGATGCTGCTTAGTTTTATTATTATTGAGCCATGGGTAGTATTGCCATTGGTTGGAATCTTGTATTTAATAACTATTCCTGTATTTGCATTAAAATTTAAAAAAGCTCACAGGTAATAGTTAATATAATATAAAGATTGCTAGCTGTTGTTGATAGTTAGTTTCTTAACATAATGATGCTAATTCTAATATTTTCTGGAGCATTGGGGTTATCTATTATTAATAAATCACGATTAGCTTTACCTGCTACGCGATTAAATTGTTCATCGTCAACGCCGGATGTTTCCATAAATAAACGAGCCACAATAGCTCTTTGTGATGATATGGTCCAATGATCAAAAGTGGGGCTGGTAGTGCCGTTGGTATGGCCGTATACTGCAAGGTAATTAGGCATGTATTTAATAATATTACTTAGCTTGCTAAATATAATTTTACTATAAGGTTCAAGTTGAGTTGTGCCTGGTTTAAAGATTGGCCTACCTTTTTTATCCACTACCTGAATTCTTAAACCTTCTTTGGTTTCATCAATAATTATATGATCACTAAATTGAGCAAGTTCACTGTCTTTTTTAATACCGTCTTTAATGCTTTGAGCTAAAGAGAAGAAGTCTAGATTGTTATTAGGTTGAGAGCTTTCAGGGGCGGTTATTATATTTCCTTGGCTAGGAGCTCCAAAGACAATAGACTGATTGCTTTTAGGATTGCCTGCATTGCTTCCATCGTATTGAGGGCTTTTGCCGCCGTCAAATCCAATACCTTTGCCGTCTCTAATGCCTACGGTGGGTGTAAAGTAATCAGCAATGCCTATTAATTTTTCGGTGGGAACTGAACTGAGTAACCATAATAATAAGAAAAAAGCCATCATAGCAGTAACAAAGTCTGCGTAAGCAACTTTCCAGGCTCCGCCATGATGGCCGCCGCTAACTTTTTTTACTTTTTTAATTATTATTGAGGGTTTTGATTCATCCGCCATTTTGTTTCAATGCTATGAGTTATTTTTAATGTTGTTATTATTAGTTTGTTCTCATTTAGTTATGAAAAATATTCAAAAAAATTTTCTAAGAATATTAGTTTATCATTAAATAAGAAAATATTAAATTATAAATTTTTTAATACAATCATAATATTTGCAAAAAAGACTAAATTATGTTATTTTTTAAATAAAAATTAAGGGGTATTAGGTTAATAATGCAATTTAGTGATGATGAATTTAAAGAATGTTTAGGACATTTTTCTACTGGTATAGCAGTAGCAACCACTAAAATTGCTGGTGATGAATATGTAGGTATTACTATTAATTCGTTTACCTCAGTATCATTGAATCCACGCTTGGTTTTGTTCTGTGTTGATAAAAAATCTACAACATTAGAAGGTTTTATAAAGCAAGACTCATTTGCGGTAAGTATTCTAGATTCCAGTCAATATTTAATAGCTAAGCATTTTGCTTCTCCTAAAGCTAATAAATTTGAAAATATTAGATATATATTGGGTGTAACAGGTGCTCCAATTATAGTACCTCATTTGACTTTTATGGAATGTCAAAAATATGCAACCTATGAAGCTGGCGACCATTTTATCATAGTCGGTGAAGTGATAAATTTAAAAACTGCCAAAAATGAAAGCTCAGACCCCTTAATTTACTTTAAGGGGCAATTTTTTAGAGATCCTCAGCCTGTTTAGTATTGTCTTGCGTGCCATATCTAATTTGCTCAATCTACCTTTTGCTAAAATTTTCTGAATTTATAAATAGCATCCCCATTGATTAGAGTGAAATATTGTTTAGGTTGAATTTTAGTTTGAATTAGTTTTAATAAAACAAAGAATTTTTAAAATATTAAGAAGGTCAAAATGAAAATTATTGTGTTTGGTGCTGGTGGTAAAGTGGGTACTTTGATTTGTGAATATTTACTTAATCAAGAGGAGCATGAATTAGTTGGCGCTATTGTTAGCCAACGTAGTGTTTTAAAAGGAGAGCAGGTATATAATTCATCCATCATTTATGATGATAAAGTAGATGACTATTTAGCTGATGCAGATGTAATAATCGATTTTAGTTGTATGTATGCTACTTTGGAATTGATAACCAAATTAAAGGACAAGCCACTACCCATAGTAATTGGTACTACGGGTTTTAATGTTGAAGCATTAACAGAAATAAGAAAATATACCCAACATGCTCCGATAATGCTAGCTGCCAACTTCTCCTTAGGCATTATTTTATTAAAAAAAGCAGCACAGGAAATGAAAAGCTATTTTGGATTAGAGTTTGATGTGGAAATAATAGAAACTCATCATAATCTTAAAAAGGATGCCCCTTCAGGGACTTCATTAAATATTGCTCAAGCATTAGGATTTAAGGATAGTGATATTGTTACTTCACAGCGTTATTTAGGCTACGAACCGAGAACGCAAGGTACGGTGGGTATAAGTTCAATACGTGGTGGCAATAATTTTGGTGAACAAGAAATTAGATTTATAGGCAATAATGAAGAAATTCGTATAAGCCACCACGCATTTACTCGTAAAATTTATGTTGAGGGTGCCATTAAAGCTGCTGAATGGTTGATTGATAAATCACATAAAATGTATACAATTGAAGATATGTTTAATTAATTAAGAAAAATTTTAATGTATTTGGTTACTGGTTGTGCAGGTTTTATTGGTTTTCACTTGGTCGAAACTCTTCTTGCAAATAATCAATCAGTTATAGGAATTGATTATATTTCTGAGCAGTTGCCGTATTCTCTTAAACAAGCACGATTAAATAGATTGCTAACGCATCCTAAATTTGTTTTTTACAAAGTGGATTTGTGTAACAAGAAGCAGCTTTATGAGATTTTAGATAACTATAAAATTGAATATATCATTCACTTGGCTGCCCAAACAGGGGTTAGGTATTCTGCTATTAACCCTAGTATATATATAAAATGTAATATCGATGCGCATTTAATAATGCTTGAATACGCTTGCAAAATTAAAGGCACACTTAAACATTTTATTTATGCGAGTTCTAGCTCGGTATATGGTAATAATTATAAAATTCCTTTTCAAGAGAAAGATATAACCATGGAGCCTACTTCAGTATATGCTGCAACAAAGCTGGCAGGGGAGCATTTATCTTATTCATTCTCATCAATGTATAACTTACCTATTACCGGACTAAGATTTTTCACAGTTTATGGGGAGTGGGGAAGGCCAGATATGGCATTTTTTAGTTTCACCGATAAAATTTATAACGGTAGGCCTATAGAAGTATTTGGCAATGGAAGCCAAAAAAGAGATTTCACTTACATTCAAGATGTAATCTATGCTATAATACAAGTAATTAATTTGACACCTAGTGAGCAAGTGAGGTATCAATTATTAAATATTGGTAATAATTACCCTGTCTCTGTTAACTATTTAGTTGAATTGATTGAACAAAATTTAAAGACAAAAGCTATTATAGAATATCAGACGCAAGCATTAGGCGATGTAAATATCACGTGCGCTGATATAACTAAGGCAAAAGCTTTAATTGGATATGCTCCTAAAACTTCAATTGAAGAAGGAATGCAAAAGTTTATAGATTGGTACTTAAATTATAAATTAGAAAGATGTTTAGCATAATTTTTAACAAAATCAAATCTAATAAGAATCCTGATAACTTACTAGATAATCTAGTGCGTAAGCTGAAGGTTTCTTTTGTTTATTGTGTACTGTATGGATTTGTTTACAATTTGTTGATGCTCGCCATGTCTATTTATTCGTTGCAAGTGTTAGATAGAGTAATTTCAAGTGGTAGTACTGATACCTTATTAATGCTTACTCTAGTAGTGGTAGGCAGTATTATGCTGATGGTGATGATCAACTTTGCCAGAAGCTTAATTATGCAGGGCATGGCTTCGTGGCTTGATGAACAGCTAAATAAGCAAATATTTACAAGATCAGTATATTTAACGGTAAATAATAAAAGCAATCTTCCCTCCCAGCTGTTTAGGGAGTTGGAAAATGTTAAAAGCTTTATTACTGGTTTAAGTTTGCCTAATTTAATTGATGCTCCTTGGGCGATTATTTTTATAGTAATTCTCTTTGTTATTCATCCTATAAATGGTTGGCTTGCAGTTTTGGGCGCGGGCATATTAATCGGGCTGGCTATTTACTCTGAACGTTCTACTAAAAAATATTTTGAGCAAGCTAACGAAAGATTTATTAAAAACATGCAGCAAATGGATATTGTGGCCCGAAATTCTGAAGTGGTGGTAGCCATGGGTATGATGGAAGATTTGTATAATTTTTGGCATAAAGGCAACCATAAAGGCAATGAACTGAAAAGCTATGCACAACATAAATCTCAATATTTTAGCAATATTACCAAATTTATGCGCTTTATTATTCAAATCTCTGTTACCGGTGTTGGTGGGTTGCTTGTAGTAAAAGGTGAGTTGACTAGTGGTGGTATGATAGCAAGTTCAATTTTGGTGGGTAGAGCTCTTGCTCCTTTTGAATCTATTGTGGCTTCATGGAATAATGTAATAATCTCCAGAAAAGCTTATCAAAAGCTACAAAATTTTGTGGAATTTAATCCATATTCATCATTAAAAACTAAATTTCCTGAACCTAAGGGTAAAATAGAAGTTAATAACCTTTTTTATGTTCATCCTAATACTACTAGGCAAGTGCTTAAAAATATTAATTTTACTGTAAACCCAGGTGAAGTGGTAGGAATTATTGGTGATAGTGCCGCAGGTAAATCTACTTTAGCACGAATTTTAGTAGGAGTATGGAAGGCGGCTCATGGAGAAATAAACATTGATGGCATTGATTTGCATAAATGGCAACATGCAGATAGTGGTTATGGGCTAGGAGCTTATATTGGGTATCTTCCTCAAGATATTGAGTTGTTTAATGGTACTATTAAAGAAAATATTGCTCGTATGAGTAAAAAGATTGATGACGAATTGGTAATTAAAGCAGCACAAATAGCAGAAGTGCACGATATGATTATCAAATTACCGGATGGCTATGATACCATAATTGGGATAGAGGGAACGTCTTTATCTGGTGGGCAAAAGCAACGTGTGGCATTAGCACGCGCATTTTATGGCACCCCTAAATTAATTGTATTAGATGAACCTAATGCCAATTTAGATAAATCTGGCGAAGAAGCTTTATTTAGAGCTATCTCTAAAATCAAAGAAGAAAAAATAACTACTATGATTATTTCACATAGGCCCTCAATTTTAGATGTGGTTGATAAAATTATGATAGTGAGAGACGGCCAAATATTAGCTTTTGATGAACGAAATAAAATTATTAAACAATTATCACAACAGAGTTAGTTAATGGCGTTAATACAGGAAGAAGATCCCCAAGTTAAAAGACTAAAGCAAAAAATTCAACCTGGTGTAAGATTTGGTAGTACATTGCTTTGGTGTTTTGTATTATTTTACTTAGTTTGGGGTGGTTTTGCACCTATTGATAGCGCAGTAATAGCACATGGTACTATAGTTCCTAGTGAGAATCGCCAATTGGTACAGCACTTGCACGGTGGAACAATAAGTAAAATTTTGGTTCATGAAGGTGATATAGTAGAAAAAGGGCAGGTGTTATATGAGTTATCTAAAACACAGGCTAAAGCTAAATTACAGATGGTGTATAATCAATATATAGGCAAAAAAATTACGGAAGAGCGTATTATAGCCGAGAGAGAGGAAAAAACCGACTTTGCTATTCCTCAAGAATTGTTAAATTCTGCTAATGATGAAGAAATACAGCGTATTTACCAAGCAGAAAAAAAATTGTTTGATTTTAATCTCCAAACATTCAAGGGACAATTAGACTTACTTGATAAACAAATTTCTTTAGCTCATGAGCATATTGAAGGTTTGTTATCCCAATCAAAGGCCTCTAAAGAACAACTAAAGTTAGTTAAAGAAGAGTTGGTTAGTGTGAAAGAACTTTTTGCTAAAAAGCTAGTACAAAAACCTAGATTGCTTGCATTGATGAAGAATGAGGCTGAGCTTAATGGAAGAATTGCGGAAATTGAAGCGAATATCAATAAAGCTAAAGAATCAATTAATGAGACAAAACTAAAAATAGAACAGCTTAGTCATAACCGTAAGCGTGAATTGTCAACGGAATTAAAAGAAACTCAAAATCATATTGCTTCCTTAAAAGAAGAGCTGGATGCAGCTCAAGATATTGAGACTAGAACAAAAATTATAGCACCCGTAACTGGAATCGTAACCAATGCCAAATTTCATACTATTGATGGAGTAGTACCATCTGGAGCAACTCTTGCTGAAATAGTGCCCACTGATAATGAACTTATTGTAGAAGCGCGCTTAAACCCACAAGATATAGATGTGGTAGCAGTAGGGCAGCCTGCCAAGATAATGGTAACCGCTTTTAAAGCAAGATTTACACCTAGAATAAGTGGCAAGGTGGTATATGTATCGGCAGATAAGCAAATGGATGAACGTACAGGACAAGGATATTACCTTGTTAGAGCTATAATTGATTATAACGAAGTAAAAAAGATAGGTAAAACTATTCTTCCTGGCATGATGGCTGAAGTATTTATAGTAACTGGTGAGCATACATTTTTAGAATACTTTTTAAGCCCTATTACTAATTCGTTAAGACATGCTTTTCGAGAAAAATAACTTAAAAAAATAAATAGCCTTAAAAATATTTAAAGTTTATAATTTTAGTAATAAAAATTTTTTAATTACAATCAAGGCGCTGTAAAATTTTATGATTAGTGAACAGCATTTAAACGAAATTGATCGGCTGGTAAATGAAGTTAAACTAACTGTTAAAGATATTAAAGAAGATGAATTAAGAAAAGCCTGTGAGTTTACTATTATTCATCACGGAGTCCAACTTAGAGATTCAGGTGAACCTTATTATTCTCATCCTTTTGCGGTTGCAAAAATTATTGCCGAAATGCGACTTGATCATGCTTCAGTTTTAACTGCTCTTTTGCATGATACTATCGAAGATACCCAAGTAACTTTAGAAAGTTTAAAAAGAGAATTTGGTGATAATATTGCCAAGCTGGTAGATGGTGTAACCAAGTTAACTAAAATTGAATATCAATCAGAAAATGTTAGACAAGCAGAGAATCTAAGAAAGTTACTAGTTGCTATGTCAGAAGACATAAGAGTGCTCTTAGTAAAACTTGCGGATAGAGTGCACAACATGCGTACTCTACATCATATAAAATCACTTGAAAAAAGAAAGCGGATTGCTAAAGAAACTTTAGAAATATTTGCGCCACTTGCAGAAAGGATAGGGGCACATAAAGTTAAGACTGAGTTGCAAGATATAGCATTTACTGAGTTGCATCCCGATGTAAGAGAATCAATAATGGGTAGGCTTAGTTTTCTAAAAGAAAATGATAGACCTTTATCTGAGAAAATTGTTCAAGAATTACAAGAATTAACTAAAAAAAATCATATTAAGGCGGAGATAGCGGGAAGAGAAAAAACACCTTGTTCTATTTGGCTTAAAATGCAAAAGAAAAATGTTAATTTTGAGCAATTATCAGACATTATGGCTTTTAGAATAATTGTTGAAGATATTGCTGCTTGCTATCAGGCATTAGGTATTATCCATGCTTGTTACCAAATGATTCCTGGAGAATTTAAAGATTATATTAGCACGCCGAAAGAAAATGGCTATCGATCTATTCATACCATCGTTATTGGTCCTACTATGCATAAGATTGAGATTCAAATAAGAAGTAAAGAAATGCATGAGATAGCAGAGTTAGGAGTGGCAGCGCATTGGCTTTATAAACAGGAAGGACATACTCTTAAAACTGAAGGAAAGCAATTTAGATGGATAAGAGAATTGCTGAACATACTTCAAAATTCTACTGAATCGGATGAAGTATTAGAATCTACTAAAATGCAGATGTATTATGATCAGGTTTTTTGCTTTACTCCTATGGGCCAGCTTATTGCATTGCCTAAAGGTTCGTGCACTATTGATTTTGCCTATGCGGTTCATTCAAATATAGGTAACAGCTGTGCGGGTGCTAAAATTAATGGTAAAATAGCGCCACTTTCAACTATTTTAAATAATGGTGATCAAGTAGAAATTATTGCTAATAAAAATCATCTCCCATCTCCTTCTTGGGAGAAATTTGTGGTTACTGCGAAAGCTAGATCTGAAATTAGGAGATTTGTTAAAAACAAGCAAAGAGATGAATATTTGAGCTTAGGGAGAGCCATTGCGTCTAAGGTATTAAAAATTGATAATAACCAATTAACTCATAAAAACTTAGCTTCCGCTTTAGAAGTATTTAAACGAAAAACTGTAGAAGATTTGTTTATTGGGGTAGGCGAAGGGAGCATTACTAAAAAAGAACTGATTAAAGCAATTGCTCCACATACCAGTACTCTTAAAAAAGTTAAAGAAAAGCTATCTTTTTGGAAGAACCTCAAACGATCAGCTAAAACACAATTAGATAACAATATAGTTATTAGAGGCTTAATTCCTGGTATGGCATTACATTATGCAGGTTGCTGTCATCCCATTCCAGGAGATAAAATTGTAGGTATTGTGAATACAGGAAAAGGAGTGACCCTACATGTAGTAGATTGCGAAATGCTAGAAAGCTATGCACATACTCCGGAAAGATGGCTTGATGTTTCATGGGAAAAAGAAGCAGGCCTTAATGAAGGATATGTGGCAAGAGTAAAAGCAATATTACTTAATGAACCGGGAGCATTGGCAATACTTACCAATACAATTGCTAAAGATATGGCAAATATTACTAATTTAAGAATTACCAATCGTTCAACAGATTTTTTTGAATTAATGTTAGACTTATCGGTTAAAGGTACCACGCATCTTAATAATATTATTACCTCTCTGAGGGCTAAGCATGTTATACATTCAATAGAAAGAATGAAAAGCTAGAGGCTTAAAAATCTAGATTGTGCGTATCTATTTCAGCTAAATAATGACAGAGGTAAACGCCAAAAAGGTAGCAAAGAAAGAAGCCTTGATCTACCCTTAAAAAAATTTGGTTAAAGAGCTTGATTGTAGTGAAAAAGTACTCAACAAGATAGCGTTCTTTGAAATATGGTCGATTGTAAGGTCGAAAGATTTTACTGTTTTATTTGGGTGAACCGAGATAAGTTGTTGCAATCCAATCAATTTGCTCAATCAAAGCATTATGATTATAAGCTTGATTGGCAGTAACATAATAAGCTAATAACTAATTAAAATTGGCTTATGGTTAATTATTGATAGCCAATATATTTACTCATGGCATATACTTTATGATAGCTTACTTTTGTTATTATCAAGGTTATCGGCAGTCTTAATCGTATGATCTTTAAGAGTGAGTAATATACTTGATCAACAAGGCTTACAAAGCATCATTCTTAAAAGAATTCCTTAATATCATGAACAAAAAGGCGCAAAATATATGGGGAGTATTAATCTTCGTAAAATTCTTGTCCGATTTGAATTTCTTCTCTATCATTTTTTTTGCGCCAGTCATTGGTATCTCGTAAAGAATAAATACATCCACAATATTCTTGTTTATAAAAACTTTCTCTTTTTGCTATTTGATACATACGTTCACTGCCGCCATTTTTGCGCCAATTGTAAGTCCAGTAGGTTATTTCAGGATAATGGGAAGCGGCTCTAACCCCACAATCATTAATCTGTTCCATGTTTTTCCATCTGGAAAGACCTAAGCTGCTAGTAATAACTTTAAATCCATGTTCATGGGCATAAAGAGCAGTTCTCTCAAAGCGCATATCAAAGCACATGGTGCATCTTATGCCGCGTTCAGGCTCGAATTCCATACCTTTAGCGCGTGAAAACCAATTTTGTACATCATAATCTGCATCTATAAATTCAATTCCCATTTTTTCGGCAAAGCGTATATTCTCGTTTTTACGAATTTCATATTCTTTTTTAGGATGAATATTGGGATTATAAAAAAAGATAGAGAATTGTATACCAGACTCTACCATTGCTTCCATCAGCTCTCCTGAGCATGGGGCGCAACAGCTATGAAGTAAAACTTTATTGGTGTCCTCTGGGGCTTCTAATTTTACTCGGTCTTGAGATGATGTATTGTTCTTCATACTAATATCAATTTAAATTTTAAATCGATATTAGTTTTTTTCATAAATTATGCAAGAGCTAGCTTACTACGTTCACTCATTTGCCCAATCCACGCAAACGAAATCATAGCAAAGAAAATTATATAAAAAGCAATAGCGTAATTATTACCGGTATGATTGATTAAAAAGGTTGCAACCATTGGTGCCGTACCGCCAAATCCTGCTGCTGAAATATTATAGGATAAAGCTACTCCTGAATATCTTACGCTGGTTGGGAAAAGCTCCACTAAAATTGCAGGTACAGGAGACATATATAATGAAACCAATATTCCAAAAATTGTTTGACCAATTAAAGGTAGTAAAAAACCAGGTTGGTTAAGCATGATAAATAAAGGATAGGTAAGAAGAATAAAAAGCCCAGCCCCTAGACGAGTGATAACTTTTCTACCAAAAATATCGGAAAGATAGCCGAATACCGGAATGAAAGAAGTAGCAATAATCATGCTAATAGTATTGATTAAGCTGGCTTCAGCAGGAGATTTGCCAACAATTTTGGACATGTAAGTGTTCATGAACATCACAAAGGTAAAAAATGGGATAGTGACAGTTAGATAAACCACAATGCCTGAAAAAAGTTCATGACGATAGCCTTTGAAAAGTTCTCTGGTTGGAGTTTTAGAAATATGTCCAAGTTTTTTTGCTTGTTCATATTTAGGGCTTTCATGTAAACCTGAGCGAACATAAAGGCCTACAAGCCCAATTGCCAGACCGATTATAAAAGGTATCCGCCATCCCCAACTATATAAAGCTTCGGTAGTAAAGGTATTGTTACATATTGCAGCTGCAAGAGAGCCAAGGAGAATTCCAACATTCATACTGAACATTGCTGCACTTCCAGCAAGACCTCGTCGATTATTAGGAGCATGTTCTACTATAAAAGCAATAGAACCACTAAATTCACCGCCAAGTGATAATCCTTGTAATAATCTAATTATGATAAGACAAATAGGAGCAGCTATGCCGATTTCATGATAAGTTGGCAGTAATCCAATACACGCCGTAGGTATAGCCATAGTTAAAATTGCAGCAGCTAAAGCTGTACGCCTACCAAATTGGTCACCGATATGCCCAAAAACAACGGCACCCAGAGGGCGCATGATGAAGCCTGCGGCAAATCCACCAAAAGTCATGACTAATGAAACTAAATGATTGTCACTAGGAAAGAAAAGTTGGCTAATAATAAAGACAAAATGACCATATAATGCGAAATCATACCACTCAAGAGCATTGCCAACCATTCCTGCAGCTAGAACTTTTTTCATATGTAAAATACCATTAAAATATCCAGAGCAAGCTACCTATGAACCTGCACATTTGTTGTAAATATTCGAGTCTAAATGTGTGATTGTCAAGTGAATTATAAATTTTTGAAAAGAAATGATTATGATAATAACCTTTGTTAAATCTTTAGGATGTATAAAATTCCAATTGAAAAGATTGTTAATAATATTGTTAAATTCGAACTTGTATTGAGTCTGAAAACATTAGCTGTATTAAAGGTAAATTGAGTTTTAATTATAGATATATAGTTAAGTTGCTTAAAAAGTATTTTAAGAGGTGCTAGGTAAATAGAATCTATTTCGTAATCAAAGTTCTTCTTAAATAACGAAAAGAAATTTAATATTTTGTAAATTACAAAAGACAATAATAATAAGCTGAAATACTTAGCAAGGTAATTGAATTCAACCAAATTTAGGGCTATTTTTTTGAATGTAAATATACTTAATAACGCATTACTCAATATTACAATAGTAGTAATAAACCCTAATAATTTCAATGAAAATGGGGGAGTAAAAGTTGAGGGGTTATTATTTTTTGGTTGGTTAATGATAATGAATTTATAAAAAATACCAATAATACAAGCAAGGTTAGTAATAATTATAATCACTTTAAAATAATCAGGAGCCGATTCAAAAATTCTTTGTTTTAATAATCCATCAGCAAATATAGGTACTGAGGTATTAAGAGCGCAAGCAATAAATAGGTTTGTTTTGTAAGGTTTAAATCCACGTAAGTTTACTTGCTGTTTAAGATCAGAAAAATTATTAATATTTTGCTGATTTAATAGTCGAATATGCTCTAAAAGTAGGTATATGAAAGGCAATTTGGCTGCTATAAGAATGGTAAAAATAATTGGAGTAACCAAACTGAGACTAAAGCTGGCAATAGTAAAACCAATATCCACCAAAATAAACCCAATCGCAGTTTTGTATAAATTCTTTGAAAAAAGTAGTATTACTAACGCATAGATTAAAGTGGCAATGCCTAAAAATAGTAAAATCCCAGAAGGATTAAACTGCGTTACAATAATTAACAATAACAGCTTAGAAATAAAGAGAGGCAGTAGGGTTCTGGCATCAAAGTTGGTATAGTTATAAGAGGTTATAGTTAAGGTTATAGGTAGGATTCCTAAATGAATTAAAATACCAAATAAGGTCAGCAAATTATGATTAAAGATATGTGTATTAAATTCTATCAGCCACAAATTATCATAGCTTATACCTGTAAGAATTAAGGAGCTGGAAAAGATACAAATTGCTAAATATTTAATAAAATATTCTAAGCTATAAAGGCCTCTAGTTGTAAAGAATTGTAAACAGGTAGTGATAGTTAAAATTTCAATAGCTAATAACATTATTAGCCAGTTATTAGCATAGCATCCGAGTAAAGTGCCAAGCAATAGTAAATGCCTAAAAATTAGCTGAAATTTGTTCAGAGAATAAAAATTAAAAATAGTTGAAAGAGCTAAGATCAGAATGCAGCTTTTAATAATAAACAGGTGAGAAGTAAATAAATACAAATTAATAAAGCTAGCATCAAAATTGCTAGGCTTACTTAACTCGGGTGCTAAAAAATTTATTAGTAAAGCAATTAAAAATGTAATTTTGCTGGCTTTGCTATTAAAGGCGGTAATAATAAGGCTTAAAATTACCGGTAGAATAAGAGTATTTAAAATATTATTGCTTAATAAAATAGGCATTATACAAAACTATATGGGTCAATATCAACTTTAAGTCTAATATTTGCAGGTTTAGTTAGATTTTGCAACCAGGCTTTAAGATAGTTTTGAATATTAGTTTTAACAGAAGCTTGAACTAGAAATCTTATTCTAAATCTGTTTTTAATTTTATATAATATTGCAGGAGCAGGGCCAAATACTGTGATATCTTTAACATAAGGCGCTTTGTTGCTCATTTCTTGAGCAAATTTTTTTAAAGCTTCCTCATTTAAACTTGAGATGACAATAGCGGCCATCCTAGCAAAAGGTGGCATTGAATTAGTATGACGTGAGTTAATTTCGCTCTCAATAAACTTATCGGATTGATTAGTAAGAATTGCTTGAATTACCGAATTAGTAATGTTGTAAGTCTGGATCAGAGCTTTGCCAGGTAAATGGCGCCCAGCTCGGCCAAGTACTTGGTTAATAATTTGGAATGTCCGTTCGCTAGCTCTTAGGTCTCCGCCTACCCCTAAATCGGCATCTATTACGCCTACTAAAGTTAGCTTAGGAAAATCTAGGCCTTTACCAATCATTTGGGTGCCAATGATAATATCATACTCATTATTCATGATAGCATGAAATAATTGTTCAACTTGCTTAGGCGTAGTTACGCTGTCAGTGTTAATATTACAGATATTGGCTTCGGGAAATTTTTGCTTTACCTCTTGCTCAATTCTTTCTACTCCAGGACCGCATGCTACTAAGCTATTCTGGTCGCCACAATTTTGACAATTATTAATAAGAGCTTTATTGAAACCGCAGTGATGGCACACTAACTTATTAAGCTTATGATGGGTAACTAGCCAACTGGTACAGTCTGGGCAGGCCACTCTAAATCCACAAGAATTGCAAATTAATAAAGGAGCATATCCTCTGCGATTAAGAAATAGGAGTGTTTGATTTTTTTGATTATAATTTTCTCTAATGGCCTGGGCGAGGATGGAGCTGATAAACTCACCTGACTTTAATTTGTTTTTAGTTAAATCAATAGCTGATATTTCAGTTGGTGATTGGGTACCAAAATTAGCAGTGATTTTATGATATAAATATTTGCCGGAGTTGCTATTAACAATAGACTCAATGGAAGGGGTTGCTGAGCCTAACACAACTTTGATTTGTTCAATATGTCCTCGCAAAACTGCCATATTTCTACCATGGTAACAAACAATATCATCTTGCTTATATGATTGGTCATGTTCTTCATCAACAATAATCAACCCTAAATTTTTAAAAGGTAAAAATAAGCTGCTTCTTGCTCCTATAATAACTTTAGTTTTACCACTGATAATTTGGCTTAAAGCTATTTGCTTTTGCTTAGGAGTCATGCTTGAATGCCAGGTGGTAGGATAAGTTCCAAAACGCTCTGCAAATCTTTTGACGATCTGAGTAGTTAAGGCTATTTCCGGCATTAGCAGTAAAACTTGTTGATGTTGTTTTAAATGATAGTTAATAAGCCAAAAATATACTTCAGTTTTACCTGCTCCGGTAACGCCATGTAGTAAATGTGCTGAATGCTTGGAATTAATAATAGCTTCATATACTTGTTGCTGTTCATAACGTAGTGGTGGTAGGTTTGGATTATATTCAACTATAGGTAGTTCATTACATAGGTTAATAGCTTTGTTGTTAATCTGCCCTATTGCCATTCTATAAGCTTCCCCGATTGGCGCTAGATTGTAATTACTTACTTGGTCTAGAAACTTTATAAGAGTCGGGCTTAGTAATAATCCTAACTTTTGAATTACAGGTTTAAGCTTGCTAGCTGGAAGGTTAGATTGGCCATTGTGTTTTACTACGCCAATAACTTCATTGCCTTTGAAGTTAACTTGAACTAAATCCCCTAATTGTAGAGCAAAATCATTCTCTAGATAATCAAAACCATGGTCAAAATTAAGTGGTAAAATAATTTCTTTAGTAAGCACTATCAATCAATTTAATTAATTCTTGATGAGATTTGATACTAGCTTGAGGATTAAAAGGTGCCAGCACGCTTGGATCATTAATAACACCGTAATATATTGGAGTTAAGTTAGCGCGATGGGCGCATTCCATATCTACAATAGTATCTCCAATAAACCATACATGTTCCCCGGCAGTAATATCGCTCAGTTCTAATGCTTTATATACTGGATGAGGATAGGGTTTATCAAATTCAGCATCCATTGAACCGATAATGTTATGGAAATATTGATTTAAGTTTAATGCTGCGACTTCTTTGCGTAAAATAGGACCATTTTTATTACTGACTACAGCTAATAAAATGTTTTTGTTTTTAGCAAATTCTAGCATTTCGCGAGCATGCGCAAATAATTGGTATAAATTTTTTGAATGTTCTAAATAGCTTTGATAATAAATTTCTCGAGCCTTTATTACATTTTCTCCAAATAATTTAGGGAAGGCATCTCTCATTGAGAGGGCCACTCTTTCTTTAGTTTCTTCTAATGACCATTCCGGAAGATTAAAAGTATTAAAAGTATTATTAAGCGCTTGATGAATAATAATCCAGGTATCTGCTAGAGTATTATCCCAGTCAAAAATGATAGCGTGAGGTTTCGTAAGCTTATTATGCATAATGAATTTCTGATAAAAATGGTTCAATTATTTTTGTATATTGATTTAAAGCTGTTTGATAATCAAGATTATTATCTGCTTCTACGGTTAGAGCCTGGCTAATTTGTGATTCAAGCTCAATTGCTGCTTCATCAATCTGCTTCATTTCCTCTAAGTTGCCACTACAATGCAGTACTATATCTACTCCTGCATCAATCACTTGTTTTGTAATGGTCTTAAAATCGCCTTGCAAAGCCTTCATGCCAATATCATCGCTAACAATTATTCCATTGAAAAGATTGTTTTTAATATATTCAATTGATTGTTTAGAAGTGGTAGCAGGATGCTCCGGATCTAAAGCATCATAAATAATGTGAGCAGTCATAGCAAAATTTGCTTTCAGTTCTTTAAAAACTTTGAAATCAGTTGCTTCAAGTTCAGCTATGCTTGCGGTTACTCTGGGTAATTCAAGATGACTATCTACTGTAGCGCGTCCATGACCAGGGAGATGTTTAATACAAGCCATAACTCCAGCTTTAATTAAGCCATCATGAGCTGCTTGTGCGAGTTTTGTAGCTTGCTCAACTGCATTACCAAAACTTCTATCCCCTATAACTTGATGGGTATAATCATAATAAAGGTCGGCAACAGGAGCAAAACAGCCGTTAATTAAAAAGGTTTTTAATTCTAGCCCGATTAGATAATGATTAAGAAAAGAGGCATTGATGGCTGCTATAGAATCTTTTGCATAAAGATCAGCAAAAAATTTAGCTGCAGGTAATTTTCTAAACATAGGGGCCTTAAGTCTTGCAACCCTACCACCTTCTTGATCAATAAATATGTTAATATCACGGCTTAAAGTATCTTTAAGTTCGGTAATTAATTGTTGAACTTGCTCTTTGCTTTCAATATTTCTAGTAAAAAGAATAATACCAAAAGGATCAGCTTTTTTAATGAATTCTGCTTCTTCATGAAGTAACTGTGTGCTGGCAAGTCCGTAAATTACATTTTTCATTTTGTTACCTTTTAGCGGTTATACATGGTTGGTTGAGCTTTATTAATTTACTACATAGCAAGCGAGCATCAGTTGAAGAGCTTATAGGTCCTGCTTGCAAGCGATAGAAAAGACCTTTGGTAGGAATTTCTTTGGTTACTATATAGTGATCCATGTTACCTAAAATAGATTTGTATTTGTTGCTAATGTTCAACCATGTTTTTTCAGCATCTTCTTTGGTTTTTAATGAGGCAATTTGAATATAGTAGCCTTTAGGTTGTTTGTTAGCATTGGCAATCCTATCTTTAATTTCTTTGCGTTTAGCTGTGGCGGTTTTGATATCAACTGGTTGCTCAACGATCCGAAGTTTTGCTTCTTTTTTCTTAGGTTTATTTTCGATTTGTGAATAAATATCAATGGTTTCACTTTTAAGAGGTTCTTTAGCTGCTATTTGCTCTGCATGAAAGTCATCGCTATTGGCTTGAGATTCGGTTTCTATCTCAAGCTTTATTGGTTCTTCAAATGTTGCTCTTTTATGTTCAATAGGTTCTTCTGTCGAGGGTGAAATTTTTTCTATTTTTGGTAAATTTTCGCTAGTATTGGTTAAATTGTCATATACTGACTTATCCATATCGTTAATAACCATCCCTCCTGGATCATCAGGTAAGGTTTTGGTGGCCTTGTTCTCGTACTTTATAATATTAAGTTCTTCAGCTGAATTGATGCTAGAATTAATTTTATAACCATACCACCCTAATACTGCAAAGCCGGTTAAAGCAAAAATTACTAATAAGAGAGTAGTAAGATTTTTATATCCGGAAGATTTTTCTACAAAATAATCTTCATCAAAGTCTTCGGAACCTTGATTGATTTTAGGTTCTTTTCTATTCTCCATACTCATATAATTTGCTACATTTCTTCCATAGGTTGGACGTTGCATAATAACATAGAAGAAGCAAGAATATTTGCAATGGCTTCAGTAAAGAAGAGTCTGCTTTGTGTTAGTTGGGGATTGTTTTTTACAATAAATCTCATTGTAGGATCTTCACGTCCCATATTCCATAAAGCATGAAATTGTGAAGCAAGTTCTTGAGCATAAAATATTATTCGATGCGGTTCATGATGAATGGCTGCACTTTCTACAATTTTAGGCCATGAAGCCATGAGTTTGATTAAATTTATTTCATGTGGCAGGCTTAAAAGTGATAAATCAATCTTTCCATCTTCAAATTCTTCAAAAAGATCAGGATGCTCAAGTTTAACCATTCTGCCCACTGACCTAATTCTTGCGTAAGCATATTGAATATAAAAGACTGGATTGTCTTTGGATTGTTCTTTAACGGTTGCTACATCAAAATTAAGAGATATATCATTTTTACGAGTAAGCATCATAAGACGTATTACATCTTTACCCACCATATTATAGATATCTTCTACAGTCACATAGTTACCGGCTCGCTTGGACATCTTTAATTCTTGACCATTTTGTAAAAAATTGACCAATTGACAAATCTTTACCTCACACTCAATTTTACCATCACTTAAGGCCTGAACAATACTTTTTAAGCGCTTAACATATCCTGCATGATCGGCTCCTAAAACATAAAGAAACTTATCAAAACCTCGCTTTATTTTGTGCAAGGCGTATCCTATATCACCTGCGAAATAAGTGTAAGTGCCATCAGGTTTAATTACCACGCGATCTTGATCATCACCAAATTGTGTTGATTTAAATATAATTTGCTCTTGCTCTTCCCAGTCTTCAACTTCATGACCTTTTGGTTTTTCTAAGGTGCCTTGATAAATAAGGCCTTTGTGTTTAAGAAGTTCAATTCCTTCTTCGATAAGCCCTTCTTCTCGTACCTCGTTTAATTCAGAAATAAATTCATCATGATAAATACCCAAATTGGCAAGGTCATGCTTAATCAAATCCATCATTTGATTTGTTACTAAAGGTCGTATGATCTTAATAGCCTCTTCTTTATCTAGGGTGCTAAGTTTATCATCAAATTCTTGGGCTAAATTGTTACCAGTTTGGATTAAATAATCTCCGGGATAAAGGCCACTCGGTATGTTGATCTGTTGCCCTAATGCTTCAAGATAACGTAAATAGGCGGATTCTGCTAACACATCAATTTGTTTGCCTGCATCGTTGATGTAATATTCCTTAGTGACATCATATCCTGCTTTTTTTAGTACTAAGGATAACGAATCTCCATAGGCTGCGCATCTTGCATGGCCTATATGCATAGGCCCTGTCGGATTGACAGAAACATATTCTAAATTGATACTTAACCCTTCGCCAATGGTGCAATCTCCATAATAGGTGCCTCGCTCGTTAATGGCAGCTAGTATTTCATACCATAAAGATGCTTTCAGGAAAAAATTAATGAAACCTGGTCCGGCAATCTCGGCTTTTTCAATAAAATCCAGCTTCTCTAATTCAGTTATAAATGCTTCAGCGAGTGCTCGTGGTGACATTTTGGCAGATTTTGCATAAACAATAGCCACGTTCGTTGAAATATCCCCTTGAAGTTTTTCTTTAGGAGTTTCAATGCTAAAGTGGGTGCTTGAATCAAAAGTCAGCTTTTGTTCTGCTTGTAGCAAAATCTTTATTTTTTCAATTTCGATTTTAAGTATATTGTAAATATTCATAGGGATAGTAATTTATCATTTGGGTTGAAAATTGAATTATATTCTTTAATAGCAAAATTATCAGTCATTCCAGCAATAAAGTCTGCTACTATTTCTGCTCTTTTGTTTAAGTCTTCAATATGGCCTCTTGGTCCCCACTCATTTGGCATGCATTCAGGGCAATTCATAAAATATTCAAACAGTTCTTTGACAATCATCTTAGATTTGCTCGACATTCTGTTTACTCTAAAATGCCTGTACACAGTGTTCATTAAAAAGGTCTTAATAGATTTAATCAGCTGCTCAGCTTCTTGAGAAAACTGTGCGGTCATGGTTGCTGCTTTTCTTACATCTATAGGGGAAGAGAATTGGTTTTTGATTGCGAAGCCGTAAGTATTTTGTATTAAATCATATACTAGCTTTTTCAGTAATTCGCGTGTTAAGATTGTCAGCATCATTTCTTCAGCTAAAGCGGGATATTTATGGTTAATATTGTTATAAATTTCTTGTAAGGCTGGAATAAATTCACAAATTTGCTCAGTGGTGAATAGCTTGGCTTTAATACCGTCTTCAATATCATGACAGCAATAAGCTATATCATCTGCAAGTGATGCTATTTGCGCCTCAAGTGCAGGAAACTCATCTAAATTTAAACAATATTTTTTATCATATTCTAAAATATATTCCGGAACTTTTTTATCCTTATTTGCAAGCTTTCCGATTAACGGGCCATTATGTTTTGCAATGCCTTCTAAGGTTTCCCAACTTAAGTTTAATCCTTCAAAATCAGGATATTTTTTTTCTAATTTGGTTAAAATTTTGATTGTCTGAGCATTGTGATCAAATCCGCCATAATTTGTCATAACTAAATTTAACGCATCTTCCCCAGAATGTCCAAAAGGAGGATGTCCTAAATCATGCGCTAATGCAATAGCTTCTGCTAAATCAATATCTAAACCTAAGGCGTTACAAATTGAGCGAGCAATTTGAGAAACTTCAATAGAGTGGGTAAGCCTGGTGCGATAAAAATCACCTTCATTGCTTACAAAAACTTGAGTTTTATGTTTTAGCCGTCTAAAAGATGCAGTGTGGATGATTCTATCCCGGTCACGCTGAAAAGAAGTGCGGAAATCTTCACTGGGCGCGCTATCAAATAATCTTCCCTGTGAATTATTATAATTTGTTTTTAAATGGCTTAATTTATAATCTGGCATTTCAACACTTTAATGATTGATTGTTGCTTATTTTACAAGAAGTGTTAAAATTACCCTAAATTATTTGTTTTCGCAATAATAAATAGCTATATATGAGTGATTATACCATTAATGTTACTGCAAATGCGGCAGTTAGAATTGTAAAGTTAGCACAGCTTGAAGTGCAGCCAGAAAAAGTAATGTTAAGAATTGCAGTTGATGGTGGGGGATGTTCAGGGTTTCAATATAAATTTGAGCTTACAACCGAACATACGCTAGAAGATAAAATATTTGAGTTTAATGGTGCAAAGTTAGTGGTAGATAATATATCTGGAGAGCTAATGAATGAGGCGACTTTAGATTATGTGGAAACTTTAACTTATGCAAATTTTGAAATTAAAAATCCACAATCTAAGGTTAGATGTGGATGTGGTAACTCTTTTTCAATATAATTTAAAATTAATTTTATGGCTATAGAAATAGGCAATATTAAACTATCTGATCCGGTAATTTTAGCGCCGATGTCCGGTGTAACCGATAAGCCTTTTAGAGAATTGGTTAAAAAATTTGGAGCAGGCCTTGTGGTTTCAGAAATGATTGCAAGCCGTGCTATGATTATTCAGACTAGGCAATCTTTGCAAAAATGTAGCGGGGCAGAGAATGATTATAAAACTTCAGTACAGCTTGCGGGATGTGACCCAGAAGTGATGGCAGAAGCTGCTAAGCTTAATGAGGATTTGGGAGCAAAGATAATTGATATAAATTTTGGCTGTCCTGTAAAAAAAGTGGTAGGAGGTAATGCCGGTTCTGCGTTAATGCGTGATGAGATGTTAGCCGCAAGAATTATGGAAGCCACTGCTAAAGCAGTAAAAGTGCCCGTCACTGTTAAAATGAGAATGGGTTGGGATAATACAAGCTTGAATGCGCCTAGACTTGCCAAGATTGCTGAAGATGTAGGTATGCAAATGGTTACTATTCATGGTAGAACTAGATGTCAAATGTATAATGGTGTTGCAGATTGGAACTTTATCTCGCAAGTTAAAGAGGCCGTAAAAATCCCGGTTATTGCTAATGGAGACATTAAGTCGATAGATGATGCAGTAACAGCGCTAAAGAATTCTAAGGCGGACGGGGTAATGATTGGTAGAGGAGCGTATGGAAAACCTTGGCTTGTCAATCAAATTGCCCATTATTTAAAAACTGGGGAAATTATCCCTGAGCCTGATTTTGCGGATAGATTAGATTTAATTCTTGGGCATTTTGACGCTATGATGGAATTATATGGAATAGAGGCCGGAATTAAAATAGCTAGAAAGCACTTGGGTTGGTATAGTGCTGGTATTTATGGTTCATCAGAATTTAGAGCAAAAATTAACTTACTGAATGATCATAATCAAGCTAAAGATCTAGTGATTGAGTTTTTTCATAATCAAATTGAAAATCTAAAACAAGAGCAAGTTCAAGTTGCATAAAATATTTAAATTTACAGAAAATAACTTCACTAAAGTTGGTTTGTTTGATGGCAACCAACATTATGAGCTACCAAGTGTTGACTTGCAGTTTAAAGAACTGCTTGAAGATGCTAATCATTTATTCCGTATAGCAGTGTCTGATCTAAAAAAAATAGATAATCCACAATTTCTACTGCCTTTTGAAGATGCTGCACGAATATTTGCCGTAGGATTAAATTATCAAGATCATGCTGCAGAAGTTGCTTTTGATCTTCCTAAATATCCGAACGTATTTACTAGATTCCAAACCTCTTTTGTTGCTGCTAATAATGATATAAAATTGTCTAATAACTCTACTAAATTTGATTACGAAGGAGAGTTGGCGGTAGTAATCAAAGGTCATGCTAAAAATATTAAAGCGGAAGAGGCCCATAATTATATTGCAAGTTTTACGATTGCAAATGATGTAACAGTGCGAGACTATCAGGGTAAATCTACTCAATGGCTTTTGGGTAAAAATTTTGATAATTCTGGTTCAATTGGGCCTTATGTCTTGATTGGTAGCCAATATAGTTTGCAGGATTTTATTATCACCACTAGGCTGAATGAAGAAATTGTTCAAGAGGCATCTGCTGATCAAATGGTTATTAATATTTCCCAGATAATAGCAGTCATATCGGAAAGTTTAGCTTTAAAAACCGGTGATATTATTCTTACAGGTACTCCAAGTGGAGTAGGTTATAAGCAAAATCCTTCTAGGTTTTTAAAATCAGGAGATAAAGTAGAGGTTGAAATTTCAAATATTGGCAAGCTTATAAATTATGTTGGTTAATATACTCAAACGCATTAAGTTTGACCATCGAATTGTGATTACCATTTTTGCTTTGTTATCAATTGTTTCAGTGGGTATAACCTATGGGGCAATTGCTAGAGTATATAATAAGCATGAAGGTGATTTGAACTTGATTGTTCATTACTTGATTAGCAATATAGTCTTTTTTGCTATTACCTCAGCTTTAGTCGTTAGAGCTCTTAGTAATATTATAAAAAAGAATAAGGTTAAGCTTGGTACCACTAAGTTGCAACGTAAAATAGTTACACTTTTTACGTTAATAGCCTTGGTTCCTACAGTATTAGTTTCAATTTTTTCAATTATTATAATCAATACTACCGTTAAAGCCTGGTTTCATGATCGAATCAAAAACGCAATTGATCAATCGGTGGCTGTTGCAGAATTATACTTATCAGAGCATAAGGAAAATATTAGATCAGATATTTTATTTATTGCTAATGATATTGATCGGCAGTTTTATCTTTTGGCTAATAATCGAGAAGTTTTAAGAGAATATCTTGAATTGCAATCTAAAATTAGGGGTCTTTCCGAGATTGTGATATTCCAGAACGGTAAGGTTGTAGGAAATACATCGCTTGCTAGTATTAAAAGTTTAGCAGAAATACCTAAAAAATACCTAACTTCTACTGCTAACGGAGATCTGGTAGTAATTAGTAGTCAAGAAAGCCATTTGGTTAGATCAATAATTAAATTGCAAAATTTTTTTGATAGTTATGTAGTAGTAGGCAGATTTGTTGATGAAAAAGCTTTAAGTTATATTAATCAAGTTAAAGGTGGAGCTAAAGAATATAAACAATTAATGAAGAAGCTTACCTCCTTAAGAATAGCCTTTACTGTAATTTTTTGTATTTTGTTAATTATAATATTACTTACCGTAATACTTTATGGAATAATATTTGGAATTAATTTAACTACACCCATTGTTAATTTAATTGAAACTGCAGAAAAAGTGGCTTCGGGTAATTATAACATTAGAGCTAAAGAGGAAAAAGAAACTAATGAGATAGCAACCCTTTCTCAAACTTTTAACTTAATGATTGAACGGATAGCAAAGCAGCAATCTGAGTTGATTGTAGCCAATGATCGATTAGATGAGAAGATAAGATTTAATGAAAAGGTCTTAACAGGGGTATCAGCAGGAATAATTGCACTAAATGAAGATTTAAAAGTGCAGCTTGTTAATCCTGCAGCAGCATTAATTCTGGGTATTAATAATTGTTTTGTTGAGATGACTATGGATGAATTAAGCCCTGAAATAAGTGAATTCATTAGAAGCCGTAGTGTTACTCAGCCTATATCTCAAGAATTAGAGATCCAAAGAAAATTAAAAAGACTTATGCTATCACTAACAATTATACCGGAAATACTAGAAAATAAATTAAGAGGATATGTTATTACTTTTGATGACATTACTGAATTGGTTGCAGCTCAACGAGCTGCTGCATGGTCAGATGTAGCCAGAAGAATCGCTCATGAAATGAAAAATCCTTTAACGCCAATTAAGCTTGCGGCAGATAGGCTTCGTAAAAAATACTCAGATCAGGTATCAGATAAAGATAATTTTCAAAAATATATCTCTACAATTAGTACTAATGTAGAAAATATTAATAAAATGGTTAGTGAATTTGTTAATTTTGCTCGTATTCCTGAAGCTAAGTTAAAAGCGGTAAATATTATAGATGTGCTAAGCAATGTAATTTTTACAGAGCAATCAGCAAATGATAAAGTATTTATTGAAGGTTGCTTTGATAAGAAAGAAATCATTATCAATGCTGATTCGGGTCAGCTGTATCAAACGTTTTTAAATATTATTCGTAATTCTATAGAAGCTTTAATGAGCGAAAGCATTGAAAATCCAAAAATAAACATTAAAATAACTGAAAATGATACTAATATAATAATATCTATTATAGATAATGGATCAGGATTTGATTCTAAAATAATAAATAGACTTACCGAACCTTATATGACTACAAAAGTTAATGGAAGCGGCTTGGGGCTTGCAATTGTTAAAAAAATTGTTGAAGATCACGCTGGAACTATTAAATTTAGTAATAATGTTACCGGGGGTGCTAACGTTGAGGTGGTGTTACCAAAATAAAGGAAGCGTATATTTATGACTGCAATACTCATTGTTGATGACGAAAAAGATATCAGAGAATTATTAAAAGATATTGTACAAGATGCAGGCTATAAAGCTGTAGATGTTTCTGATGGATCAAGCGCTATAGAAGCTGTAAAAAAACAGGAGTTTGATGCTGTTATTCTTGATGTATGGCTTCAAGATAGTTATGTAGACGGTCTTAGTGTATTAGAGTTCATGGTGAAATATAACCCTGATCTGCCAGTAATTATGATAAGCGGACATGGGACAATTGAAACTGCAGTGCAATCTATCAAGGATGGAGCGTACGATTATTTAGAAAAGCCTTTTGATGAAGATAAATTGCTTACAGCCTTAAAAAGAGCCGTTGAGCTATTTAAGCTCAAACGCGAAAATGGAGAATTAAAAAGAAAACTTGGTTCTCCTAAAATTATTGGAAATTCAGCTCCAATTAATTTATTGAAAAGCACTATTGAGAAAGTTGCACAAACTGCTAGCCGTGTACTCATTTCTGGATCCTCAGGTTGTGGTAAAAAGCTAGTGGCTGAGATGATTCATTTTAAATCTAAAAGAAGTAAAGAACCTTTTGTGGTATTTCACCCAGTTAATTTTAATTTAGAAAAATTTCAACAAGAATTAATTGGTAATAATGCTAGTGGAAGAATAGGGGTTTTTAATCTGGCTCATAAAGGTACCTTATATATTGATGAAGTGGCCGATATGAGTATGGATATGCAAAATATCTTTCTTAGGTTAATCCAACAAGCAGGAATGGATGTAAGGGTTATTGCTTCAACTAGTAAAAATATTGAACAACTGGTGAAAGATGGTCACTTTAGAGAGGATCTGTATTATAGGTTAAATGTAATGCCTATTAAGGTTCCTTCACTAACAGAAAGAAAAGAAGATATCCCAGAGTTATGCAAATATTTTATTGAGCAGCTTGCAGTTAGTTCTGGTCTGATCATAAGAGAACTCGCAGAAGACGCTATTGCAGCGTTGCAACTATACAAATGGCCTGGCAATATCAGACAATTAAAAAACATTTTAGAATGGTTGTTGATAATGTCGCCAGGCGAAATGAAAGATTCCATAAGAGCATCTATGTTACCTTCTTCTGTTTTATCTAAACAGGCAACAATCTCTAGACCTGATCATAACGCTAATCTTCTATCTTTACCGCTTAGAGAGGCTCGAGAGGAATTTGAAAAACAATATATTGCAGCTCAAATAGAGAGATGTAACGGCAATATCTCCCGTGCAGCTAAGAAAATTCAAATGGATCGCTCTGCTTTAACTCGAAAAATTAAATCTCTTAAAATTTGGAATGATCGTGTATTGTTAGCTGGCAATACTGAAGAATTTATTGAAGAAAATAATTCTGAGTTTGATCAGGTTAGCTAATGCAAATTATTATTGTTGGGGCTGGATCGATAGGATACGGCCTAGTAGAATCTCTTGCAAGGCAAAACTATCAGCTTATTGTTATTGATAAGGATAAAAGCTTAATAGACTCATTGAAGCAATACAATAATGTTCAAGCTATAGCGGCGGATGCGGTAAACCCAAGTTTATTAAGTAAATATTTGCCTGATTCGCAAATTTTAATTGCAGTTACCCAAAGTGACGAAATAAATATTTTAATATGCCAGGTGGCTAAGTATCTTAATCCAGCCGTTAAAACTATTTGTAGAGTTCGGAACCAATCAATTTTAGGTGATTTTAAGAACAAGCTATTTGGGGCTTATAAAATTAATATTGATAAAATTATTTCTCCCGAATTAGAGGTGGGGAATTATATTTTTGATTTGTTAGAAATTCCTGGGCTGTTATCTCAAATTAATTTCGAAGATGATGAACTTAAAATAGCTATTATTAAAATTAGCCATTATTCACCCTTGCTTAATAAAAATCCTCAAGCAATAAATGAAAGTTATAAATTTAAAATCATAGGCCTAATTAGAGCAGGAAAATATTTATTTTATGATCAAGTGGAACATATTGTGTTGCATGATCAACTGTATGTAATTTATAGTGATAAAGAAACCAAAGCGGTTATCCAGATCTCAGGCTTGGCAGATAAAAACCGTAATGTTATTATAGCTGGCGGAACAGGGATAGGGTATCATATACTAGAAGCTTTTGAAAAGCATCCCATCCCTCATTATGTAAAAGTTATTGAACAAAATGTAGATGTGTGTGAAGAACTTGCCAGTACGTTTCCTCATACCATAATCATGCATGGTGCTCTTGACGATATTCAAATTCTTGATGAGGCGGAAATTAAAAAAGCCGATGCTTTTATTGCCACTACTAAAAATGATAATTTAAATATTTTATTAGCTGCAATTGCCAAGAATCGAGGTTGCAAAAAAACCGCTATTGTAATTAATGATCAACTAAATTTTTTAAAAATTGCCAAAACATTAGGTACTGATCATATAATTAATCCAAGTGAGCTTATAGTAAATACATTGATAAATATCCTTTTAGGAAGCAGCATGTATTTGCGGACTGACGAAATGATAGAAGAAATTGAAGTAATTGAAGTAAAAGCTACGCTCAAATCTAAAATTATAAATCAAACTATTGAAGAGATTGATAATAATCAGGAAGTGGTCTTTGCAGCAATTATTAGAAACAAGCAAATAATCATTGCAAAAAATGACCATCAAATTATGCCTAATGATATTGTAATAATTTTAGCTAGTAAAAAATATCAGCAACTAATTGAATATTGGTTTTTATAAATACTAAATAGCTTTATTGGAAAAAATTATGAATATTAATAACATTGATCCGTTGCTAATCGATCTGGGTTCACATGTATTTGCTTTTTTTACAACCTTTATTATTACGTGGTTTGTAGTTCTATGGGTGGTATTACCTATTGCGATTAAAGATACGGAGAATGGTAATCATCAAGGATATGCGGAAAGTGCACCTAAAGATCCTAAAATAAAACAAAAAATGCTAATAACAACGTTGATTTCTTTTGTGATATCTATTGTTATTCATATAGTAGTTAGCTTGGATCTAATAAATTTACGGAATTTATTTGATCTCTAAGGAATATAATATATTATTACTTTAAGAAAAATTTTATATAAGTTTTGTATGGTCAATTGTAATTACATATTAGCTATTAGTTATTTTATTCTTAGCCTAATTATTGGGGTCGCAAACGATGTGATTATGAAATATGTTGGCCAAGATATCAATGTATATCAAATTGTTTTTTTACGTTTCTTTTTTGCTATCCTCTCATTAATTCCAGTCATTATCATAACTGGTGTAGGAACTTTAAAGACTAATGCTAAGTTTATTCATGTTGTTAGAGGTTCTCTTCTTTTTGCTGGTATTGCGATATGGTGTTATGCTCTAAACTATGTCCATATTTCCTTAGCTACTGTAATTAATTTTACTATCCCAATTTTTGTGCTGATCTTAGCTAAGTTTATTCTAAAAGAGAAAATAGGAGTAAGCCGGTGGGCAGCAACTATGATTGGCTTCATTGGGGTGCTGATTGTTGTAAAAGGGCCTAGTGAGTTCGATTCAACTGCGGCTATGCTATTGCTTGCTTCACTTATGTTTGCTTTGCTTGATGTTATTAATAAAAAATATGTAGTACAAGAATCTATTATGAGTATGATGATATATTCTAATATTGTAGTAAGTTTGTTAAGTGCGCCGCTGGCTTTTAGCAATTGGATATCACTTAGTGTGATACAGTTAATCTTGCTCGGATTGTTAGGAGTAGGGGCTAATTTAGTGCTATATTTTTTAATTCAAGCTTTTAAACATGCTGATGCTTCAGCTTTAGTGCCATATCGCTATTTTGAATTGTTAATTTCAGGAGCTATGGGATATATGTTCTTTTCGGAAGTTCCGAATCTTAATACTATATTTGGTGCTTTGTTAATAATACCAAGTACCTTATTCATGAGTTATATGGCCGCTAGGTCTAAATCATAAAATTTATGCTTAAAAGTTATGGCTTTTAGCTTTTACTTGACTAAATGAGATTAATTAATATATTTAAACAAAAAATTTGGAATAATTATGGCAAATCATAAATCAGCTAAAAAATCAATTCGTCAAATTCAAAAGCGTGCAGACGTTAATAAGGCGCGCAAAAGCAGAGTTAAAACTTATATTAAAAAAGTTTTAGAGGCTATTGCAAGTGGAAAGAATGATGATGCACGTAAAGTGCTTTCAGAAGTTCAATCAGAAATAGATCGTGGAGTGACTAAAGGTATTTTTAAGAAAAATACTGCTTCACGTAGAATTAGTAGGCTTGCTGCTCGAGTTAAAGCAATGGCAGCTTAAGGCTCTAAATAAATTATACTCTAAATGATGAAAAAGCCTGTTAGTAATAGCAGGTTTTTTTGTTTATAATATAAGTTTTGCTTTAGCATGTTATAGTTTTTACTTGAATGAGAATAAAATACTTATAATAACCCATGTGAGTTATAAAAATTTAAAAGTATTTCTATTTTTGGATAAGTCTGTTAGATGAGCTCTTGGCTTAGTATGGCGCGGTGTGGTTAATAATATTAATAACCACATTGGCAATAACTGATAGGCTAAAAACTTATGGTTTCTTCTATTAATACTTAGATGTTTCTGATTTATTGTTTTTCTAGTTAGTCTGTTTCTTGCCGGAATGAAATTTAGTAAAGAGTAAATACCTAAATTATCTGGCTCGGTGTATCCATAGATAAAGTGGATATGTTAGATCTTAGGCTTTAATGTTGTATGTAACAGCTATAATACATCTAGTAATGAATGGATTTTGATAACTAATTAATTAATATACTCCAATTCACTTTCGGTAAGCCATAAAATAGCTTTTTTAATTGCGTAATTAGCAAATTTTGCACTGATGGCTATTTGATATAAATCTAATTGTTTAAGGTAAGAGTCTAAGAGAAGATCATTTTTAGTTAATTTAAAATCTAGAATAATAATATGATCCGGTGCAAAAATTAATCTATCAATTCTTATAGAAATGTCAGAGCCATTATTATTAAAAATAAGAGGGTATTCCTTAAATGATGGTAAGGAAAATAATGCCTTTAATTCTGCTAATTTATCAATTTTAGCAAGAATATTAATAACAATTTGTTTTAAATTATTGTCTGCCAGGGGCTCAAAATATTCAATTAAAGCAATAATTTTTTGATTATTATCTAAAGAATCTGCATATTCTAAAATTTTATGAAGCAATGTACCTAATTTAGTATGTTCTGATGGTTTTTCTTCTTTTGTAGGCTTGATAAATTCTTTAACAGAAGTAATTAAACGATTATTAGGCGTGGCGTGTTCAGTGTTGAACGGACGATAATCAAATTGATTTTGTCCATAGGATAGAATGTTGGTAGATAAGTTAAATCTAGTTAAGGTTTCTGAGTTTATTTGTTGGTTGCCTGTTGTGTTTAAGGATTTAAAAGCTGGCTCTAAGATTTTATACCATGAGTTATCATTGGTAGTTTGCTGATTAATAGAAGAAGCTATGTATAATTCATCACGGGCTCTAGTGATAGCAACATATAATAACCTTAAATATTCGTCATATAGCTGATGATTAATATTATCGTTTAATTCATTTATTTGTTCCAGTCTAAATTTAGATGCTTCCTTCCAGAAAACAAACGGAGAGCTATCATTTTTCCACACAAACTTATTCTGATGATTGTTAGGTAGTTGGCAAGTATCAGCAAGTATGACGATATTGGATTCTAAACCTTTAGATCCATGTATAGTAAGTATACGTACTGCATGATCGTTATTTTTAAAGCTTACTTCAATTTCGTTATTATCTAGAAAATAAACAAATTGCTGAAGGCCAAATTGATAATCATGAATTTCTGCTAGGTTTATAATCTGCTGGATAATTTGCCATGATTGTTTTGCCATTCTTTGAAAGAAGCTTTGGTAGGTTAAATTGGTAACAAAAATGTTGCTTAAAAGCTTATAAGGACTGTACTTATGCTCATGATTACAAAAATAATTAAGCTGATAATATAATTGCTGCCATTTGCTGTTTTGGGTATCCTTTAGATAATCCCATAATGAATTACTACCGCGCTCTATACAAAGTTCTATTAATTGGTCTTCGTTTAAATTAAAGAAAGGAGACTTCAATAAACAAGCGAGATTCAAATCATCAATGGGAAGTAAAATAAATTTAAGTAATGCTAAAATATCTTTGGTTACAATATGCTCTTTAAGTTTAAACTTATCTACCCCGCTGTTAGGAATAGATAGCTTATTTAGTTCATTAATAATCTCATAAAATAATTCATTCCTTTTTCTTACTAAGATCATTATATCTTGGGCAGCTACCGGTCTGTTATGATTAGGCAGAATTCTCCCGCTATCAAGCCATTCTTTAATTTGCTCTGCAATAAACTTAGCTAAAATTTGATGAGAGGAGTAATGAGGAGTAAATTTTAACGGATCAGGCCATTGTAATTCTGCCTCCTCCTCTAAAGGTCGATAGTTAATTAAGGGCCAAAGGGTCACTAGCCCACCTTCCGGCCTAAAAGCTAAATGTTTAATAGCGGTCTCTTGATAGGTAAGAGATTGATGGTAGCAAGGATTGTTAGTAAATTGATCTACTAAGTGGAGCACTTCTTTAGTGCTCCTAAAGCAGTATTGTAGCGTAAGATCATGGAGATGTAGGCCTGCTTGAGAAAAATGTTGCTTTAGCCGCTGTTTAACATGGAAGTAAATAGCTGCATCTGCTCCTTGGAAGCTGTAAATAGATTGTTTTTCATCTCCAACTATAAACAGAGTTTTTGGTAATGCTTGGTCAAAATTACCGCTAAAATTTTCTTCAAATAATTTAAGGATTACTTGCCATTGCAGAGGAGCGGTATCTTGAGCTTCATCAACTAAAATATGATCAATTTGATTATATATTATAAAATTTATCCAGGCATATGCCGGGTCATTTAGTAGCTTAGTCGTGTGCTTAATCAGATCATTGAAATCTAATAAGTTATTTTTAGATTTTAGGTGATTTAGCTGCTGGGTAATATGGTAAACCAAAGTAAGTAAGGTTTTGGTATGATGGAATGAGCGTAGTTTTTTCCATTCTAGCAAAAATTCCTCACAGTGTGCTTGCTGGAAATCAATGAATTGTTCTAGGCCACCAATTTCACTGATTACTTTCTTGCTAAAAACTTGTTTTTGAGGAGTGATGGTTTGTGTAAAAAATAAATAGATATAATCAAAAAAGTGGGGGTCTGAGCTGTTAACAAAGCTGATTAACTTTTGAGCTTTTTCTATATCTTTATTGCTTGATTTATCGTAAGTTAAAATTTGGGTGGCAAGCTTTATAATGACGTCTTTTTGAGTAGTAATCAATTCTTTAATAAACTGCTCGGTAAAGACACGAAGATCTTTATCGGTATTTAGTTGCAGGTATTCTTTTAAGTAAGCTGTACAATTATCTAAACTTCCATAATGATCAAATATATAATTAAAATTATCTATTGAGGTAATAATATGTGAAATCACTTCATCTAATTCGCTAAAGCTAATAACTTGCCCTAAATAAGATAAGGCTTGCTTGAGCTCCGTGTCATCAGAAGTTTTTAAGATAATTGAAGTGCTTACTTCTTTCAGAAGCGTTTGATATGAGATGTTATCAATAAGCTTAAAATCAGGATTAAGCCCAGCTTCTAAGCAAAATTGCTTGATGAGATTGTGGCAGAAACTATGTATAGTTTGTATTTTTAAAATACTCGGATCTTCTAAAATAAGCTGATTAGTGGAAGTAATAATTTGTTTATAAGCAGTAAAGTTAGATTCAGCATCTTCGATATATAATTCTTTCAGGGTGGTTTTGAGTAAATTATCATCAAGTTTATTTAAAGATTGTATTTTGTGAATAATTCGCTCTTTCATCTCGCTTGCGGCGGCATTAGTAAAAGTAATGGCTAAAATTTTATTAGGTTTATTATTACTTAAAATTAACCTAAGTATACGATCCACTAACAATTTAGTTTTACCGCTTCCTGCAGAAGCATTAACCCAACATGATTGTAATGGGTCGGTAGCTATTGATCTTTCGAGTTGATCCATAAGATTTTTAATTTAACCGATTAAAGTGTTTTTTAATTTCACTAAACTTTAGCTTATTATTGTAATATTTTAGCTTGCTATTGTAATAATATTTATTTAATATTTTGCCCGAATTTAATAAGTTATTGAGTATGACATATTAATTTAACAAGTAAGTTTCAATATAATTATTAGTATCATTATAGTGGATAGTTTGTTCTATCTGCATCATTGTCCTATTCAATTATTTTTTGAAAATTAGTCAACTAAATAACTTAACTGGATAAAATAATGCATAACAATAATCAAAGAATATTACCATATTTTATGTGGTTTTTAACTATAATGTTTTTTGGGTTTCAATTTATAATGAGACTTGCGCCTGGTCTTGTGATCAATGAATTAATTGATACTTATAAAGTAACATCTTCCAGTATTGGGGTGATGTCTGCAATGTACTATTTAGGTTATGCCGGGATGCAAATTCCTATAGCCGTAATCCTGGATAGGTTTCGCCCTAATTATGTAATTTTTGCTTGTATTATTATTGCCTCAATGGGTATGTTTTTATCTGGTAATGCTAGTGAATGGTGGATGGTGATACTCGGAAGATTTTTTGTAGGGTTTGGTTCTGCTGCAGGTTTTTTAGGTGTTTCAAAGATTGTTCAAATATATTTTCCTAAAGAAGCTTATGCTAAGATGATAGGTTTTAGCTTTACCTTTGGCTTACTTGGAGCAATATATGGAGGCAGACCTGTTAATGATTTAATTGCTAAATATGGATATCAAAATGTATTTAGTGCTATTGCTATAGTAGGAGCTGTCATCGCTATATTAATTTTAGTGCTATTTAAGCTACCTAAGAATTACAAGGCTGTACAAGACCCAGTGCTTAAAAATCTTAAACAAGTAGTTTCTAATCCGCAAATCTTAATGCTCGCTATTGCTAATTTGTTATTGGTGGGTACTTTAGAAGGGTTGGCGGATGTATGGGGGGTGAATTTTTTTCAATATCATTTTGGAGTAGAAAAAGCAGAAGCTGCCACTATGACCTCTTTAATTTATATGGGAATGATTTTAGGCGGTCCATTGCTTGCCTACTTTGCCAAAATGATTAACTCAGAAATTAACACTATTGCTCTAAGTGGAATTGTGATGGCGTTAATCTATGCAATTATCTTTAAAATCTCTTATCATAATATTACTTTAACCGGTTTGATGATTACTTTTGGTATAATGTCTTGCTATCAAGTATTAGTATTGTCAGTAGGCAGTAAGCTCGTAAGCTTTGAACTTAGAAGTATTACCGTGGCATTTTTAAATTGCATTAATATGATGGGTGGTACATTTTTCCATACTGTTATAGGTAATGTTATAGCCTTTGATTATTATAATACCCCAGCACAAAATTATAAATTAGCTATTACAGTTATACCGATAGCTGCTTGTATAGGAAGTTTAATTGTAATTTTGCTAAGACTTTTTAAGAAAAAAACGGTGGCCGTTTAAATTTATTAGTCTACTAAGCATTAAGCCCTAATTATAGTGAATCTATAATTAGGGCTTAATTTTTTCCGTGAGCTCTTATTATCTATTGTAAGTCATAATTGTTTCTACGGATTTTTTAGTTGCTGCTAGGTCGGTTGCTTTGCTATTAAATGCAGATGTCAAAGCTTCTAAAGCTTTTTTAGGAATAGATGTTACAGTACCTAATACTTTGCTGGTACCTTCAGGAGCAAACCTGCGTCCAACAGCGGTAATCACCATTAAGCCTGCTACTGCTAGTGCTGCATATCCTAAGTATTTGAGAGCATGAAGAGCATTTTCTTTGGTAGCTAAGGCAACAAGCTTGTTTTTTGCTGTTTGTAGAAAACCGAGATCTTTTACAGGGTTATGAGCATGAACCGGATCAGTGCCATTATTAGTTAATAATGGTGGGATGACGTGATTGGTAGTGGCAGTTGGACTGCTTATAAGGGATGTACCAGGTATTATTTCTTGAGCAATTTCATCGGTGATAGGTATGGTAACAGAATTGGTAGTTGAGCTGCTTATAGGTTGCTGGCTAAGAGATATACCCGGTATTGTTTCTGGTTGCATTTCTTGAGCACTTTCATCGGTGATAGATATGGTAACAGGAGTTACTAGCGGCTGTTGAGCAGAAGATGCACCTGTATCCTCTCTTATTTTTAGCTGGTCTCCTTGAGCTATTCTTTTTATTTCTTGTATAAGCTGCTCTGCTTGATTTAAAGCTTTTAAGGCTTCTAAATGCTGTTGGCCTTCAAGCCGCTCATTTGGGTGTACTTTTATATCATTAACCCATGTTAAAAGCTTTTGTTTAGCTTCTGAGGTGAGAATAAGCTTTGGGTGAGATAATAGCATTTTAATTAATTGAGTGAGATGTAATAACTGCTTTGGCTCAAGTAAGTAAGGTTCAACTCTATTTGTATAACTCAAGGCTCGTTCTAAAGCTGTTTCGCCCTGCGGGTTTGTAGCATTAACATCAGCTCCTTTGCCTATAAGTAACGCGGCAATATCAAAGCGTTTGTGGAACATAGCAAAAATGAAAGAAGTATTACAAAAGGCGATGTTTTTAAAATTAATATTAGCATTTTTCTCTTCAATTAAAAATCGAGCTATATCCGTCTTTCCATAACTAAGGACAGTTAGTAATAGATTGTTAACATCAATATATGCTCCATGGGAGAAAAGCTTTTTAAATGTGTTAACATCTCCAAATTTTGCTGCTATAGGAAGAGCAATAATATCATTATTATATATACTTCTGGCGTTAACATTTGCTCCGTGTGCTAAGAGGTTATCTAATATTTCGCCCTTAGAGGTATATATAGCCATGCTTAATGCGTTTTCATAATTAGTTATTAAATTAAGGTTTGCACCCTGTGCTAGCAATTTGTTAAATTGATTAATAAAGTTTTCCTGGTTAGTATTATGGTGTATTGATCTTATTAACTTGCTTAAAGCTACGTTAGCATTAATCAACCTTTCATGGTATGGATTCTGCCGATCAGTTAAATCAGTTAGTTCTAAGCCATATAGGGTACATAAATCATATAAATGCTGTAATGGTTTTCTTTGTGGTGAGGGGATTTGAATAATCCCATTTTGCACAATAGGAGATGAATTATTACAGAAGTTAGCTACTAACTGTCTTATAAAATCAGTAAGACTTTTTAGCTGTTCGGCTATTTCGTTATCTTCCAGATCTTCTACATCCTGGTCATCTTCTGCTTCAAGATTATGTTGTTGATTATATTTGGTTTGATCAATTTGTTGTAGAAGCTGAGCAAAAAATTCATTTTCTAATAGAGCGCTAAGCATCTCTATTCTATCTTCATCATGGAAATGGAGTAGGGTCTCTTGCTCTTCTAATAAATACTCAAGTAAACTACAAGGAGAGTTATGCTCATCATGATTCCAGATGACATTGGTTAGTAATTCTTCTTTGCTTAAATTTTTAATGATCTGAAGTGTCGGTAATTTATTTTGGTTATTATCAAGGTTTTGAATAAAAGCTTTAATGAGCTGAATATTTGCTGAGTTATCTAAAACACTAGCAGAAGATGAGCTGGACATGAATTGCTACCTATATAATTTAATGTTATATTAACAAGAGTTAACAAGATGTAAATAAATGTTTGTATGGTTAGTGGATTAGTAATATCAAGTGATCTTTTTAACTATGGATAAAAGGCGTCAGATTGAAAATAAAGCTATAATTAAGCTGAAGATGAATCTATTTTGAATGCAACATCATATTCATAAGCCTGCTTAAATAATCCTGGCTTTTAAAGCATCCGGTATAGTGAGAAGTTTGCATGCTTACACCATCCTTATTAGTGCCGCGTTGGCTCATGCATTGATGAGTGGCAGTAATCATAACAGCCACGCCTTTAGGTTTTAGTATTTTTTCAATTGTTTCTGCAATTTGTACAGTCATCCGTTCTTGAATTTGTAATCTCATGGCAAAGCAATCAACAATCCGTGCAAGCTTGCTAATTCCCACTACTTTTTGGTTGGGTAAATAAGCAATATTGGCAGTACCTATTATAGGTAACATATGATGTTCACAGAATGATTTAAAGCTAATATCTTTTAGCAAAATAATATCATTATAGTTTTCAGTTTCCTCAAAAGTACGTGATAAAATTTGCTCAGGATCTTTGTGATAACCTGCGAATAACTCTTTATAGCTATTGATTACTCTTTTAGGAGTATCAATTAATCCTTCGCGTTCTGGATCTTCACCAATCCATTTGAGTAAAGTTCTTATAGCCTGTAAAGCATCTTCTTCTTTGATTATACTCATTTAAAGCTGATCAAATTCCATAATTAATTGACCTGTGGTAAGTGCATCTCCGCCTTTAACATGAATAGCGCTAACCTTTGCGGGGTATTCAGCACAAATCACATTTTCCATTTTCATAGCTTCAATAATCACTAGTTCTTGTCCAGGTTTAACCTCTTCGCCTACTTCTACTTTTAAGGTTACAATACTGCCAGCAATAGGAGAGTTAAGTTCAGTTAAGAAAGAAATCTCATCGTTAATAGGTAGATATTGTTCAAGCTCAGCAATTCTTGGCGAACGTACAGAGGCTTTAACAGTTCTTCCTCCATAAGTTAGATAATATCCGCCTGGGTTTTGTACCACTATAACTGATACAGCTTTGCCATCAACAAATCCTCTAAATAGCTTAGTACCTAAAATCCACTCACTTTCTACGTCAATTCTGGTCTTAGAAGAACGTATATGGTAGCCGTCTTCAATTGGTTTAGTAATTACAGGAAATTGTTGATCATCAATATTAACAATCCATCTGTTACCAATTTGCCTTTCGAAACCTGGAAGCTGTCCAGTGGTAGAGGCTGCACGACGTGCATCAGTCAAATAAACGTGAATCGCGACAGAGAGTAAAATTCTGCTGGTTTCAGAAGTGATGATAGCGCCGGTAAAACCTTTGGAATATTCTTCTTCAATAAAGTTAGTTGAGATATCACCAGCCATAAATCTTGGATGAGCCATAATAGCTTGTAAGAAGCCAATATTATGAGAGATGCCCTCTATTAAAGATTCACCAAGTGCATACTGCATTATTTCAACTGCTTGCTGGCGGGTTTCTCCATAAGTACATAGTTTGGCAATCATAGGGTCGTAGAACATGCTAACTTCGCCACCCTCATAAACGCCACTATCAACTCTAATACCATTGCCTTGTTCTGGCATTTGATATTTAGATATTCTACCACTTGAAGGTAAAAATCCTCTGCTTGGATCTTCGGCGTAAATTCTGGATTCAATTGCCCAGCCATTAAGTTGTACATCTTCTTGAGTGATAGTTAATTTTTCACCTGCGGCCACGCGAATCATTTGTTCAACTAAATCAATTCCGGTAACAAGCTCTGTTACGCAATGCTCTACCTGTAACCTAGTATTCATTTCTAAAAAGTAGAAGTTTCGATCTTTATCCACAATGAATTCAACGGTTCCGGCTGAATAATAGCCAACCTTCTCAGCAAGAGATCTGACCTGACGGTACATTTCTTGCCTGGTTTCTTCATCAATAAATGGGCTGGGAGCTTCTTCAATAACTTTTTGGTGATGTCTTTGAATGGAACATTCGCGTTCGCCTAAACAGAGTGTATTACCAAATTTATCGGCTAATACTTGAATTTCTATATGTCTTGGGTTTTCAATAAATTTTTCAATAAATACGCGATCATCACTAAAGCTATTTTTAGCTTCATTGGTAGCCGATCTAAAAGCTTCAACTACCCCTTCGGCTTCATAAATCACCCTCATGCCGCGTCCGCCACCGCCTGCGGCAGCTTTAATAATAATAGGGAAGCCAATCTTTTTAGCGATTTCTACTGCTTCTTGAGCATCCTTGATAATTCCCATATAGCCGGGGACGGTGCTTACACCAGCTGCTTCAGCAATTTTTTTAGCTTCGATTTTATCACCCATAAGTTCAATTGCTTTTGGGCTTGGACCGATTAAATGTACGCGTTCTCTTTTTAAGGCTTTAGCAAATTGAGGATTTTCTGATAAAAAACCATAACCTGGATGTACCGCTTGTGCACCTGATGTGCGGATAGCATGCATTATTTTCTTAATAGAAAGATAGCTAAGTGGTGCAGGTGAGGGTCCAATATCATATGCTTCATCTGCAAGTTTAGTATGCAAAGAATTCATGTCAGCATCAGAGTAAACTGCAACCGATTTGATGCCCATTTTACGTAATGTTTTGATAATTCTTACCGCAATTTCACCGCGATTGGCTATTAAAACCTTATCAAATAATGGTGTACTAGGAGTGTTTGACATATTAAATGTGCCTCAACAGATTATAATGGTAGGTTGTCGTGTTTGCGCCAAGGTCTATCTTCATTTTTTGAACTAAGCAATGTAAGTGACCTGAAAATTATAAAGCGAGTATTTTGGGGTTCAATAACATCGTCAATAAATCCTCTACTTGCAGCCGCAAAAGGACTAGTAAATTGTTCTTGATATTCTTGGACTTTTTGTTGTCTTTCCTCAGGAGGTAAATTGCGATATAAAACTTCTACTGCCCCTTGAGCTCCCATTACTGCAATTTCAGCATTAGCCCATGCATAATTAAAATCACCGCGTAAATGTTTTGAATTCATTACGATGTAAGCACCACCGTAAGCCTTTCTGGTAATAATAGTAATTTTAGGGACTGTAGCCTCAGCGTAAGCATATAGCAGCTTGGCGCCATGTTTGATAATACCGTTATGCTCTTGATTAATGCCTGGTAGAAACCCTGGTACGTCTACAAAAGTTACAATAGGAATGTTAAATGCATCGCAAAATCTAATAAATCTAGCTGCTTTTCTTGAGGCGTTAATGTCTAAGCATCCTGCTAAATACATTGGCTGGTTTGCTACAAAACCTACAGTTTTGCCAGCTATCCTACCGAACCCAATGATAACGTTTTTAGCGTAATCTGGTTGGATTTCAAAGAAATCACCTTCGTCAATGACAGCTAAAATTAATTCTTTTATGTCATAAGGTTTATTAGGATTGTTAGGAACAAGAGTTCTTAAAGACATTTCCATTCTATCCGCAGAGTCTTGTGTTGGACGGCTTGGAATCTCACTGCGATTAGATAAAGGCAAGAAGTTAACTAACCTTCTAACTTGTAGTAACGCTTCGATATCATTATCATAAGCATTATCTGCTACACCAGTTTTTTGGGTGTGGATATCAGCACCACCCAATTTCTCTTGTGATACTATTTCATTAGTTACCGTTTTAATAACATCCGGACCAGTTACAAACATATAAGAAGAGTTTCTAACCATAAAAGTAAAATCTGTTAGAGCCGGTGAATATACCGCTCCACCAGCACAAGGTCCCATAATTACTGAGATTTGTGGTACTACTCCTGAAGCTATAACATTGCGTTGAAAAATTTCACCAAACCCGCCTAGAGAATCGACCCCTTCTTGAATTCGAGCGCCTCCAGAGTCATTAAGTCCTATAATTGGAGCACCAAGTTTGGTTGCCATATCCATGATTTGGCAAACTTTTTTTGCGTTGGTTTCGCTGAGAGAACCGCCAAGTACTGTGAAGTCTTGGCTATATACGAATACCAGACGTCCATTAATGGTACCATGTCCAGTAACGCAACCATCTCCTGGAATTTTATTCTCATGCATCCCAAAATTGGTACAACGGTGCTCCACAAACATCCCGCTTTCAACAAAAGAACCAGGGTCAAGCAAGACTTCTATTCTTTCTCGAGCTGAAAGTTTTCCTTTTTTATGTTGAGCTTCAATTCTCTGTGTACCGCCACCTATAATCGCAGATTGACGTCTTTGTTCAATTTGTAAATAAATACCTTCTTTCATGAACACCTTGCATAAACGCACTAATTTTAATTTCTGTAACAATATATAGATCTTCTTTAATGTCAAATTTTTGCTGATAAATACTTAAGTAAATTAGGTTGTGTAAACTAATTGCTTAGCTGATGGGAATAAATTAACTGTCGCGTTAAACAAATCTATTTTTACTCAAATGCTTGCATTTTCTTAAAAATTCATTGAATTACCTAATAAGAGTAACTAATTTTAAATTATACTTTTTAATGAGTATAGCATGAGTACTAAAATAAAATGGGAGGTTTAAATGGTGAATGTTTTTAATCAATTTGCACAATTTGAGACTGACGCAATTAATTTAAGCGTAAGTAAATATACCAATATAGAAAATGTTAAAGCGAATTCACAATTAGTTACCGATTACTTATTAGATTTATATTACAATAAGCTTGATGGTGCCAAGGGTGGTTATCCAGACATTCGTGATATTAATGTAGTAAAAGAGTTCTTTGGTGGCGCCAGATCAACAGATGCTCAGAAGATGTCTATTGAAGTTGCTACTGCAGATTATCTATCAAAATATTTAAAAGTAATGGACAATTATGCTGATACAGGGGAGGTTGCGTATGTAGTCAGTAAGCATAATGATGAAACTGGTGTTGGGCATCGTAAATTGGTTATAGAATTTTTACCAAAAGATGTGGTGCTTGAAAAAGCTACTATTGATGCTGCTGCTTTGCCTCATATTATGAGAGGACAAGATTGTTTATTAGTGCCTAATATAGCAACACCTGTATCGTTTGCTCAAATTAATCGCTTTAATGGTGGTCTGGTTAAATACTTCATAGATGATATGGGTTATCAAGATGAGAATATAGCTTTAATTGGTACTTCATTTGGGGCTGGCGAAGCAGTTGGTGCTTTGGATTATTTAAATAAGAATTCTAGCTGGGATAAGGTAGGTTATTTAGAATTAATTCAGGGCTATAGTAAAGTTTCTGATGTGCTATATTCTAAAACTTTTCCGGGCTTTGCAATTAAAACGGAAACAGGAAATCTCGCTGCTGATAGAATGCATTACGGAAAGGCTGAAGAGATGTTAGATGTGCTTAATAATGCATTTAAATTACTTAATGTGAATAATGCTACTGGGCTTTTGAATTTACAGGGTCTTACTGCCCTTAAAGCTTCAGCGCATACTGCTACTTCACCTGTTGATAGTAGCATAGGAGCAATTTTAAATTTTGCCACATTTAAATCCATGCTGCCAACTGCGCGAAACTTTGATGAAGTAATGGATTTATTTAAGCTGCATGATTCCGGCGTGGATATTACTCCGCGAGCTAATATTCTTGTGCTGCAACAATATATGAATGCTCATATAGCAGCACCTAAGGCATTTTTTGATCAATTGGCTCCTTTAATGGTTAAAGCAGCGCAAATTGCTGAGGGTGCTAATTTACAAGTTATTCTGCAAGATTTGCCACGAGTAATTATTGCTGATAAGCTTGAATCATTAGGTTTTGAGTTTGATGTTGATGCTAAGTTGGAATCGGGCATGCCTGCTGATGCAATTCAAATTATTAATGTATTGAATGATCCTATACTGAATGGCGCAAGTTTGTTAAAGCATATTGATACTGAAAAAATCGAAAATATATATTCAAAACCTTTCATTGGTGATGCCCAATTAGCAAGTGTGGCTCCTAATGAACATGCGTATATGTATTCTCAATCTGCCAATACGGCAGGCTACATTGATTGGTTAAAAACTGCTGATCGTACATTGTTGCAAAAGATTTTTGGAGTGGATAATGTATTAAATGATGAAGCATTTAATATCACTGAAGGTCGGCATTTTGAAGATGGAACTAAGAAATATGCCGCTGCTGCTATAGTAAAAGATAGCGATAGTACATTACCATCACTTGTGCATGAGACAGGGAAGATTGATATTGATCAACCAATTGTATTAGATAATCACAATCCAGCAGTTGATTATGTTAATCCTTAATTGTAAGTATTTTGGTAAAGCGGGTTAGTATTTGCCTAATAAAAAAGCCGGCTTTACAGCCGGCTTTTTTATGCACTATTTATGGTGTATTATTAGCTTATTGATTTCTTCTATCGCCTAAGAGTTGAAGAAGAGATACAAATAAGTTAATAAAACTGATATATAAGGATAAAGCGCTTAGTAATGAAATTTTACCCATGGTTTCATTTTCACTTGATAACATGTAGTACATATTTTTAAGCTTTTGAGTTTCAAAAGCAATTAAGCCAGTAAAAACTAAAACCCCAATAATTGAAGTGACAAACATAAGTCCATTACTTTTTAAGAAGATGTTAACTAGTGAAGCAATTACTAGTCCTAGTAAGCCCATAATTAAAAATGATGCAAATTGAGTTAGATCACGTTTTGTCGTATATCCAAATATACTAACTGCTCCAAAGGTTGCTGCAGTTATAAAAAATACGCGAGCAATGCTTTCGCCGGTATAAACCATAAAGAGAGTGCTTAAAGAAAGCCCCATTACTGCCGAGTAAGCTATATATACCATTTGTGCAGTAGCCAGAGACATTCTATTAATACCAAATTGCAATGCTAAAACAAAGCCAAGTGGTGCAAATGAAATTAGCATTCCGAAGCCAGTCATACCTTGAGGAGATATAATTGAGCGAATAAAGCTTTCTGATCCTGCAGCAAACATCGCCACAAGTCCTGTAATTAGTAGTGCTAGACCCATATAATTATATGTTTGTAGCATAAAACTTCTCAAACCTTGATCGTAAGTCGATTTTGTTTGGTAAGCATATTGTTGGTTGTTGTTCAAATTCATTTTCCAAACCTCTTTTGTTATTAATATCAATTATAGTAATTAAATTAATAAATTCAAGCTACAGCTGATATAAAGCATTGTCTTTTTATTATAATTGAAATGCTTAGATGATAAGAGGCAATTGTGATAGTTAGAAAAGGTTTGTAGGTTGTTGCCAAAAATGATATTTAAAATTTAAAAATATTACTAAATTTAAGTAAATGAAAAACCCCACAATAAATCAGATATTAGATCAGTATATAATTATAAATGAGTCCGTGTTATCTAAGCTGCCATTTTTCCAAGAGATGGTGATAATTAATGCAAAACTTACGGTTATATTAAAAAAGCATGACATGCTTGATGAAAGGTTGGTCGATAGCATTAACAGTATATTGGTTGATTTAATAGCGATTAATAAATTGCCCGGGATCATAGAAGCTAAGGTTTTGGTAGTGGAAGAAAAAACAGAAGCAAGAGAACGATCGCAGACATCCCAAGCTGCTAATAAGCCTAAGCTTCCAGTAGCTAACGTAAAAAAAATAATTGCAGTGGCTTCGGGCAAAGGGGGGGTGGGAAAATCTACTATAGCTGCGCACCTTGCTTTGGCTGCCAGCAATAAAGGATTAAACGTTGCCTTGGTAGATGCGGATATTTATGGTCCTTCTATACCTCATATTTTTAATATTCATAACTTTCCAGAAATAGAAAATAACTTATTGGTGCCGCATCAGTTTAAAAATCTTAAACTGATGTCGATTGGATTTTTGGTAGATCAAGAAAAGGCAGCCATTTGGAGAGGGCCTATGGTAACTAAGACTCTTTATCAGCTAATTAGAGGGGTTGATTGGGGTAGGGATGGGAAGGAGATAGATTTGATGATAATTGATCTGCCTCCTGGTACAGGTGATATACATTTAAGCCTGTTAGAGAGCTACCCAGTAGAGGGGTTTGTGTATGTTACTACTCCACAAAAATTAAGTATAGCTGATATCTCTAAAGCAATTGCTATGGGAGAAAAAATGAATGTGCCTAATTTAGGGTTGATAGTTAATATGGTTAACTTGTTTGATAAAGAGTATTTGTTGAATATCGCTGTGCAAAAAAAATGGCAAATAATTTATGAAATGGATTTTGATAAAGATATAGCAGAGCAGCTAATTAATAAAAATCTTATAGAAAATTTACAAGCTGTAATAGTCCCTCTGTTGATAAAAATTGATTAATATTTAAAAGTTATTTTGCATCTTGTTAAAGATTGTGGTAACCAAAGTATAAATAAATCAAGAGCCTATAAAAGCTTACAGTAGGCTTTTATGTGAATAACTATAAAAAGGTAAGTTGATATGGTAAACATTTTAACTCGTGTTCCTGATGAATTGCTTAGTGGATTTGAGGAGACTTTAACTGCTGAAGAGCGAAAAAAATTTGAAGATAAGGGATATATTTGCCCGATGGTTTTTGAGATTATAAAAGAGCCCGTTAGGTTGATTTACCAGGGGGGTATTCACTATAAAGCAAATACTTTAAGTAAGAACGTATTTGATAAGGGTCCCATTACCGAGTGGCTGAAACAGAAAATGACTGATCCACTTAATCGTGAATCTGTTAAAGGAGAAAGGGTATATAATTACTCTACTTCAAAATATGAAAATAATTGTTCGCAGTCTATTCAGGCTGATCCTGATGCGGTGCAAGATATCATCCGATTAATTATCGAGGTTAAATGTGCCAGAAGAGGGCTAAACCTTTTTGAAATGATAAGTAGCCTAGAAGTAGAAATAAAAGGCTTACAAAAAGAAGTGAAAGATTTAAAGAAGGCTAGAATCTTACCTTCTTATCAGGAATTTAAGCAATTTTGTGCAGGAATACCAAAGAGTATGGCGAACCTTTTTTCTAAGTTAGGGAAGGGTTGTAAGAGTATTTATACAAATAAAAAACTACGCACTGTCATTAAGGTTGGTTGTATTATAGCTTTAGCTGCGGCTGGGTTGGCAGCAGTAACTATTGTCGGTTACAAAGCTACCATTATCGGTTATAAGGCCAGCACAAAAGTGGTTGATAAAATAGCAGTTATACCCAAAAAAGCTTTAGAAGCTTGTAAAGCGTTACTGAATAGCAAGCAAAGTAGCGTGGGAATAGCAACATCGGTTGCTAAAACATCCTTACTCGCTAAATAATATATTACTTATATTACTTATATTACTTATATAAGTAATATAGGGTAATTAACTATTGCTCTCTTTCTTTAGAATTCTGTTATCTAGCTAAAATAAAAAGCTGTTTTAAGTAATGCTGAACTAACTACAACTCGCAGATTTCTGAATAAAATATTAAAGCTTATTTGTAACCATAAGAATCAACTTAAGGTAGAGCCTTGGAAGTAACCCATTTCAAATTTTTTTAACAATCTACTATATGATTGTAAAATGTAAGTTGCTTATATTAAGAATATCTTTGTGAAAAGTTTAATGGCAAAGCGTGAAGATTTTGAATTATCAACTGATTTTAAGGCGGAAATTAGAAAGATGTGTCAATCATCGCAAGAATGTTATTTTTTAATGGTTATAATAAAATTAAGAATAATCTGTCTTTATTAGCTAGAGTTAAAGTGAAAATTCAAATCTTACGCAGTGCTAATTCAATATAACTATAACTCAGTTGATTAAAAATGGATTGGTAATGTGGTAATATAGATTAGTGATGGAAAATAAACTTGCTCTCACTATTAAAGATTATCTATATTGTCTATGTCTAAAAGCTTCAAATATAACAAACTGTTTTAAAGATACGAATTTATTGTCCAAGCAGTAGAAGTAACATTATCTATATATAAGTAATATATATCTTATAGAACAACTGAAATTACTTAAACAACTAGCGTATATTAGTAATAAGTGACCAACATAGGCAGTAAGACAGGAGAGTGCAGTGTAAAAAGCCAAGCTAAACACATAATTTACGACAAAAATTTGATATAAATGCAAAAAAAATCAAAAAAAATGAAAAATTGTTATTGACTATTTTTGAAGATCCGAATATATACTTCTTCACAACGAAACGAAAAAACAAAACGCTGTTTAAAAAGTGAATATAGATAAATAACTAACTGCAAAATTGCTGAGTCAAGCAGATTTATTCTGCGTGCAATAATAATCTCAAGCGTTAATAAGCATAAAAAGAGCAATTGATGGATGCCTTGGCGTTAGAAGGCGATGAAGGACGTAATACGCTGCGATAAGCTTCGGGGAGGTGCGAATACCCTTTGATCCGAAGATTTCCGAATGGGGAAACCCACCTGTTTTACAGGTATCTTGTAATGAATACATAGTTACAAGAAGCGAACCCGGTGAATTGAAATATCTAAGTAGCCGGAGGAAAGGACATCAACCGAGACTCCGCTAGTAGTGACGAGCGAACGCGGACCAGGCCAGTGGCTTAATTATAACAATCAAAATAATCTGGAAAGGTTAACCAAAGTGGGTGATAGTCCCGTATGAGTAAAAAGTAGTTAAGTCCTTGAGTAGGGCGGGACACGTGAAATCCTGTCTGAACATGGGGGGACCACCCTCCAAGCCTAAGTACTCTCTAACGACCGATAGTGAACTAGTACCGTGAGGGAAAGGTGAAAAGTACCCCGAGTAGGGGAGTGAAATAGTTTCTGAAATCAATTGCTTACAAGCAGTCGGAGCCATAGCATCTTCGGATGTGAGGTGACGGCGTACCTCTTGTATAATGGGTCAGCGAGTTAGTGTACCGTGCGAGCTTAAGGCGATAGCTGTAGGCGTAGCGAAAGCGAGTCTGAATAGGGCGACAAGTACGATGCATTAGACCCGAAACCGGGTGATCTAGCCATGGTCAGGTTGAAGGTGTAGTAACATACACTGGAGGACCGAACCCACTAATGTTGAAAAATTAGGGGATGAACTGTGGCTAGGGGTGAAAGGCCAATCAAACCCGGAAATAGCTGGTTCTCCGCGAAATCTATTTAGGTAGAGCGTCAGATGATTGTCATTGAGGGTAGAGCACTGGATGAGCTAGGGGGGCCCAAAGCCTTACCAAACTCAACTAAACTCCGAATAACAATGAACACAGTCTGGCAGACAGTCCATGGGTGCTAAGGTCCGTGGACGAGAGGGAAACAGCCCTGACCACCATCTAAGGTCCCCAAATAGTGGCTAAGTGTGAAAGGATGTTGGAAAACCAAAACAACTAGGAGGTTGGCTTAGAAGCAGCCATCCTTTAAAGAAAGCGTAACAGCTCACTAGTCTAATTAAGTTTTCCTGCGCCTAAAATGTAACGGGGCTAAAGCCACTTACCGAAGATGTGGATGCTTACTTTAAGTAAGCGTGGTAGCGGAGCGTTCTGTAGGTCTGTGAAGGCAAATCGTGAGGTTTGCTGGAGATATCAGAAGTGAGAATGCTGACATGAGTAGCGATAAAAAGTGTGAAAATCACTTTCGCCGAAAGTCCAAGGGTTCCTGCGTAAAGTTAATCTGCGCAGGGTTAGTCGGCCCCTAAGGCGAGGCTGAAAAGCGTAGTCGATGGGAATCAGGTTAATATTCCTGAACCTGTGGGTAGTGACGAATGATGTAAGTTGTATTCTCTTATTGGATTGAGAATGCGGCGAAGTTGTTCCAGGAAATAGCTCCCACTTATAGACCGTACCCCAAACCGACACAGGTGGACAGGTAGAGTATACCAAGGCGCTTGAGAGAACGATACTGAAGGAACTAGGCAAATTACACCTGTAACTTCGGGAGAAGGGTGGCCTTTGTTTGGGCAACCAGATGAAGGTGGCACAGAGCAGGGGGTGGCGACTGTTTATTAAAAACACAGGGCTATGCAAACTCAAAAGAGGACGTATATGGCCTGACGCCTGCCCAGTGCTGGAAGGTTAAGAGGAGGTGTGCAAGCATCGAATTGAAGCCCCAGTGAACGGCGGCCGTAACTATGACGGTCCTAAGGTAGCGAAATTCCTTGTCGGGTAAGTTCCGACCCGCATGAATGGCGTAACGACTTCCCCGCTGTCTCCAGTATCGACTCAGCGAAATTGAATTCTCCGTGAAGATGCGGAGTACCCGCGGTTAGACGGAAAGACCCCGTGCACCTTTACTACAGCTTTGCATTGGTATTAGGAGTTGGATGTGTAGGATAGGTGGGAGGCTATGAAGCGAAGGCGCCAGCTTTCGTGGAGCCAACCTTGAAATACCACCCTTTCACCTCTTGATATCTAACCTAGCTCCTTGAATCAGGAGCAGGGACCATGCATGGTGGGTAGTTTGACTGGGGCGGTCGCCTCCCAAAAGGTAACGGAGGCGTGCGAAGGTAGGCTCAGGCTGGTCGGAAATCAGCTATTAGAGTGCAATGGCATAAGCCTGCCTAACTGCGAGACTGACAAGTCAAGCAGATACGAAAGTAGGTCATAGTGATCCGGTGGTTCTGCGTGGAAGGGCCATCGCTCAACGGATAAAAGGTACGCCGGGGATAACAGGCTGATGAATCCCAAGAGTCCATATCGACGGATTCGTTTGGCACCTCGATGTCGGCTCATCACATCCTGGGGCTGAAGAAGGTCCCAAGGGTTCGGCTGTTCGCCGATTAAAGTGGTACGTGAGCTGGGTTTAGAACGTCGCGAGACAGTTCGGTTCCTATCTTCCGTGGGTGTAAGAAATTTGAGAGGATCTGTCCTTAGTACGAGAGGACCGGGATGGACGTACCTCTAGTGGGCCAGTTGTCGCGCCAGCGGCATAGCTGGGTAGCCACGTACGGACGGGATAAACGCTGAAAGCATCTAAGCGTGAAACCCACCTCAAAACAAGATTTCTCCATTAAAGTCGTGGAAGACCACCACGTTGATAGGCCAGGTGTGTAAGCATGGTAACATGTTTAGCTTACTGGTACTAATAACTTGATTGGCTTATTACACTTAAAGAGTTATTGCGCGCAGTGTTATTTTGCTTGACAAAAGCAAGCTAGTTATTTATCTATAATTTGCTAATTAAAAAGCTGTAAAGCTCTATTAATTGGCTTGGTGATTTTAGCGTATGGGAACCACCCGATACCATCCCGAACTCGGCCGTGAAAACGTACAGCGCCGATGATACTACGTCTTAAGGCGTGGGAAAGTAGGACATTGCCAAGCCTATTAATAGAGCTTTTTCTGTTTTTATCTATTTCAATGATATTTTTCTTCAAATCATAATAACAATCATCTCATATCAATATAATTTATCTATATTTTATATAATTTAGCTAATATATCAGCTTAATTATCTTTAATATACTCAGATACCTCTTGTATTTCAAGTTGACAATGGTTAATATATTAACTGTATGTTTAATACGAGGTTTGATAATGCTCTTTTTTAATTATAAAAGTAGCTTGGCTGCTATCTATAAACTATATGTATTAAACTGCTTGCTAATGATAATAACCTGTGGAATATATTATCCATGGGCAGTTAATAGAGTGAGAAAATATTTTCTAGAATGCTTAAGTATCCAAAATCTTAATTTGCAATATAGCGGGAAAGGTAGTGATATTTTTAAAGGTGCATTGGTAGTGTGCCTGGTATACGTGCTGCCTATTGCTGCTATAGCCTATTACAGTTTTATAAGTAGGAGTTTAGAAGGCTTGCAAGGCAGCTTAAGAAGTGTTAGAGATTATGTAGATCTTTTTATGTGGTTTTTTCTTTCAGGTTTTATTTATTATACTTCAAATCAATATAGATTTTCTAGAATCCAAATAAGCAATACGCATCTATATTTAAAAGGCTCAGCATGGAAATATAATTTATTAGCATTTAAAAGGTTGCTGATAAATATTATAAGCTTTGGCTGGATGGTACCTAAATCAGATTTAATGAAAGCCAGTTATTTTTATGAGAATCTTCAAGCAGCAGAAAACCAAGTAAGCTTTAAGGTTGAAAATCATAGCTTGTTTAAAATACATATAATCACTATGTTACTAGCTATTCCTACCATCGGATTAAGTAGAATTTGGTATTATGCTAAATTAAAGCAACTAATTTTCAATTCGCTTTATATTAATAATAATAAAATAACAGCAAGTTTTACCCCTACAGGTTTTGCAGCTATAGTAATAATTGGAGCAGCGTTATCATTAATAACGGTAGGAATTCTTTATCCACTTTTTAAAGATACTTTATATAGATACCTAGCCGGGAACATATTCATTGATGATAACTTTAACTTTAACACATCAAATAATGACTTAGCCCATGTTGGCATTGAGCTGCTTGATAATTTATTATATCCAGAAATAACTTTTTATTAAAACATATGGTAATTTAGTATTTAAGATTTAAATTAAATTTGCTATAAAGTTTTAAAAACTTAGAACAATAATATATGAGTATTGAATATAAAAACTTAATTAATAGCCTTGAGCAAAAAATTGAGTTACTCGCAACTTTTCTTGATATTGAAAAATTAGAAATAAACCTAAAGGAATTGCAAGAAAGAATTGATGATCCTAATCTTTGGAATGACCAAAAAAAAGCACAATCTCTTCTTAGAGAAGAAAAACTAATTCAAAATAAATTAAGCCACTATGCTAATATACAAAATGACTTTGTAAGCAATAAAGAGCTTGCTGAACTTGCAGAAAGTGAACAGGATCAAACTGTATTTCAAGATGCAATATACAATTTAGAATCTGTGCTTTTGACTTGTGATAACCTAGAAATAGAATGTTTGTTTGAAGGAGAGGCAGATTTTAACAATGCATTTCTAGAAATAAATGCAGGAGCTGGCGGAACGGAAAGCCATGATTGGGCATTGATGCTCCTTAGGATGTATTTAAGATGGGCTGAACATAATAAGTTTAAAACAGAAATTCTATATGAATTAGATGGGGAAGAAGCTGGCATTAAAAATGCAACTATTAAAATTAGTGGTAATTATGCATATGGTTGGCTTAAAAATGAAAGTGGTGTTCATAGATTGGTAAGAAACTCACCGTTTAACGCACAAGGCAAGAGACAAACTAGCTTTGCTAGTGTTTGGGTATACCCTGAAGTTGATGATAGTATAGAAATTGAGATTATAGAGAAAGATTTAAGGATAGATACCTTTAGAGCAAGTGGAGCCGGTGGGCAGCACGTAAATAAAACAGAAAGCGCAGTAAGAATAACTCATCTACCTACAGGAATAGCAGTCAGTAGCCAGAGTGATAGATCGCAGCATAAAAATAAAGCAGAATGTTATAAAATGCTTAAAGCTAGACTGTATGAGTTAGAACTTAAAAAGAAAGAAGAAGAATTAAATAAAGCTAATCAAAGCAAGACAGAAATTGGTTGGGGGCATCAAATTAGATCATATGTCTTACAGCCATACCAGCTAGTAAAAGATTTAAGAACTGATTATGAAACTGGTGATGCAGGAGCGGTACTAGATGGAAAAATTAATGAATTTTTATCAGCAAGCTTAAAACAAGCAGTGCTAAGTAAAAACCAACAAAATAACTAACCATTTAATTTGAAAAAGTAGGTTCTTAAGTAATAGATTTCTTGCACAACCGAAAAAAGAGGAATTTTAAAAAAATCAACCGAGGAACAGAAAATACTAAAGTATATTTGAGTACTATAGATAAATTCTAGCGTTAAAATCCTCTTTAATGCTAAGTTTAGAAAAAAGCCAAATATCTCGGTTGGTTAGTAGTATCATAGTATACCGGTGTTAAATAATCTTTCGTTGTACAATTGCTTTGGGTATAGCCATGTAAGGTATAAATTGCTACTCAAACCGCAAAAACTTTGTAGCTTAATAGTAATTATAATTATTTCATTATCATAAATAGTACATAAATTACATAAAAAGTTAATAGTCACCTCATCTGCACTGTATTTCCTTCCAATAAAGCTTGATTTAAAAATTAATAATACAGTAAGATAGTAAGGGACCAATATATAATATCATACTATGGATGGAAAAGAGAACAAGCTAGAACCAGATGCGGAATTACAAAATATAATAGAGCTTAAAGAAACCGAAGAGGATCAAAGCTCAATTGCTTTGGCTGCTGCGCAAGCGACATCTTCTTCGAGTAATATTAAAATTAGCTTTATATTCAATAATACCGCAAACTTAGTGGAGGATAGGTTTAAAATTATACCGACCCAACCTATTGCAGAGTTATCAAATGAATTTGGCAAGGCATATCAAGTTGAGGATCAAAAAGGTGAGGGGAAATTTTATGCATTTATTTATCAGAATAAAGCTGCTCACCGCTATCGTGCTATAAAGCTACTAACTGAGTTTAAAGAGGGATTTACAATTATAGCACCTAAAGCTGCTGAAATATTACCAGTGGGAGAAAAATTAAGATATCAACTTTGTACTATAATTCCTTATCCTGATGAACAATGGCAAACTATACAGCAATTTATAGAAAGAAATGGCGTAATAAGTGAAGCAATAGTGGTGGATAAGGTTTTTATATCTTTATTAAGATCAATTATAACTTATGAAAATTTACAACTTTCACACGGATTTCTAAATCATAAAAATATTTATATTAATGAATTTTACGAAATAAAATTTGGAGAATGCATAAAACAGCCAAATGGGTTTTTTCAATCCTCATTATTTGAGCCTATCGAAAGAATGCTGCTCTCTCCTTTTGCTAAAGCTGAAAACGACCTGTCAGCTGATTTCTTTGCATTAGGGGTAATAATTATATATATGCTCACCGGTCAACTACCACTTGCTGGGTTAGGAAATCATGAGTTGTTTCTTAACAGATTGAATGATGGAACTTATTATAGTTATATTAAAGAATTTAGCTTATCTTCTAATATTAAAACTTTACTTAAAGGTTTATTATGTGATCGGATGCAAGATAGATGGGATTCAAGAAAATTAATTGAGTGGCATAAAGGTAGAAAGTATAATGTACCGGTTTTACCGTTTTATAAAAACTCAATGCGCGGATATAGCGTCAATAGGGGTGCTCAACATTTTAATCAAGCTTCCTTAAGTTACGAACTATGGCAAGATTGGGGCCAGGCAAAACAATCGCTTAAAGAAGCAAGGTTGCTAAAATGGATTGAGAGTAGCCTGGGATTAGAGGAGCTATCTAATAGGCTAGATTATATTGTTAAAATGAATACTATTAATTTTAGTAGTTTTGCTATAGATGATGACGAATTTATAATAAGAAGTTTATTAATACTAGATCCTGAAACGGGAATTAAATTTCCTTCTTACAGTATTGCATATGAGGCAATGCCCAGCTTAATTTCCTATTCTTTTTATCAGAATACCCAAGAATTATATAGGATTTTGATTAGATTATTTTCAGGTACCTTACTTAATTTATTTATTGAAATTAAAGGAAATAAGCTAAAGCAAGAAGCAATGATTATTTCTCCTATATTAGAAAAATGTAAAAGTATTTTTAACCAAAGTCATTTTGGCTTTGGATTAGAAAGGATGCTTTATGAGCTAAATCCTTCCATGCCATGTCAAAGCGTACTTGTGGTAGATTATTATTGTAATTCCTTACAACGCTTATTATTAAGTTTAGAAAAAATGGTTCTTAAAAATGATATTTCTACGCTTGATCGGCATATTGTAGGTTTTATTTGTGCTAAAATTGATGCAAGAAAAGATTTGGGAGTTTATTCATCAGGCCGGATGTCAGAAATTGAAAATAATTATGTGATTAAAAATTTAATTATTTTAGTTAATGCGCAAAATGCTACAGCCGTAAAAAGCTTGCCAAATATTGCTAAAAAATATGTAGAATATATTACTGTGGTTATTGATAAGCTATATCGGAGTAGAAGTTTAAAGCACAATATAACCAAAATGCTTAATCATAATTATAGCGAAGGGAATTTAAAAACCTTATTAGAGATAGCAACGGATATAAATAATATTACTAAAGATCGCTTGGGTAACCAAATGGCACTTAGACGTTTTAAAATGCTTGAGGATATGATCCATAAAAATAATCATATTAAAAATATATTTGCTAGTGGGCATAGTTATGGTTTAAAGCTGGGAATGCTATTTGCCTATGTGGTATGCATAATTATTATTTTTTATTCTATAAGTACTACTTTAGTTTAATTTTTTATAAATTTCTCTTGCTTAAAAAGCTAAGAAGCTCAACAATAATATAAATTTAAATTTTTATTATTTTGTAATGAAACTTCAGCAGCTTGGACATCAATCTCAGCAGATAGCCCTGACTCACACTATGCAACAATCATTGCATGTTTTAAGTCTCAATAATCTAGAGCTAGCAGAATATTTAAAGCAAGTGGTAAATGATAATCCTTTGCTAATTGAAGATGATGTGGAAGATGAATCTAAGGATGAAGTATTTTATAATGTGTCCTCGCGCGGCTCTTCTAATAATAACTATGAATATAATTTTGAAAATTTTGTTGCTAAAGCTAAAACTTTAAACGAACATATAAGTGAACAAATTTACCTAGCATTTGCTGATAAAGCAGAGCGAGAAATTGCTTTTAACTTTTTAGATCAATTAGATGATAATGGTTGGTTAAAAGTTAGTGCAGTCGAAGAAGTAATTAAAATTACTAAATATACAAAGAATCAAATTGCACTGGTTTTAAATCAACTGAAACAATTTGACCCTAGTGGAATTTTTGCTGAAAATTTGGCTGAATGTTTAAAAATTCAACTTAAGGAAAAAAATAAATTTAATTCTATTTATGCCGGGCTTTTAGATAACCTGGCATTAATAGCTAAAAGTGACTTGGCAAAAATCCAAAAAATTATTCAACTTCCCATTGATGATATTAAAAATCATATAGAAGAGATTAAAAAGTTAAATCCGCGTCCTGCTAATTTATATTCTAATGATAATAATAGTATTATTGGTCCGGATATTATTATGAAAAAGAATATGAAGGGAGAGTGGATATTAGAACTGAATAACCAGTTTTTACCGAAATTATTAGTCGATCGAAAATATTATAGTATTATAAAACAAAATTCCTTAAATCCCAACGATTATGAATTGATGACTAATTATTTTCATAACGCCAACTCATTAATCCAAGCACTTGATCAGCGAGCTAATACTATTTTAAAGGTGGCTACCGTAGTTGTTTCACACCAACTTGATTTTTTTGGGTTAGGTGTAGGATATTTAAAACCGCTCTCTTTGAGTAAGCTAGCTGAAGTTGTAGGGCTGCATGAGAGTACCGTTAGTAGGGTGTGTCAAAATAAATTTATTTTAACGCCTTTAGGGTTATTACCGCTGAAATATTTTTTCTCTAAAAATATAGTAATGCCTAACCAAGATTTGTCTAATAAAGCGGTAATGAATTTAATTAAAAATATTATCGAGCAAGAAGAAATACATATTCTTTCTGATGATGAAATAGTCGGATCATTAAGAGCGCGCGGTATTGAAATTGCAAGACGAACAGTGGCTAAATATAGAAGCGTAATGAATATTCCTTCCTCAAATATTCGCAAAAGGCAAAAACAATTTTTGTAGCTTAAAAGGCTGCAATAAGTATTTCGTAAAATCAATTTGTTTAACTAGATAGGGCTGTGAATCCTGGATTATTACCTGAAATAGAACCACCTTATTATAATAAAATTTATAATATTTTTTATATAAAATATTATTTATACAGCGATATTAATCGCAACCTAGAAAAGTAGTTGGTTATTCAAGTTGACTTTAATAGGCAAGTTATAACACAATATAAATATGGATGGTCTATAATAATTTTAAATAGGAGGTTTTTATGAAAATATTAATTTCAGGTAAACAAGTTAATTTAGGACAGTCCTTACAGCAATATGCGCATGAGCGTACTGAGCGTAGTGTGAGCAAGTTTTTCGAGCGGGCTATTCAAGCAGAAATTCATTTTAATCGTGAAGGTGCTATGTTTGAATGTGATATTACTGTAAATGAAGGTACCGGCCAACATCGTTATTCTACTGCTCAAGCCCAATCGGACGATATATATACAGCCTTTGATACTGCTTTAGTAAAAATAGAAAAGCAGCTGAGAAAATATAAGAGCAAATTAAAGGATCATCATAAAGTAGTGCCATTGCACGATTTGCCGGTTAATGAAGCAAAATTACTTAGTGGCACTAAATATATTTTAGAGCCCTTTAACTTAGAAGATGAAAAAGAATCTAAAAATGATAATCCAATTATTATTGCTGAAAAAGTTACTAACATCGAATATTTAACGGTTAGTGAAGCAGTAATGAAAATGGATTTAATGCATGTACCAGCTTTAATTTTTTGGAATAAAGGAAATGAACGGCTAAATATTGTTTATTATCGCCATGATGGTAATATTGCCTGGATTGATCCTTCCGAAAAAAATCAATAAATTAGATAAACACAGCAGCTTATATTGGCTGCTGTGTTTATTTAAATAGCTTTTTATCTATAAACTAACCTCTATTATAGAAGCTTTTATTTAAATTCTACTTTTCTGGTTGTATTTATTACTAATATCATAATAGCTTAACATATAAGCGATTGACGTATCTGTTAAAACGAATTATTGCTAAATAAGTAATATTATTAAAAATATAAAATTTTGATTCCAATTTAACAATAGTGAAGAATTTTAAAAAGGTAGGATATGTTGCAAGATGCTTTAAGTAATGAACCACAAGTTAATGATGTAATATTTAAAAGAGTGGTTGCTGCATTAAATTTACTAATGGCGGGAATGTTACCAGGTGTAGAGCCGGGAAGCGAGGAAGATAGGCAAGCTATATTACATGGACATAAGGCTATTGATGATTTTTATGAACAGATCAAAGACCCTAATTATAAATTTTTAGGCAAGAACACAGAAGAATTGCTTAAAAATTCTGGGTTAACAGATGGTGATAGTAGCATCCAATTAGAGATAAATAAAATTGTATTATCCATTGTAACGATGAAAGCAGGGGAGAAAAAGTTTGTACCAAGCCCTATATTGGATCAGATAACCGTTGAAAAAGTGTTTTTGATAACCCAAGGTAGAAGTAAAATATAAATGACCTTTATAAAAAGCTATACTACTTCTTTAGGAGATTTGATTTACTTGATTAAAGGAAAGAACCAGGGAGTGGATGCCTGGCATTATGTACTGGTTAATAAGGTTAAGCTCCCGATTTTTCTTAAAAAAATTACAGAAAGTTCTTTAGATGCAAGCTTGTATGGTAGCATTCTTTATTCAGGATGGGGTACCAACCCTCCTGCTAGGATTGCAAATTTAATTAAGGAAAAATACCAGTAATTTTTCAGTGAATTGTAGAATTCAATAAGATCGGCCAAGCTCCTACTAGCCTCTCTTCTCTCTTAAATAGTTAAGTCAATATATTCTATAAAGTTGTTGAGATGTAATCTCATGAATGTAACTATGGTGCCGTCTTAGTAAAAAGGTTGCGCTCAAGCTTAAAGCTGATAAGGGGTTAAATAGTAATTAGTTAGTGTGGCGCTTAATAAGGAGTTAAAAATTGAATCACTTGTTTTTAACCCTAAAATATCTTCCGTTTCTTAGCCACTGGTGAGATGTAATAAATAGGATATTAAGCTATTTAGGATTTTTTAGACTGTAAAAAGATGATTTGCTTTTTAAAATAGGCTCATTATTCCTATAAATAAACCATCTTGCTCGCTTAAAAATCTTTTGAAATGTTCCTCATCCATATCGAATGCTTTTTTGATAAAATCAAGTATTTTTGTAAAATATTCTCCAGGTTTGATTAATCTGCCTCCATCTTGCTTAATTAGTTTAATTTTATTACTGCTCTCATAAAATCTTGCACCACCTAATATTTGCAATTGTTAAATAATCTAAATAGTTTTTGTATAAGGTTTTTTTTGTGCAGAATTATGTTGATGTGATTGTACAAATAGTCTTTGAAATTATTGAAATAATTTTTTGCGAGTATGCTCTTTGTAGTGTTGGAGTCTTATTCTCATTAGTAATTGCTATCTAAGTTGCTAGATAGCAAAAGGAATAAAGCGTTGGTCACTACCAGAAGTTATTAGGAAAATAGAAAAAAAGCAGCCCAAAATTGAGGCTGCTTTTTATATTTAATTATACTTAATTTGTTATAGTTATTTAACTTCAGGAATTTCTTCAAAAGTATGATAAGGAGGAGGAGAAGAGACCTTCCATTCTAATGTGTTGGCACCGTCCCCCCATGGATTATCAGGACATTTTTGACCCTTAAAGATAGTGTAAATTGCTAGATATACAAAGAATAAAGTTGAAGCAAATGAGATCATTGAGCCAACTGATGAAACAAAATTCCACCCGGCAAATGCATCAGGATAATCTGGAATTTGACGTGGCATCCCAGCTAAACCTAAGAAATGTTGAGGGAAGAAGGTTAAATTAACCCCAATAAAAGTGGTCCAAAAATGCACTTTGCCCATCCATTCAGGATATTGCCTGCCACATATTTTGCCAATCCAATAATAAAAACCACAAAAAGCGGCAAATACTGCTCCAAGTGACATAGTATAATGGAAGTGAGCAACTACATAATAAGTATCGTGAAATACCCGATCAACACCACCATTAGCAAGCACTACTCCGGTAACCCCGCCAAGAGTAAAGAGAAAAATAAAGCCAACTGCAAAAAGCATTGGGGTTTTAAATTCAATCGATCCACCCCACATGGTTGCAATCCAACTGAAAATCTTCACACCGGTAGGTACTGCAATTATCATAGTGGCAATGGTAAAATAAGCTAGTGAGTTGATATCTAAACCAACGGTGAACATATGGTGTGCCCACACCGCAAAGCCAATAACCCCAATTCCTACCATGGCATACACCATGCCTAAATAACCAAAAACAGGTTTTCTAGAAAAGGTGGCTACCACATGGCTAACAATTCCAAAACCAGGCAGAATGATAATGTAAACTTCAGGATGACCAAAGAACCAAAATAAATGTTGGAATAATATTGGATCCCCTCCGCCTGCCGGATCAAAAAAGCTAGTACCAAAATTACGGTCGGTAAGTAACATAGTAATCGCACCGCCAAGCACAGGAATTGCTAGCAATAGTAAGAATGCGGTAACTAATACTGACCAGACAAAAAGAGGCATTTTGTGCAAAGTCATGCCGGTACAGCGCATATTAAAAATAGTAACAATAACATTAATGGAACCTAAAATTGAGGAAATACCAGCTAAGTGTAGACTGAAAATAGCCATATCAACTGCAGCGCTTGGATGGAACATTGCTTTGCTAAGTGGTGGGTAAACCGTCCAGCCGGTACCAGCTCCGCCACCTACAAAGGCTGAAGTAAGCAGTAGAGTAAAAGATGGCACTAATAACCAAAAGCTAATGTTGTTTAAACGGGGAAAAGCCATATCAGGAGCGCCGATCATAATTGGTACAAACCAATTGCCAAAGCCACCGAACAGTGCCGGCATAATCATAAAGAACACCATGATAAAGGCGTGAGCGGTAAGAATTACATTATATAATTGATGATCACCTCCTAGTAAATCATTGCCAGGATACATCAGCTGCGCCCTAAGAATCACTGAAAGTAATCCTCCAATCAATCCTGCAAAAACTGCAAAAATAAGATACATACTGCCTATATCTTTATGATTGGTAGAATAAAGCCATCTCTTCCACCCAGTTGGTGTACCGTGATGAACAGTGGTATGTTCTAAATGCTCTTCATTAACTAAGTTAGATGACATTCTTGCAAAACCTTTTTGTAATTAATTTTGGTATGTTAAGTGAATAGATGAGTTGAAATTGTTAGCGAATTTTTGCTTGGCTTCATTAAACCATTGTTGGTATTCTTCTTCGCTTACTGCTTGAACGGCTATTGGCATAAATCCATGGCCAAATCCACATAATTGAGAACATTGACCATAATAAATTCCTGGTTTGTCAATTTTAACCCAAGTTTCATTGGTTCTACCCGGTACGGTATCAGTTTTTATACCAAGTGCAGGGACTGCCCATGAATGAATTACATCTGCGGAAGTAAGTAAGATTTTAATAGTTTTATTTACCGGGACAATTACCCTGTTATCCACTTCCAGTAACCTTAATTGGCCTGGCTGTAAATCCTCCGGTTTAATCATGTAGCTATCAAAATTAAAGCTTTCACCGCTTTTATCATCCTGGTAGCTATACTCCCAATACCATTGGTGGCCAATAACCTTAAGGGTCATATCTTCTTGTGGAACTTTATCTACATAATATAAAATTTTTAAAGAAGGTACCGCAATGGCAAGTAAAACTAAAATAGGAATTGCAGTCCAAAGCACTTCAATCTTAACGTTATGAGTAAAGGTAGCAGGGACCGGATTGGCTTTTTTGTTAAATCTAATGCATACATAAGCTAGTAGAACAAATACTAATATGGTAATAGCGGTAATAACGATCATTAATAAATCATGGAATGCATAAAATTTATGCATAGTTGGTGAGGCGGGTGCCTGAAAATACATTTGCCATGGTGTAGGAATACCATCAGCAAAGCTAAAGCTTGGAAGTAACAAAGAAAGCAATAATACAACGATTTTCATTGAGATAACCTTAATTTAAAATCCCAGATGCTAAGCTGTGGATGAACATTTCTTGAGTGTTAAGTTTATTTTAACCATTTTATCTGCAAAATAGTTCATAATTTTTGCATAAATTTATAATAAAATATTCTTATATCTCCAAGCATTCACCGCAACCTAGACAAATCCATATATTTCAATATTATAAGAATAAAATAACAATCGCAATTTAGCAAGAATTTTAAATATTTCTATATTTATTAAGCGCTTAAAGGAAGTATTAGATGCAAAAAAATCCAAGTACCTTTTTTTTTAAAGATAATTTTGATGAACAAAAGGTAGTTAATGTTGTAAATAATGCTATCTCAAAACTGGATGATGGTGAATTGTTTTTAGAATATTCTGAAGCTGAATCAATCGTATTAGATGATGGCAAGATTAAAAACTCTTCTTTTAATATTTCTTCGGGATTTGGTCTCAGGGGAATTGTAGATGAAACAGTAAGTTATGCATATTCCTCCGATTTAAGCCTAGAAAGTCTGAGTAAATCAGCCGAAGTGATTACCGGTATCAGTGGTAATTCAAGAAGTATTAATCTTGATAAGATGGCCACAAATTTTGCAAAGCTATATCCGGCAGAAAATCCGATTAAGCTCGAATCTTTTGAATCGAAAATTAAATTGCTTAAAGAAATAGATCATTATCTAAGAAGCAAATCGCCAATGGTAAAACAAGTAACAGCAAGTCTGGCTTCTAGTTGGCAGGTAGTATCTATTGTTAAGCCTGGTAATGAAATTGCTTACGATGTTAGACCGCTCGTGCGAGTGAATGTGTCTGTAGTGGTAGAGAAAGGTGGTAAAATGGAAGGTGGCAGCTATGGCACCGGTGGACGTACCAACTTTGCTGACTTTATCCAAAATAATAAATGGCAAAAATATGCCGATGAGGCTTTTAGGCAAGCTTGTGTATTGCTTGAAGCAAGGCCGGCTCCTGCAGGAGAAATGAAAGTGGTGTTAGGCCCTGGTTGGCCTGGTGTATTGTTGCATGAAGCTGTGGGTCATGGGTTGGAAGGTGATTTTAATCGTAAAAAAACCTCTGCTTTTTCTGATATGTTGGGTAAACGTGTGGCATCTCCTGGAGTAACCGTCATTGATGATGGTACTTTGCAAAATAGGAGAGGTTCAATCAGCATTGATGATGAAGGTGCAAAAAGCCAAAAAACTGTGTTAATTGAAGATGGTATTTTAAAAGGCTATATGCAGGATTCTTTAAATGCACGACTTATGAATATGGCGCGTACTGGCAATGGTAGACGTGAAAGTTATGCTCATCAGCCTATGCCTAGAATGACTAATACTTATATGCTTGGTGGAGATCATTCTCAAGAAGAAATTATAGCTTCCGTTGAGAAAGGAATTTTTGCAGCCAATTTTGGAGGAGGGCAGGTAGATATTACCTCCGGTAAATTTGTGTTTTCTGCCAGTGAAGCTTATTTAATTGAGAATGGTAAAGTTACCGCTCCAATTAAAGGTGCTACTTTAATTGGTAATGGGCCTGATTGCCTTACTAAAGTTAAAATGATTGGCAATGATATGTGCTTAGATGCAGGGGTTGGAACTTGCGGCAAAAATGGCCAAAGTGTACCAGTGGGAGTTGGCCAGCCTTCAATGTTAATTGATTCAATAACGGTAGGCGGAACTGAAATGTAAAAGGGAACAACATTCCCCTTTTACATTTGAAATAATTATCTGCTAATCACGCTAGCAAGTGGGTTGATAGTATCTAGTAGGTAATCAACCCAAGATTGGTTGCTTTTTGGTTGTAGATCGCCCTTTGGATTAATTTGGATATCTTCCCATTGGCCACTAACTAAATGTTCTACAATAGGTGTAATCTGTTGTAATTCTGTAAATATAATTTTATTTTCTGTACTAGTAATATAATTAGCTACTTTGTTTATCATTAGGTTTATAGGGTTATATTCCATGCACTCAAGTGCAAAATATCCAATGGCTGGGAGTATATAAGCACCGAGCCTTAAAGCTATATGGTAATTACCAATAGCAGGAAAAAGTGCAGTAATAACAAGAGAGCTAAGAAGAGTGCGATAGGAAGCAACCTCAGTCCCTATAGCAATAAAATTGGCAGTAGATAAAATCTTTTTCCATATAGGTAAATTATTATCATCAATATTTATATTGTTCTCAGCAATACTGTGAAGTGTTGCTAGTCCAGCGGTTACTAAAGCTATCATGGGCACACTAAGGCTTATTCCTATAATAGGTAGTAAATAATATAAACTAATTCCAATTGCAGGGAAGAAAGTTAATAGTGAACCATATTTTCCTAAGTTTAAATTAAAACGGGTGTTGTTCAGTATGCCTGCTGCAAAAACTGCAGTAACGCCAATTAGCCACAATGGAGCGGCTAAGCCAAGAACCGGTAAACCATAAACTAATCCAAGTCCAATCGCTGCGGTTTTAAGTACCAAGGAGGTAAGAGCTTCTATTCTAAATTTCATAATTAAGTAACCATATTAAGTTATATTAGATATTTATTAACATATAATTTAAATAAGTCAAGAGAGTTTAATAAGTGTTAATTAGTTGTTGAGGGTGAAAATTTAAGGGAGGGGAGGCTTCGAAACTAAAGGGTAAAAGTAAGTTCTTACCCTTTAGTAACGCTATTATCTGCTAATCACGCTAGCAAGTGGGTTGATAGTATCTAGTAGGTAATCACCCCAAGATTGGTTATTTTTGGGTTGCAGGTTGCCCTGGTTAATGTTCTGAGCATTTTGAACTATAGGGTTTAGCCTATCTTGCCATTGACCGCTAGTAGCAAGGTTAATAGCACTCCATAAATACTTTTCAGAGATTAAGGGGACATCTCTGTTTTCCTGTTTTGTTCCGAGTTGATCTTGAAGCTGATTTTTTGTGCCTTGATAATTACTTGAGAAAATATATTCAAAAGCTTTATGGGTAGCTAAATTTATAGGATTGTATTCCATGTACTCAAGTACTATATATCCAAAAGCGGGTAGTATATAAGTGCCGAGCCTTAAAGCTATATGGTAATTACCAATAGCCGGGAAAAGTGTAGTCATAACAAAAGAGCTAAGAAGAGTGCGGTAGGAAGCAACCTCAGTCGTTACTGTAACTGCGTGAATCCCGAATAAAGTCTTTTTCCATATAGGTAAATTATTATCATCAATATTTATGTTATTAGCAATAATAGTCTGAAGTGTTGCTAATCCAGCGGTTACTAAAGCTATCATGGGCATACTAAGGCTTATTCCTATAATAGGTAGTAAATAATATAAATTCAGTCCAATAATTACAGGAGAGATTATTAATTTTCCTAAGTTTAAATTAAAACGGGTGTTGTTCAGTATGCCTGCTGCAAAAACTGCAGTAATGCCAATCAGCCACAAGGGAGCGGTTAAGCCAAGAACCGGTAAGCCATAAACTAATCCAAGTCCAATCGCTGCAGTTTTAAGTACCAAGGAGGTAAGAGCTTTTATTCTAAATTTCATAATTAAGTAACCATATTGAGTTATATTAAATATTTATTAACATATAATTTAAATAAGTCAAGAGAGTTTAATAAGTGTTAATTAATTGTTGAGGGTAAAAATTTAAGGAAGTAGCACTTTCGAAACTTAAAGGGTAAGAGTAAGTTCTTACCCTTTAGTAACGCTATTATCTGCTAATCACGCTAGCAAGTGGGTTGATAGTATCTAGTAGGTAATCACCCCAAGATTGGTTGTTTTTTAATGGTAGATCCTCTGGATTAATTTTAGCAGCAGAGTATGGCCTATCTTCCCATTGGCCGTTCACAGCCAGGGCAATGGCGCTATTTAAGTAATGTTCAGAGATTAATTTGTCTTCTTTATCTCTCACCATTCTGAGTTGATCTTGAAGCTGATTTTTTGTGTCTTGATAATTGCTTGAGAAAATATATTCAAAAGCTTTGTGGGCAGCTAAGTTTATAGGATTATATTCCATAACCTCAAGTGCGAAATATCCAAGAGCTGGTAGTATATAAGCACTGAGCCTTAAAGCTATATGATAATTACCAATAGCAGGAAAAAGTGTAGTCATAACAAGAGAGCTAAGAAGAGTGCGGTAGGAAGCAACCTCAGTTAGTATAGCAACTGCATTGGCCATGGCTAAAGAGAGCTTCCAAGTGGGTAAATTAGGATCATCAGAGTTTATATTATTATCAATTGTCTGGTGAAGTATTGCTAGTCCTACAGTTGCTAAAGCTATCATGGGCACACTAAGGCTTATTCCTATAATAGGTAGTAAATAATATAAACTAATTCCAATTGCAGGGAAGATAGTTAATAGAAAACCATATTTTTTTAAGTTTAAATTCAAACGGGTGTTGTTCAGTATGCCTGCTGCAAAAACTGCAGTAATGCCAATCAGCCACAATGGAGCGGCTAAGCCAAGAACCGGTAAGCCATAAACTAATCCAAGTCCAATCGCTGTGGTTTTAAATACCAAGGAGGTAAGAGCTTCTATTCTAAATTTCATAATTAAGTAACCATATTGAGTTATATTAAATATTTATTAACATATAATTTAAATAAGTCAAGATTATTTAGTATATATTAATTATTAAGTATGAAAGTTTTTAAAGTATGGCTTAGAGGCTTTATAGCTCAATTGCTATTTATATTTAATATATATCGGGCGGAAGCCTGATTTTCTTAAAATACGTAATTCTTTAGCAATTAAGCTACTCTCTGTAGGTGTATAATTGGCAGCTAATAATTCGGCTGCTTTCTGATGCTTTTTATTTAAAGTTAAGCTTTTTAGTAAATTAGGCAAAATTTGTTTACGGTTTGCTTCGGTGCTGGATTGAAGGGCGCGGCTAAAATAATTTTCTGCTTCTTTATATTTGCGGGTATAAAGTGAGTAAATACCCATATTGTTTAAAATTAAAGTTTCATTAGGGCTACTGTCTAATGCTATTTGATGGTAAACTAAGGCCTCTTTAAAATGACGGGTTAAGGTGTGAATCAAGCCAATATAAGAGAGAGCAAGACTGTTGGTGGCATCAATACTTAAAGTATGGTTGAAATTTTCATGGGCTGATTTTAACTCAGCTTTTTTAATTAAACATTTACCTTTAAAGTTATAAATTTCAATTTGTTGAGAAGCTCCAAGATTGGAAAGATCTAATTTATTAGCGATTTCAATAAATTCATTACAATTATTTTCTTTAATATGAAACTGAGCTATTTTTAATAATATTTGCCGGTCTTCTGGATTGTGCGCTAATTGTTCAATTAGATCGCTAAAATTTTCTTCTTTATGATTTTCAGTAAAAAATTTAGGTTTAGCAATTGGTAAAGTTAAGTTGTTAAAACTACTGCAAGAATTTAAAATAATAGCAATAATCAGCAATAAATGTTTCATAAGAATATTGTAAAAAAGTTTTATTTTTATATGCTAGTTAGGTATTGTCACATTAATTGCATAGTTAGAAATATTTTTCAATGAATTTTAAATCAGTATTAATTACCGGAGGCCTGGGCTTTATAGGCAGTAACTTTGCTAGCCTCATTAAAAGTTTATACCCTAACCTACTGTTAGTAATTTTAGATAAAGTTACTTATGCTGCAAGCGAATCTAATATTGACGGACTTGATTGCCAAGTGGTGTATGGTGATATTGCTGATAAAAGCTTGGTCGGTGGGTTGCTCAATAAGTATAATATTGATTTGGTGGTAAATTTTGCAGCGGAATCTCATGTAGATAATTCAATTAATGATCCTGATAGTTTTGTTCAAACTAATATTGTTGGTACTTATAATTTACTAAATGCTTGTTTAAATTACTATCTTGCTAAACAAAACTTTTTATTTTTACATATTTCAACAGATGAAGTTTATGGTTCATTAGGAGAGAGTGGTTATTTTACTGAGCGATCAAATTACCAACCTAACTCTCCATATTCTGCTTCAAAAGCTGCTAGTGATCACTTGGTTAGAGCTTGGTTTCATACCTATAATTTACCCGTGATAATTACTAATTGTAGTAATAATTATGGACCAAGGCAGCATAGTGAAAAATTTATCCCTAAAATTATTCATTGCCTAATAAATAAGCAGGATATTCCTATTTATGGTAATGGATTAAATATTAGGGACTGGATTCATGTTGATGATCATGCAAGAGGTATTCTACTAGCCATCTTAAAAGGTAAAATAGGTGAGTCTTATTGTTTCGGCGGGGATAATGAGCAAACTAATATTGATATTGCTAGGCTGCTATGTGAGATTTTTGCTGAGATTTCCCCTGGGTTTGCTTATGGATCGCTGATTAAATTGGTTGAAGATCGTAAAGGGCATGATTTTAGATATGCCATAGACTCCATTAAGGCTAAAGAAGATTTAGGTTATAAGGCGCAACACTCAGATTTTAGAAAATCCCTAAAAGATACTATTAAGTGGTATATTAATTTGAACCAATTAACTAAAGCATTATGAGTTTAATTTCAGTTTTGATAAGAACTACAGGGAGAGACAGCTTTAAGTTGGCTTTAACTTCAGTTCTTACCCAAGCTTATCAAAATTTTGAAGTGATAATTGTAGAAGATGGTTCTAACCATTTAGAAAGTTTAATTAAACAGCTTAATGATGATCGGCTTAAATATTTTAATTTGCTACCACAACGAGGTAGAAGTGCTGCCGGTAACTTTGCAATGGACAAGGCTAGTGGTAATTATTTAATTTTTTTAGATGATGATGATCTGTGGTATAGTAATCATTTAGAAACCTTAACTGCCAGTGTTGCACCGGAGATAATAGTTTATTCATTAGCCCATGAACGCGGAATTACCCATAACAATAAAATAGTGAGTAAGCCTTATCTTTTTCCTCGCGATGAAGGCACTTTAAATGATAGCAATTTTTTAATTATTAATAATGTATTATTCCCTAAAGAGGCATTTGTAAGATTAGGTGGATTTGTAAACTCGTTAGATCAGTTGGAAGATTGGGTGTTATGGGCTAAGTTTGCTCAAACGTATGAGTTTAAAAAAGTTAATAAAATTACTTCTTGTTACTTTGTACCATTTTCATTAATTGACTATTGTAAAAGAATTGCTAAATTTAAGCGCGGTTATTTAGAAGCATACCAATTGGTAAGTAAATTTGATTTACCTAAGCCACAACAAACCATAAAACTTTATAGCAAAGTATGGCGAAAGTTAAAAATTCTATTGATTTTATTTGCTAGTCGTGTTGTCATCCAAAAAAATTTCTATTCTAGCAGCAAATGTATAAATGCAAGACTTAAGGAATAATTATCATGGTTAATATTACTCTGCCAGATGGCCAGATTAAAAATTTTGATCAAGACCAAATAACCGGTTTTGATATTGCTGAAAGCATTAGTAAAAGTTTAACTAAGCTGGCTTTAGCTCTTAAAATTGATGGCCAGCCAAAAGACTTAAATACTGTTATTACGCAAGATTCAAAAGTTGAGATTATTACCCCGACCAGTCCTGACGGCCTTGAAATTATAAGGCATGATGCAGCGCACTTGCTAGCCCAAGCAATTAAAGATTTATATCCAGATGCTCAAATTACTATTGGCCCTGTAATTGAAAACGGCTTTTATTATGATGTGGCGCGTGATGAACCTTTTACGCCTGATGATTTGGTTAAGCTTGAAAAAAGAATGAAACAGATCAGTGAAGAAAATATTCCTATTCAGCGTGAGGAATGGGATCGCGATGAAGCAATTAAATTTTTTGAGTCAATTGGCGAGCTGTATAAGGCAGAAATTATACGTGATATTCCAAAAGGTGAAATAATCAGTTTGTATAGGCAAGGTCAATTTATTGATTTATGTCGTGGTCCGCATGCGCCTAGTACCGGTAAGATTAAATATTTTAAATTAATGAAGTTGGCTGGAGCTTATTGGCGTGGCGATAGCAAAAACCCAATGTTACAAAGAATTTATGGTACTGCGTGGGGGTCGGAAGCCGAGCTTAAAGATTATCTCCATATGTTAGAAGAGGCTGAAAAAAGAGATCATAGAAAATTAGGGCGTGAACTTAATTTGTTTCATATTCAGGAAGAAGCACAGGGAATGATTTTCTGGCATCATAAAGGTTGGACCATTTACCGTCTGCTAGAAAATTATATTCGCGATAAAATTGCTCAAAATGGTTATATAGAAGTTAAAACTCCTGTACTAGTTGATCGGAGTTTGTGGGAAAAATCGGGGCACTGGGAAAAATTCCGTGAGGATATGTTTACTTCCGAAACTAAAGAAGATGTGTTAGCTATTAAGCCAATGAACTGCCCTTGTCATGTGCAAATTTTTAATCAAGGGATTAAAAGCTATCGTGACCTACCACTTAGAATGGCTGAATTCGGGATGTGCCATCGGAATGAACCTTCAGGCTCATTACATGGATTAATGAGAGTAAGAGGTTTTGTGCAAGATGATGCGCATATTTTCTGCACCGAAGATCAAATTACTGAAGAAACTGTGAAATTCTGTAATTTATTACAAGAAGTTTATCATGATTTAGGTTTTACTAATATCTCAGTCAAATTCTCTGACCGCCCTGAAACAAGAGTAGGAAGTGATGAGACATGGGACAGGGCAGAAAAAGCCTTAAAAGATGCAGTGAATACTACAGGGTTTGAATATAGTTTAAATCCGGGTGAAGGAGCGTTTTATGGCCCTAAACTTGAATTTGTATTGAAAGATGCAATAGGTCGTCATTGGCAATGCGGTACATTGCAAGTTGACTTTGTGATGCCAGAAAGGCTTGGCGCCACGTATATTGGTGAAGACGGGCAAAAACATCGTCCGGTAATGGTGCATCGTGCCATTTTAGGTTCATTAGAAAGATTTGTTGGTATTTTAATTGAGGAGTATTCAGGAAAGCTACCATTGTGGCTTGCTCCAGTACAAATCGCAGTACTTAATATTACAAATGATGCTGATGTTTATGCCACACAAATTAGCGAAAAATTAATAAGTTTAGGCTTAAGAGTAGAATTAGATCTAGATAATGAAAAAATTAACTATAAAATCAGAAAGCATTCACTAGCAAAAGTGCCTGTGATGGTGATTGTCGGTAAAAAAGAAGTTGAAGAAAATCAACTTTCTGTCAGACTTTCATTAGATAAGCCACAAGAAAACATGAGTTTTGATGAATTTGTTGAAATGATAAAAACTCATAAACTGATAAATTTAAAAACTATTAATTAGCGGATATATAAATAATATTTAAAAGGAGGCTACTATAACAAAAAGTAAGAATAATCTTCCCAGAGCTAATAGGGAAATTAACGTGAAAGAGGTGAGGCTCGTTGGCGCTGAAGGGCAAATGTTAGGAGTCGTACCATTGAGAGAAGCATTAAATCTAGCTGAACAAGCAGGTCTTGATTTGGTAGAAGTTTCACCTAATGCAGAACCCCCGGTTTGTAAAATAATTGATTTTGGTAAATATAAATATGAGCTACAAAAAAAAGCTCATGAAGCCAAGAAAAAACAAACTAAAGTTGAAATAAAAGAAATTAAGCTTCGTCCTAATATTGGGCAGGGTGACTTAGATATTAAGACTAAGGCAATTATTAAATTCTTAAATGAAGGTAATAAAGTAAAAGTATCGTTACGTTTTAGAGGACGTGAAATTACTCACCAAGAATTAGGCCGTAATGTATTTGAAAAAATTAAAGAATCAATCCAGGAAGTAGGAAAAATAGAACTTGATCCTAAAATGGAAGGAATGCAGCTTGTAATGATCCTTACGCCTGCCAAAACGCTATTATTATAATTGGCTCCTTTTTTTTGAGCGTGCGGCTAATTTAGCCGTCGCTTATGGTGCCACAAATTCTCAAAAAGTATGTTGTACTCAGGGCTTTAGTTGTGGGTTGCGTCCACTTGACCTGATCTGTGTTCTTCAGATGGTTCTCCATATTTCATAGTACTTGATCAATGTTCTCTTTGTCAGTTTCCAAGCTTCTTTGGATCCCTTAAGTATCTCTGTCTAACTTTCTATGGTCATCTATCAACCTTAGATATTTTTTACATTATTGTAAGTTTTTATTACAACAGTTAGTATATTAACAAACATGTAGAGGCTATATATCTTCTTTTCAAACTAACGGTTTGGTATTGTAGAGCCTTTTACTGGTACTAAAAAAATGCATTAGCAGCATAATAAATCAGGTTCTTAATGCAAATTTGCCCCGCAACGATCAAGGCAATATAAAGTTTAATGTGGCGTTAGGAATCTTGCTGCAAAATTCAGATAGCCATACAAGAAAAGCATTGAGCTATTTATAAAGAGCAGAATCTAGGGCTTAGAGATGAGAAAGTAGAGATTACGAATCAAGAAACCCAAGCAATAGCCACCAAGCTAAATAGAGCAATGGATGGCATTTTAATATACACTCCCACCGAAGAAGGTAAAGGAGATCAACATTTTTTAAAAGATCCTGAGCACAAAAGCTTATTTTAAAAGCGGGAATAGAATGTATAGCACAGGTGCAGAGTTAATAAGAGGTGTTATCCTAGTCCGTATGCTTGTTAATCCTATTGCATTAGCAAGTATAGCTATTGCAACCGTTATTCCCATCGTAGCTGCTATAGTAGTAATAATTGCTAGTATAAGGCGGTTTTTGACAAAGGGCAATAAACCGACAATAGAGCTAACAAAACAATTAAATAAATTAGAAAAAGCTGCAGAAAACATTGAAAAAGATTCATCTGCTACTATGGAATCTCAGTTATCTGGATTAAAAAATATGCTAGACAAGGTATTTCAAGATAAATTAACTAAAAGCGTTGATTCTGGAAATAATACTCAAAAATTTACTGGCAGAATAAAAAGCCCTAAACCCAAGTAAAATCAACGGGGATAATTAAATTTAAATGATCAGTAATATTACTATTAGCCTATTGGGAAGTTAATTTTTAATTTTGCTATGGAAGTATCAAGACTCATTTTATATGATTAGTATCAATTAAAATAATTAACGGGATAAAAAATGGCAGTGGTCCAGCAGAAAAATTATGGCGCCCAAGAGTTTAATAACCCTTAAGGCGCTATAATTTTGAGTAATAAATTATCTAGCAATTGTTACTGATTTGCTATTGAAAATGTTACCGACATGAGAAAAGTCTTTTGCTTGGTTTAAACTCTTTGAGTTAAATCCTGGTAAAATTTTAGCGCATGCATTGGCGATATTGTGAGTTATTTGAGCAGTAGCCTTTGGTGCAAAAAACCTACCCAGCACATAAATGGCAGCTACCCCTAACACAAGGCTAGCAAGTGCTATACAAGTGTTTTTAGCATAGTAGGACAATTTAGAATTCGGCGCTGGTGTGGTTTGTATAGTATTTGTAGTATTATTTATTTGTGTAGAACTATTTGGAACAAGTATAGTCGGAGTAATATTGGTAGGGTTACTCGCTTGGGTGGAGATGCTTGCTGCTTGGGTTGCTACAGTTTTAGCATTGTTAATAATTGTTTCGATCTTCTGGCGCATATTATCATTAATAAAGCCTTCTTCTTGACTTTTGGTTAATTCTTCTTCTGCAAGCTGCCAAGCTTTACTCTTTATTTGGTTAATGGTTATGTCATTATCTAAGCGGGCACCAAGGTTAGCTAAATTAATAAAAGCATTCCAATGTTTGTTTATTGCAGCAAATAAAATTGGTGTAAGACCAATAAATATCATTTCTTCAATATTATGGTTAATTATGTGGTTAATATCTGCTTTGTACTGAGATAAAAGTTCAATGCCCAGGATATTATTTTGTCTTATCATAGTGTAGAGTAATGGAGTGCCGTCTTCATCTTCGATATCTACATTAGCTCCATATTGGATGAGTAAACTAGCTACCCCTAATTTGTTCTGTTCAATAGCCAAGAATAAAAGAGCATGCCTAATACTGGGGTTAACTCTAACAGGCTCAAAGAATGATTTTAAGGTTTGCCGTTTCTGGTCATCCGGATAGTGGCTTATGTGAGCGGTCATGTTTATTAGTAGTTTTTCAACTTCGCCCACACGATTATCAGGAGCAGATAAATCTGTTATAATATCGGAAAGTTCATTATAAATACCGTCTAAGTCTTGGTCTAAATCTAAAATTGTTGGGTTAGACATTATAATCTCCATCACTATTTAAAGTTAATATGTATAACAAAAATATGTTGAAGTAAATAACGATATTTGTAATTTTTTAGTAAATTTTACATATGGCGGTAAATATTAGTAAGAATAAGTGTGCTTTTTAGTTTAACCAATTGTGAATATCTTTAATCTGGCTTTGTTCCATGAGACTTGGGGCGTGACCAATGTTTTTGTATTCAATACCGTTAACTTGAGGTTTTTCAAGCATTTTAAGGTAAGTTTCATGCTGTAAAATATCTGATTTGGTGCCTCTTATGACTAATGTAGGACAGGAGATTTTTTGCCAGATATCCCATAAATCTGCATCCTCAATCTGAGCCGGATCTGATCTGAAAGTACCTAAGGTAATTTGCGGATCATAAGCAAAAGTAAATTCGTTGTTAGCGGTTATCCAGAAACTATGTTTAGCCATATGTTTCCAGTGAAGATCATCTGTTATCCCAAAAGGAGCAAAGTTTTTTCTCAGCTGCTGTTCTAGCTCATGCAAATTATCAAAAGTGAAAGTACGACCTACATATTTAGCGATGCGCTGTAGAGCTTCTTTAGGAATAAAAGCGCCCACATCATTGATAATCAACTTATCCAGAATCCCAGGGTAAAGGCTTGCAAATACCATACCAATGATACCGCCCATTGAAGTGCCAATCCAGCTGAACTTAGTAATATTAAGTTTTTTTAGCAAAAGTATTATATCATGAAGATAACACGAATAATTATAACATAATGGATCAGGCATAGGGTCACTTTGGCCACGACCCGCAATATCAAGGCAGATTACATAATATTTATTACTTAAAGCTTGTGCTAAAAGATCAAAGTCACGGGCATTGCGCGTCAGTGCATGTACACAGAGTATTGCCGGTTTATTAGGATTACCCCAAGCAGTATAAGCTAAATAACGTGAGTGGTGAATGTTATCTAAGCTATATTCAATATGAACTTTTTGATAGAAATTCATTAACTACCTAATTTTAAGTGTGCCCAGCCCTAATAATGCAAAAATTATACTGATAATCCAAAAACGGGTAACTACTTTTGATTCGGGCCAGCCTTTTTTCTCAAAATGATGATGTAAGGGCGCCATTAAGAAGATTCTTTTGCCTTTGGTAATTTTGAAATAATAAACTTGCAACATTACTGAGCAAGCTTCCAAAACAAATAATCCGCCAATAATGCTTAACACAATTTCATGTTTGGTAAGTACAGCAATAATACCTAATGCGCCGCCTAAGGATAAACTACCGGTATCACCCATAAAAATTTGTGCTGGTTGTGAGTTGTACCATAAAAATCCGAGTCCAGCTCCGATCATACTGGCAATAAATACTGCGAGCTCACTAGTACCTTTAATATGAGTAAGCTGCAAATAATTAGCAAATACACTATGTCCGACTACATAGGCAATAATGCCAAAGCAAAGTGCGGTAATCATAATTGGTACAATAGCCAAACCATCAAGCCCATCAGTTAAATTAACTGCATTGGAAGTACCAACTGTTACTAAGGCAATGAAAATTATATAAAACCAACCTAAATCAAAGCTGAGATTTTTAAATATAGGAAAAACTAGATGACTTGCGACTTCTATAGGTATTATATTGATAATCCAAAAGTAACAAATGAAGCTGACTAAAAATTGAATTAACAATTTTTGCTTGCCGGTAACACCGTTAGTATTTTGTTTTTTAACTTTTTTATAATCATCAATAAATCCGAGTAACCCATAACTTAAGGTCACAAAACAGGTAATCAGTAAAAATTGATTGGTTAGATTGCCCCATAAAAACACAGTAATAAATATCGCTATAAGCATCAGTAGGCCACCCATGGTCGGGGTACCTTTTTTGCTAAAATGAGTTTCGGGTCCATCTTCCCTAATCGGCTGCCCACCAGATTTAAGTTGCTTTAAATAACCAATAAAACGGGGCATGGTAACCATTACGATAATAAAAGAAGTAAGACATGCTCCAAAACTTCTAAATGTAATATATTTTAGGATGTTTAAACTATGGCAGTGGTTAATAAGAAGCGTATAAAGATAATAAAGCATATTATTTGGAATCCTTTAAATAACTAACCACCCTGCCTAACCCCATAGAGAAGGATCCTTTAACCAAAATAACATCTTGGCTATCAAAAAGATCAGGGGAAGAGTTTAAATATTCAGTTACACTGCTAAACGCATATTTAGTAAAATCTCTTGGTAGGCTATCAAATAAGCTTCTCATTAAACTACCAATGCAAATAATTTTAGCAATTTTATTATCAATTATATATTCTTTCAGTTCTTGATGGAAAGTTTTTTCTGCGGTACCCAATTCTTTCATGTCTCCTAAAATAGCTATTTTTTGTGAATTAGGAAATCTTTCAGCTAAATTGTATAAAGCGGCCTTTACGGCAACAGGAGACGCATTATAACTTTCATCAATAATAGTAAGATGTTTATTGTTATAAATTACATCAATTACTGTTCCTCGGCCATAAGCAGCTGTTTGGGTAGATAAAGCCTTTATGCCCTTGTTTAAATCCAGGCCTAAATGATTAATGATAAATAAGGGTATAAGTGAGTTAATTGCTTGATGTCTTCCCACCATTCCTAATTGATATTCAATTGTTTGATCATTAATTTGGGCTTTAATTAGGGCATGTTCTTTATAAGCTTTATATTCAATTAACTTGGCATAAGCTCCTTGATGAGCGCCAAAAGTACCGATATTTTTAATGCCTAACTTGATAGCCTGCATATTCATAAGCTCAAAATATGCATTATCATGATTGATAATAGCTAATCCTTGTGGGTTTAAACCTTCAAAAATTTCTGCTTTAGCTTGGGCTATGGTTTCAATTGAATTAAAAAATTCTAAATGTACTGCTTCTACGGTGGTAATTACTGCAATATCCGGCTTGCCGATAGAAGTTAAATATTTTAGTTCTCCTAGATGGTTCATACCCATTTCAAGCACTGCATATTGGGTGTGGTTAGGCATTCTTGCTAAGGTTATAGGTAATCCTAACTCATTATTAAAGTTACCGGCGTTTTTATGGGTCATGCCAAAAACTGATAAAGCTGAATAAATCATCTCTTTAGTGCTGGTTTTGCCAACACTGCCGGTAACCCCTATATAAGTGGCTTTAACATGCTCTCTCTTAAATTTCCCAAGCTGATTTAGAGCTTTTTTAGAATCTTTGACGATTAAAATATTATCTGTGTGGAGTGCATCTTTCGGAATATATTCAGCAATAATACAAATGGCACCTTTTTCCTGGGCATTTTTTATATAGCTATGGCCATCCCCATTTTCTCCGCGTAATGCAATAAATAAGCTGCCTTCTTGTACTTCCTTGCTGTTAAATTCAAAACTATAAGCTTCAAAAGTAAAAGGAACATACTGTCCTAAAGCCTGAGAAAGTAATTTGTCATCCCAAATAATTTCGCTCATTTACATGCACCCTGTGGCAATTTGTATATCATTAAAATCTAATTTTTCATTGTTAATTTCTTGGTATTGTTCATGTCCTTTGCCGGCTATAACTACTATATCCTCACTGCTCGCCATTGATATAGCTTGCTCTATAGCTTTAGCACGATCAGCAATTTCAATACCATTTGGGCATGCTGCCATTATTGCTTGCCTAATAAACGCCGGATTTTCAAATCTAGGGTTGTCATCAGTTATTATTTGTATATCTGAATAGTCAGAGGCGATTTTACCCATAATTGGTCTTTTTAAGGCATCTCTATTACCACCGCAGCCTAGTACTACAATAAGCTTTTTAGGGTGATGCTCGCGAGCTGCAAGTAAAATGTTTTTTAGAGCTTCAGGTTTATGGGCGTAATCAACAAAAATATGTTTTTGATGATTAACTTTTTCCATGCGCCCTGGAATGCTACTAAGTTGGTTGGTCGCTTCTTCCAGTGTATTCAGGTTAATATGAGGATAGCATAACCCAATAGCGGTAAGTAGGTTGTAAGCTTGGAATTTGCCAACTAAGGGTAACTGAAAAACGCGGCTTTTGCCAAAAATCTCAGCCTTTAAGCTAATACCTTGCTGATTAAGGGCGATATCTTTAATAGTTAAATCTTTTCCTTTATGCCCAAAAGTAATTACTTGGTGTGCTTTTTTTGTACAAATTTGTTTGATCTGCTCAAATTCTGCAATATCTTGATTTAGTACGGCAAGATGTTTTGGAGGCAATAATCTTTCAAATAAAATCATTTTTGCTTTGAAATAATCTTGCATTGTAAGATGGTAATCCAAATGGTCCTGACTGAAATTGGTGAAGGCTGCAGAAAATATGTTAGTTTCACCAATTCTATATTGTTCTAATGCATGGCTTGAAGCTTCAATAGCGAGATGGTTAATATTGCTAACAACTAGCTCTCCAAGTAATTTGCTAAATTCAATTACTCCAGGGCTGGTGAGACCGGTTTCTTCTAGTTTATTATTAAAATCACCTATCATGCCTAAAGTGCCAATGCTGGCTGATTTTAAATCGTTTAAATGAAGTAACTGCCGAGTGAAATGAGCAGTGGAAGTTTTACCGTTGGTGCCAGTTACTGCATAAATATATTCTGGCTGTGTAGGATAGAATAGCTTGGCAAGACGTGCTTTAATTAAATAAGGATTAGATACTTTAATAATTTTGTTTGATTCAAGAGAGCATTTAGCTTGTCGGTCCTCTGTCTCGTATATTTCTTGAGCTTGATTAGTTAAATTGAATTTAGGGGAGCTAAGATCAGTATCATTACCAGTAATAATTAATGCAGCATTTTGCTTAAGTGCAGCCTGACAAAATTTAGTAGCCTGTATTGGATCACGAGCAGTACAAATAAAAATAGAACTGGGCGTAACATTGCGTGAATCATCAGTAATATGAGTAATATCTTGATCGATGATCTGAGTAGGAAGATTAATTAATTGGGTAATTTCAGAAACTTTCATTATATTTATTTCTATAATAGCTTTCAATCATGAGTTTTCTAATTATTTCTTGGTCATTTTCATCAAATGGTTCAATACCAATAATATTAGCAATACGTGAAATTATATTACCAACAACGGGAGCCGCAGTCCATCCTCCTGTTGAAAAACCAAAGGTAGATTTATTACCTTTAGGTTCATCGAGTATTACAAACACAGCATATTTAGGCTTTATAATCGGAAATGCCGCAATAAAAGAAGATAAATTGGCATGGCGATTATAACCACCTTTAATACTTTTTTCTGCGCTGCCAGATTTACCACCAACTAAATATCCAAAAGCATTAGCTTTTTTACCGGCGCCATCAGTTACATTAAGTCTTAATAGTTGCTTAATCTGCTGTGAGGTATTTTGGCTAATAATTTGTTTGGCAGCAGTTTGGGTGCCTTGGACTAAGGTAAGGTCATGCATTACCCCATCATTTACTATCCCTCCAAATGCTCTGATCATATGCAGAGGAGTGACCATCATGCCATGACCGTAAGACATAGTCATAGTGCTTAAAGTGCTCCATTTGGAATTAGATGGAAAAACTGGGCTGCCTATTTCAGGAATTTCAATTTTAATATCTTCCATAAAACCAAATTTTTTTAAATATGCTTTATGTTTTTCTACACCTAAATCTAAACTAATTTTAGCGGTACCAATATTTGATGAATTTAGAAATATTTCTGGTACCGATTGTATGCCACCTTTGCCTCTAAAGTCTCTTAGTTTGAATCTGGCTACTTTAATAGGCTCACTGGTATCATAGGCATCAGTTAAAGAAACTGTTTTATTATCTAAAGCCATCGCAAGAGTCATGCTTTTAAAAACTGAACCAAGCTCATAAGATGCAAGGCTGCTGCGGTTAAATATTTGCTCAGGTTTTGCTTTGCCGGGTTGATGAGGATTAAAATCCGGCAAACTTACCATGGAAATAATCTCCCCAGTAGTTACATCGGTAACAATGGCAGCAGCCCCAATTGCTTTAAAATCTTTTAAGGCTTTTTCTAGTTCTTCATGGACCGCAAATTGTACTTTTAAATCAAGGGTTAGCTTGATATCTGGCTTAAGCTTGCCTTCGCTCGGATCAACAATTAATTGCTTGTCGAAATACTTTTCTACTCCTCCAAGACCCATACCATCAATTCCTACAAAGCCAACAATGTGGGAAAGTAGGTTGCTATGTGGGTAGATCCTTTGGTGGCTATCTTCAAAACCTATACCAGGCAAGCCTAATTTGTTGACCGCATATTTTTGTTTAGGAGGAACTTGCCGTTTTAACCATACAAATTTTTTACTTGATTGTAAGTCTTTTAATACATTTTGATATTGAAGGTCGCTAAAGATCTCACATATTTTATAGGCAGCTTCTTGTGCATCTAGGATAATTCGTGGATTAGCATAAATTGAAGTGGTGGAAAGATCAACTGCTAGCACTTGACCATTACGATCGCTAATATTTGCTCTTCTAAAGGCTGCATCAACACTGGCAAATTTTTTAAACTCAATATCTTGATTGTTATTAAATACTAAGTTTTGTAATTTTACTACTAATATAAAAAATACTAGTAAAAAAGCACCAATAACAACGGTGAGACGTTGATAGGTTTTATTAAGGGTAGGAGCAAGAAGTTTGGCAATTATTTCAGGCCAATTTTGCCGTCTACAATGTAGCAAAAAGCTTCTCATTCCCACAAATTTAATCCCTTACTGGCTTTCGGTAATTAACAGTTTTTGATTGATTGGAAAGGGAATGGTTTTTAATGACTTCAACTATAAATTTTTGCCGGTTAGCAAGTGGAACAAGCTTGGGATTTAATTGCATTACTTGGATAGGTTCCAGGTGTGGTAGGTATTTTGAGGCAATTCTCATGAGTCGTTCTGGTTTGTTTAAATAAGCCCATTCAGCTTCTAAAACTTTGATCGATTCTTTTTCGTCAATGATTTGCTTATTAAGTTGCGTAACATCGATCTTTAAGTTTCTAACCTGATATTTAATATTAAACATTAGATAAATGCTTAAAGCTAGCAGAGATAAAGCAATTAAAATTGGCAAAGGTACAATTCTATTCATAACTTATCTCTTTTTAATACGCGCATTTTAGCAGAGCTAGAGCGAGGATTAAGCTTAAGTTCTTCTTCGGTTGGTGTTAGAGGCTTTTTAGTAAGGAGGTGATAATTTTCGCTGGCTGCATCTTTAAAAAGCTTTTTGACAATCATATCTTCTAAAGAGTGAAAGCTTACAATAACTAAAACTCCATTTTCTTTTAATAATTTAATTGATTTGTTAATAGCAATTTTAAGGTGATTTAATTCGTCATTTACAGCAATTCTTATGGCTTGGAATACCCTGGTTGCCGGATGAATAGGGTTTTTATGAGATCTTTTAACTACTCTGCAGATTAAATCTGCAAGGTTTTTAGTAGTAGTTATTTTTTCTTTCGCTCGTTCTTCAATAATTAATCTAGCTATTTTTCTTGAGTGGCGTTCTCCACCATAATAATAAAAAATATCTGCTAAATCTTTCTCGGCATACCCATTGATAATATCATAGGCGCTGATTGAATTTTCTCCCATTCTCATATCAAGCGGACCATCATGCATAAAAGAAAAGCCTCTTTCTGCTTGATCTAGTTGCATAGATGATACACCTAAATCCATTACAATACCGTCAACACCGGTTAGATTTTCTTGCTCGAGCACTTCATCAATTTGGGAATAGTTACAATTATGAAATTTGAGTTTGCTATATTGCTTGCTTAATTCGTTCACAAATTTTTTAACTGAAGCGTCTTGATCAATTGCGATCACGCTTGCTTCTTTTTCCAATAATTTTCTAGTATATCCACCTGCACCGAAAGTACAGTCTACGATAATGGTGTCCGCAGTAGGGTTAGTAAAAGCCACCACCTCATTGAGCATCACTGACGTATGTGGAGGGTTATTTAGAGTCATTTTTTATCCCTCCCATATTAATATTTCTTAAAGAATCTCTGCTGTTTAATGCTAGATTTCTGGCTTTAACGGAATACTCCTGAAATTTTTCAGAATTCCATAGTTCAAAAGTATTACCTTTACCTACAAAGGTTACATTTTCAGTTAACCCAAGATTTTCTACATAAAAATCAGGTAAGCAAACTCTACCATCATTATCAATATTAAGCATTAAGCTGCCTCCTAAAATAGTGGTGGCAAATGCATCTTTTTGTTCAGAGAAAGGATCTAAATTATCGATAAAAGAATAAAGCTGTTCTAAACGATCAGGTGCGCATGCTTCAATGCAGTTATTAATAAAAGATTGATAAGTAATGATGGTTTGATGATTTTTGCTAGCTAATACATTTCTAAATTGAGCGGGTATAGAAACTCGACCTTTTTTATCAATTTTATTAATATAGCTAGACAAAAATAATTGCATCGTTGGTTAAAAATGGATTTGTATGGTACCTTATGGTATTTTATGGTATCAAACGGATACAGTCAAGTGGATCAATGGGAAGTTTAGCAGAAATTTAACAAAATTATTAATAGCCCCTTGATAAATTCATCCTAATTACTATATGCTGAAATACCAAAAATATTAAAATAGGTGGAGTTAGATGTCTGAACAAAATACATATCAATTTAATGCGGAAGTAGGCAAAGTTCTTCAATTAATGATTCATTCTCTTTATACTAATAAAGATATTTTTATCAGAGAATTAATTTCTAATGCCTCGGATGCAATTGATAAATTAAGATATCTATCAGTTACTTCACCAAATTTAAGTGCTGATGATGTTGATTATAAAATTTGCATAAAAATAGATGAGACTGCCTCAACCTTAACTGTATCTGATAATGGTATAGGCATGGATCGCGAGGATTTAATCAATAACTTGGGTACTATAGCTAAATCTGGCACTCAAAGTTTTCTTGAGCAATTATCGGGAGATCAAAAAAAGGATGCCAATTTGATCGGTCAGTTTGGGGTGGGATTTTATTCCAGCTTTATGGTGGCTGATGAAGTGGTAGTGTTAACACGTAAGGGCGGTAGCAACCAAGCGTATAAATGGTCTTCACAAGGCATTGGTGAATTTAGTATTGAAGAAGCTACCAATGAGGTTAAACGTGGTACCAGTATTATTGTTAAGTTGCGTGAAGAATGTAAGGAATATCTTGATCGTTTTAAGGTAAAACATATTGTTACAACTTATTCAGATCATATTAGTTTTCCTATAGTGCTAATTGATACGGATGGTAAGGAAGAGGTGGTTAATAGCGCCTCAGCATTGTGGACCAAGAGTAAAAATGAAATTACTGAGGAGCAATATAAGCAATTTTATCATTCAGTAGCTCATGCTTTTGATGATCCTTGGATGACTTTGCATAATAAGAATGAAGGTACCCTTGAATTTACAAACTTATTATTTATACCAAGCAAAAAGCCATTTGATTTGTATCATCCTGATAGAAAAAGCAAAATAAAATTATATGTTAAAAAAGTGTTTATTAGTGAGGATATAAATCTTATCCCAGCTTATATGAGATTTATTAGAGGGGTAGTAGATTCAGAAGATTTACCGCTTAATATTAGTCGTGAAACTTTACAGCATAGCGCGATGATTGATAAAATTAAGCGTTCTCTTACTAAGAAAGTGTTGGCCGAGCTGAAAAAGAAAACAGATAATGATAAAGCATCATATGGAGAGTTTTGGGCTAATTTTGGACCGGTGTTAAAAGAAGGCTTATGTGAAGGCGGCGAGTTTAGAGATGATATTTTAGCCGCTTGTAAATTTGCAAGCAGCGAAAGAAGCGAGCTAATTTCATTAGAAGAGTATATTGCTAATATGAAAGAAGGGCAGCAATATATGTATTATCTGGTAGGAGATGATTTAGAAAGATTAAAGAAAAGTCCACAACTGGAAGGATTTAAGGCTCAGAATATCGAAGTAATCTTGCTTGCCGATCATGTAGATAGTTTTTGGGTAAACGTAGTTAATGATTATAAAGAAAAAGAATTTAAATCCATTACCCGTGAAAATATTGATTTGAATAAATCAAATGAAGATAGCCAGGAAAATACGAAAGACCTGCTAAAAGAAGAAGGTTATAGCAAATTAATTGAATTAATTAAGCAAGAGCTTGGTGAAAGAGTTAAGGAAGTTAAATTATCTAAAAAGCTAACTAATAGTCCTGTATGTATTACAGTGCCTGAAGGTGGAATGGATATTAAAATGGAGCGCTTTTTAATTGAGCAAAAACAGTTGGTCATGGCTGCTCCTAAAATTTTTGAGATAAACCCTGATCATCCAATTGTTGCAAAATTAGCTAATAAGGCTGATTTTAATGAGGATGACAAAATGGTGGTTAGGCTGCTGTACAATCAGGCTTGTATTGTTGAAGGGGAAATGATACAAGATGTAAATGAATTTGCTGCTGCAATTAATTCAATTTTATTAAAAGCGCAAATATAATTAATGTTTCATTCAAAAATAACTTGTAAAAAATTTATAAATTGTATATAAGTTAATTATTGTGATTGTTTTATTGCGTTTTAAATGATTTTAGGTTAATATAGTAATATTATACACTAAAAATTGAGATTTTTATTGAGGATACTATGTCTACAGTAGATAATAAGTTAAAAAGCACTACCAGTGAAGGTGAAGCTCCTGTTTTTGGTGATGTGAATTACATGAGAAAATCCGCTTCCTTAATAAATGATTCTCTTCATAAAGGTTGCGATGTAATCCAGATGGCTAACGGAGATATCTTTATTACTGAAACTAAAACAGTAACCTTCCAATATAGGTGGGATGATAAAAAAGGTAAGTTAGCTAGAGTTAATACCGCAGGTCGCGTTAAAAAAACTAAAAAGGCTAAAATTTATCAAGATGAAAACGCTTAAATAATTAGTTTAAGTTAAGATTACAAAAAACCCTAAAGAAGATTATTCTTTAGGGTTTTTTTGTAATTCGGCATTAGCGGCATTTTGGTTTTCTGCAGCAATTCTTTCATATATCTCTCCTCTCAAAACAGTATGATGCAACGGGCATTTAAAGCCTAATATCACCTTACCGCCTCCTACATCTATAATGCTCACTTCAATTTCATTATTGATAAAAACTTTTTGGTTTTTTTTGCGGGTTATATATAACATATTTAATTGACAATTAATAAATTTACTATCAATATCAACTTATTGAAAAAATTAATAATTTTCAAATAGTTTATGAAGTTATATTTAGCATTTTTTCTCACTGTACTACTAGCAAGTGGCAATTATGCCAAAGCAGGCAAGAGAGTTGATATGATGGAAGCGTTAAATGCTAAAATCGATCATGCGGCTAATCTACAAAATGTGATAAATACCAACATATCTCAAGCAAATATTCCTAAAGCTAAGGCAAAAACCCTTGAGAGATTTAATTTGCGTAAGTTGGAAAGGATCAGTAGGCAAAAAAATAGTTTTAATATGAATGTTACTCATAGCAATCATCTTGGGATGAGAAATAAATCTACATATAAAGTAATTAAAGATCGTGATGCTAATGAGGTAACGCCAGTTGGAAATAATATCGTATTGGCAGATCAGTTAAAAAATGCCTCAGATAATAATATTGATTATTCAGAATATACTAGGTTAATGCGTTCAGCCTATAATATGTTAAAAACCGCAACGGGTTCAAGATGAGTAAAATAGTGTACTTATTATTTTGCTTGGTCTTACATTCACTTAGTGCCAGTGCTGGTAATGGAGGATTGCTCGATTCATTAGAAATTTCAGCAGCAGGTATGAAAGTGCAGTCTAAAAGAATGTCAATAGTTTCTCAAAATATGGCTAATGCTGATGCTACTGGCATCTTACCCGGTGAGACGCCCTATCAAAGAAAAATAATTTTTTTTAAGCTTAAACCTGATCGTAAAACAGGCATTGATTTAGTCCAAGTTTATAAAATTTCAAAAGACCAGAGTGATTTTCAAGTAAAATTTGATCCTAAGCATCCGGCAGCTGATAGCAGAGGTTATGTGCTATATCCTAACGTCGATAGGCTGGTTGAGACTATGGATGCCAAAGAAGCGCAGCGAAGTTATGAAGCTAACATGAATGCACTTGAGATTTCAAAATCAATGGTGAAGCAAACATTAGATATTTTAAGGTGAAGCCATAAGTATGAGTATAGATAAAATTGCACAAGCAAGCGTGGCTTATACCCAAAATCTAAAACTTCCTAAAGCAGAAGCCTTAGAAAGTAATGATAAAGTTGCATTATTTAAAAATTTTCTTACACAAAATATTAAAGATGACTTTAGCCGCATTGCTAAAGCTGATCAAATTGCCATTCAATCACTGCAAGGAAAGGCTGATGTAACTCAAGTGGTAGTAGCATTTGCTGAGGCTGAACAAATTGTAAATAAGGTTGTAGCGATTAAGCAATCTTTACTTACAGTAATCAACGACATTATGAAGCTATCATTTTAGCTGGTGTGTATTTTTGTATAGTTATCTAAATTAAAATTATATCAAATTTCTTAAGCTTAGCTATATAGCTGTTATTACTGCTATAAAATTTTAAGGTGCAGGGGTTGATGGTGTTATTGCCAGCTTGATAATTTTAAATTGAACCGTCCCGCTCTATTGGAAATATATTTACCTAGCGTGCTACTACTGGAAATAAGTTATAAGGCTATAACTATAAATAGATTGCATTTATAAAGTGAAGATAACCAAAACTTTATTTACACTTTGCAGATTACTATCTAGGATGATTATTAAGTTTAAACTTTTTTATTAACTATATTATAAAGAAAATATATTCAAAGCATAGTAAATGGATTCAAATGAAGTTTTATATATAGCAACCGAGGCAATTTATGTATTTTTAAAAGCTGCGGCTCCGCTTTTGATTATTGCTTTAGTAATTGGTTTAACTATTTCTTTATTACAAGCTTTAACCCAAATTCAAGAGGCAACCATTGCTTTTGTTCCTAAGTTGTTTGCAGTGCTATTATCGCTAATTTTTCTATTGCCATTTATAGGTAATGGTATCGGTAGTTTTAGTATGAGAATAGCGGAAAAAATAGCAGGCCTATAACTCATGCCTGATTTATCTCAGCTGACAGTGACGGTGTTTTTGAAATTATTATTAATTAATTCCAGAGTTTTACCGATCATTTTAATGTTGCCAAGCATCGGCGAGAGCTTTGTTACAGGAAGAGTAAGAATTTGCGTATCAATTTTAATATCTTTTATCCTGTTTCCATTGCTGCAAGCAGAGCTTATTAAAAATAATAACATTATACTGCTGGCCACCTTTATTACTAACGAAGTTATAGTTGGCCTAATGATCGGCCTTTCAATAAAAATTATTTTCTCTGCGATTAATACAGCTGGGCACATTATCAGCCAACAATCAGGGCTTTCTGCTGCCCAAATGTTTGATCCGGCTCAAGCAATGCAAAGTACATTAGAAGCTAATTTTCTATATATGGTAACTTTAATAACTATTCTTACTTCTAATACCCATCATGTATTTATTACTGGTATTTTTGAAAGTTACAAAGTTTATCCTTTTCTTGAACCTGTTAATTTTGAAAATTTTTCACAAATTATTAGTGGATTGGTAAGTAAAGTGTTTAATATCGCCCTTAAAATTGCCTCCCCTTATTTTGTAATTATTTTGTTAATTATGGCAATGTCGGGGATTATGAATAAAGTAATGCCTACTGTACAAGTCTTTTTTATTATGTTGCCAGTTCAGTTATTAGTTAGTTTTACCATACTCTTTATCTCAGTTAGTGGGGTGGTGTTGTGGTATATTGGTGAGATCAAAGAATTATTAAAGCAATTTTTATTTTAAAATATGGCTGAATCAGAAGGCAAAGATAAGGACCAGGCAACCCAGGACGCAACCCCTAAGCGAATAGAGGATGCTTATAAAAAGGGCCAAATCATTTATTCAAAGGATGTGACTACCTTTTTAATGCTCACTGTGGCTATTTTGGTGCTGCTTAAAATGCTGCCATTGGTACTAAAATCTACCTTTGATAGCTTAGTAATTTATATTCATCATCCAGATCAAATTGATATGAATAATCCAGGCTATTTATCATCAATATATTTAAGAATTTTAAAAGATTTTTCTATTCTGATCTCACCTTTGCTGGTTTTTCTAGTCATTACAGTAATTATATCACCTTCAATGCAGAATATTCGTATAATTTTTAACCCAGAAGCTTTGAAGTTTGATTTCTCTAAAATTTCTATTCTTGCTGGTTTAAGTCGTTTGTTTTCAATGAAGTCGTTGGTGGAGTTTATTAAGGGTATTATCAAGATTATTGTTATTGGCTTTATTAGCTATTTTGTCATCAAAAAACTTTTTCTGAAAAGCCCAATAATGCATGATATTGATGTGCTAGGAATATTATGGGTATTTAAAGAAAACTTATTCTCTTTGCTGGTTAAGATAGCGATATTTTTATTTTTTATCGCAGTATTTGATTACTTCTTTCAAAGATTTAAATTTTTTGAAGATTTAAAAATGACTAAGCAGGAAATTAAGGAAGAGTTTAAGGAATCAGAAGGTAGTCCTGAAGTTAAATCTAAACTTAAGCGCTTACGTGCAGAAAAAAGCAGAAAAAGAATGCTGGCTGAAGTACCTAAAGCGGATGTCATTATTACTAACCCTACCCATTTTGCGGTAGCTTTAAAATATGATATGGAAACCATGCCTGCTCCCATACTGATTGCTAAAGGGTTAGATAGGATTGCGTTAAAAATTAGAGAAATTGCGAGTGAACATGAAGTGCCAATAATTGAAAATCCTCCATTAGCACGAGAGCTATACAGGTTGGTTGATATTAATGAAGAAATACCGCTCGAATATTATCAGGCTGTCGCAGAAATTATTAGTTATGTTTATAAGCTGAAAGGTAAGGCTAATAACTTTTAAGATCTAGATATCTTTGAATGGCCTGATCATTGCTCATTGCTCTAGTTAAGCTAACTAGCTTAAATCCTTGAAGCTGCTTTTGTAATGCAAGAATTTCTCCGGCAAATAGACCAAGGCACAATGAGGGAATGATAACAATAAAATCATTTGAATATTTAACTGATATAAAATTGCATATAAGCTGCAAAGATAAAAAGAATAAAATGCTAAAAAACATTTTGTTATATAACAACCAAAAAATTCCAAACACAAAAGCCCACAGGTTGAAATTACTATTGATAGCTTGATGTTTGTTATTGTGCTCGTATATAAGGTAGCTTTTCATTTTTAATAATAATTAATTGCTTTTAAATATGCTTCTTCAATATTATTAGTATTATATTGAGTAAATAGTTCTTCTAAATTATTATTAAAGCATATTGTGCCATTATGCAAAATGATAATATTATCTGCCATTTCTTCTACATCAGCTAGTAGATGAGAAGTAAAGATTATAGTTTTACCCAAAGCATTGTTTGATTTAAGAATTTGCTTAACTTCATAGCGGGCAGTAGGGTCCAATCCACTCATTGGTTCATCTAAAATCCAGGTGGTGGTGGGAGAAGATAACATTGCAAGAACCCCTATTTTTTGTACCATTCCTTTAGAATAAGTGGAAATTCTTTTATCTAGTTGTTCATAGTTAAAGTTTATTTGCTGGCAATAATTATGGAGGATTTCCTCATTAATTGGGATGTGATAAAAATTTAAAGAAATTTTGATGAATTCTCGGCCAGTAAAATTGTAAGGAGGGTTAAATTTTTCAGGCAAATGAAAAATAGTATATCTTAATCTATAATTTTTAACATCCTTATGATCAAGTTGAACTGAACCATTATAGTTTTGAATTAATCCTAAAAGGATTTTGATAATAGTGGTTTTTCCAATACCGTTTAAACCTACCAGGCACGTAATTTTCCCAGAAGCAATAGTAAGGTTTAGATTGTTTAAAACCTCCGATTGATTGTTAAATCTTTTAGTTAGATTGCTAATGCTGCAGACAAAATTATTCATGATACTCACCTACTGTCATTTTTTTGGTTGAAAATGCTTGGTTGGTATAGAGTGTGATGCTTGCTTCAAAGGTTTCTTTGTCATAAGAGACTTGGGCTCCTGTCTTAATTTGATCTATATCGGGAATAAGATAGTTTGGTTTGATAACAGCAACTAAATGAATAAAGTCTGGAGTAACCTTCTTAATTTTAATACCTAGATTGTCATCACTAAGTGAAGAAGATGATGAGCTAAATCGTTTATTGTTAATCCAGATACTCCAGGTATCTTTATTTAAGTAAAGAATAGATTTTAAATGTAACTTAAAGTCTATTCTTTTTTCTTCTTGCTTTTGATCAGGAGTGGTTTGCGGAGTAGTACGTTTAGCATACATGCTGCGTACCGTGCCGATTAAGAAGCTTTTAAAAGCTTCATTTAATCCTTGAACTTCTTCCGTAGTAAAAATCAAGCTATCGTTCCATAAATCATAAGGGTTAACAATATAATACTCTGATAGCCTGTCTATTAAAGGAGTACTATTTCTCATAGAGCTTTTATTACTAATTGGGGGGTCGCTTTTAATATCTGGCTTAACAGTATTATTGCCAGTAGACAATTCTTTGACATCTAGTAATCCATCAAAATTTAAATTTTTATTAGAATTAATGGTGTTTTGATCTCGCTGAAGGGCTGGTAAGCTAGACGTCTTCTTCTGAATTTCACCATTGATGGTAAATTCATTAGAGTTGATTTTTTCAAGTTCTTTTAACTTGTTAATAGTGTGTAGATCAATTATGGGTGATAAATTTTGAGTTGTATTTAGTTTGCTAGGTGTATTGTTTAAGATGTTGCTACCTAGGCTGCCATTAACTGGATTGGGTATTTCCTCTGTGGTTTGGTCTGAGGGCTTTATTTGCGTTTTAATTGTAGTGAGGCTGTTTTCTAGATCAGCAGGCGTTTCTACGGTAAGTGAGGGAGGTCTAGAATCATCTGTTACCCTTACATTATCAGGGTTAGGGGTAGTATGGGATGGGAGTAAAGGAGATACATTATCTCTAGTTAATATAACCTTTTTTAATTCAATAGCATTAATATTGTCGTTGTCCATTGGAATAGGTAAGTTAGGAGGGCTGCTCTCTTTTTGTTGGGACTGGTTATAACTTGAAGTATCTTGAGTTTGGGAAATGGAGCTGATTTCAGGTAAAAGCACCAAAGGTTTGGAGTCTTCAGCCCAAGCTATGGTAGAATAAGCTATGAATAATAAATGCTTAATGCTATTTTTCATCTTGAATATTTTTAATATTTTGCCACTCAAAAACCATTTTGCATTCAAGTAATTCTGGTAAAATCCCAGCTTTGAGTTTTGCTAAAATCTCACTATTGACTTCAGCAATTTTTTTAATTCTAAGATTTTTATAATTGATGTATCCAGGAAAGTTATGATTGATTTTATCAATAATATTAAACAATACATTGTCGCTCATAGTGGTAAATGATAACTCAACCTGGCTTTTAGTCAAACTAACATGATGGAAATTGGGTTTGTGCACATCTATTGGAGGCGAGATATTAATATCAACCTTTTTAATTAGCCACCTATCTTTGTTAATGGTAGCTATTACTGTTTTGACCCGGTCAAAATCTAAACTATCTCTTTTTTCTTTAATGTCTTTAAGTTTACTCCAAATTTCATTGGCTTTTTTTAAGCTGGTAATTTTCTTTTCTTGCTCGATAAATTGCCGTTGCGCTTCATTGATTTGAATTTCTAAAAAATTTAATTTGTCAGTTTCCTTAGTTATTACTGAATTGATAATTATGTAAGATGAGAGCATTATGCATGCAAGACTGGCAATGATGATCCCTTGAATTTTTAGTTTAGTAGTAATGTGACTTAATTTATTTGCCATATTATTTTATTGGTCCCCTAATTGACATGTCGATTGGGATGGCTTGGTTGTTATCGTCTAAGCTTATTTGCTGATTAAGCCTACTATACTCAATTTGATAATTTTTAAATTTAACTTCTACTCGTTTAATAAAATTATCAAAATTAGCAAATAATTCTTGGTAAGTTTTCCCTTTATTCACAAAGTTTAGTTTTAATAATAATGTGATTCTATTGATGTTGTTAGAGGTATTCATATTATTAGGCAACCTTGCGACGGGTTCGTATTTCCAATCAATCTCAGTAATTCTTACGTCTTGCTTGGTAGTGTTATAAAAATCTACTAGTAATTGTTTGGGGGATAGGCTGGAGGCCATTATATCTTGAAAAATGCTTGCTGATTCTATGATTAAAGTGTTTTCTTTACTATCAATTTTAGTTTGCGTCCTTCTATTAGTGATAGTGGTTTCCAGGCGGGTAATCTCATTTACCTTGTGGGTTGCTTCATTATAAATTTTAAATATTTTATTTATATTTAAGCTATAAAAAGAGATTAAGATGATTATTAGGAATATATTTAAATAAAAAACCACTTGAGCTAACAAGCTATAGTTAGATATTTTTTTGCTATAAGGAGTATGTAGTATTAATTGAGATTTGGATAAATTGGTGTTTATGGCGCACAGAATATCTGTAAATTGGTCCTCTGGTAGTATACCATCTTTTATATTAAGAATTTCTGCTGATTCATAAGGGGTTATAATAATATGTGCAGCTTTAATTTCATGTTGCTCCTTCAAAGATTTTTTAATCTTTTCGTTAGCAATAATAACGATGCCTATTTCATCAGTATTAACGTTGTAATTGCGATTTAAAAACTCAAAAGAATTTTTAATTTCTTGATTAATATTACCAGCAATTACATCAGGAAAATCTTCATTATCAATATTAATTAAGCGTGTAAAAAATACTTTATTGTTTTTATAAAAAATTTGCCTAATTCCACTGACTTTATTATGGAGTATCAGCATTTTAAATTTATAGCTTCTAATATTGTTAAATTCAGCTTTGTTGTTAACTATCTTTTCAATGATGATTGAACTTTCAACCGGCAATAAATATATAGCACGTAATGGGTTAGGAAGAGAGTAAATCGCATCAAGCCATTTAGTCAGAACAGTGTTAATGGGCGATGATACAAAAATATATTGCCATTCGTTAAATTCAGCTGAAGGTGAGGATATTTGAAATAATCCTTTGAGATGATTCTCATCTATAGTTCTAGCTAATTTTTTCTTGGCAATTGAATCAATGCTATATTTACTTACCGGCGGAAAAGTTTGAAGCTGGTAACTTTGTTCAATCACATCTAATAAGATATAGATATGATGCTTAGGATACATTTGGAATAATTGGTTAAATTTTTCTAAATTATCTCCTTCAAGATTGGGAAAGAAATCTCTTGATTCTAAAATATTTTTCTTGATGAAGGATATAACTACTCCTTCATCACCCAAAACTATATAAAAGCCATTCCGCTTTTTATTTAAGCCAAGAGCCTTCCCTTTAATTGAGCTATTTAGCTTATTAAATATAGCCATATAATTTCAAATTACATATGTTGTCCACCATTCACATTAATGGTAGTTCCTGTTATAAAATTAGCCTCATCTGCAGCTAAGAATAAGACACAACGTGCAATGTCAGCCGGAGAACCCATTTTGCCTACAGGAATACCTTGTTTGATACTGTTTAATACCTCTGGCTTCATTTGGCTGGTCATGTCAGTTTCAATATATCCTGGTGCGATTGCATTTACAGTGATATTTTTATTGGCATTTTCAAGTGCTAAAGCTTTTGTAAATCCTAATATACCAGCTTTGGCTGCAGAGTAGTTTACTTGTCCCATCTGACCCTTTACACCATTAATTGAACTGATGTTGACTATTCTACCAAAGCCGTGTTCTCTCATATGAGGAATTAATGCGTGGCACATGTTAAAGCATGAATATAAATTGGTTTTTAATACTTCATCCCAATCCTGATAGGTTGATTTATGTAGCATCCTGTCTCTAGTAATTCCAGCATTGTTAACCAATATTTCAGGGTGTTTGCCGTATTTGGTAACAATTTGATTTATATGTAATTGGCATTGCTCAAATTCGGCTACGTTCCATTTGAAAGCTTCGATGCCAAACTCATCTTGAAATTGCTTTGCTGCCTCTTCGTTGCTGATATAGGTAGTAATAACTTTAAAGCCATTGTTTTTTAATTCTAATGCAATCTCTTTTCCAATCCCTCTGGTTCCACCGGTGACTAGTGCAATTCTTGACATTTAATCCTCTTATTTAATTTATAAATTATTTTTCTAATTCTACAGTTAAGGCAATCCCCATTCCGCCGCCAATGCAAAGGGTAGCTAAGCCTTTTGAACGATTTGACCTTTTCATTTCATGTAAAAGAGTAACCAGCACGCGAGTGCCAGAGGCTCCTATTGGGTGTCCTATAGCAATTGATCCGCCATTTACATTGACTTTGCTGAGATCTAGTCCAAGTTCTTTACTGACGCATAACGCCTGTGCAGCAAAGGCTTCATTGGATTCAATTAAATCTAGATCTTTAATCTGCCAAGCTGATTTGGCTAAGGCCTTTTTGACTGCTTCAATTGGCCCTGTCCCCATAATTTCAGGTTCTACTCCTGCTTGAGCCCATGCTTTGATTGAGGCAAGAGGTTTAAGGCCTAACTCTTGAGCTTTAGTACGACTCATCAGTAATATCATTGCTGCTCCATCATTAATTCCTGAGGCGTTACCTGCAGTAACGGTGCCACTCGGATCAAATGCCGGTCTCAGTTTAGCTAATGAATCTAGTGTAGTGCCAAATTTAGGAAATTCATCTTGTTCAAAGGTAATTTCTTCCTTACGTTGCTTAACTTTGATTGGAATAATTTCTTCTTTAAAGCGCCCTGTTTTAATGGCATTTTCTGCTTTGTTTTGTGATTCTAGTGAAAGCTTGTCTTGCTCTTCTCTAGAAATATTCCATTTTTTAGCAATGTTTTCTGCCGTAATACCCATGGAGTAGTTGTTGAAAATATCGGTAAGACCATCAAACAACATGGTATCAACTAATTTACCATCACCCATTTTAGTGCCATCCCTTAAATGAATGGCATGAGGAGCCATGCTCATATTTTCTTGACCACCAGCGATAATTATATCGGCATTGCCTGATTTAATAGCCATCATGCCTAATGCAACCGATTTGAGACCTGAGCCGCAAACTTGATTGATTGTAAAGGCAGGAGTTGAGATATCTAGCCCAGCTTTAATAGTAGCCTGCCTAGCTGGATTTTGACCTTGAGCAGTAGTTAAAACTTGCCCGATAATAACTTCATCTATTTGGTTATTTTTTAGATTGTTACGGTTAATAATTTCTTTAATAAGATTTGCACCTAAATCATGGGCGGCGATTTTTGAAAGAGTACCATTAAAACTGCCTACAGCGGTTCTAATCGCATCAATAATTACAACTTCCATTAAATTTATCCTTTATTGTTTTATTAAAAGTTTGAATTTAATTTAATTTTGTTGTTAATGATATTAGCTTATGGCTTATTGCACAAGAAAATTAAATCATAAGTTGCATTACTATTAAAAAATTTAACTATTGGAGAAGATAAATGTTAAAATTAAAATATTTTGGGATAATTTTATTTGGTTTATTTATTTTAAATTCCTCTTTTGCTTTATCAGAAACTGTAAAAGAATCTCAAGTGGGTGATAGCTTAAGTGCAGAGTTGCAAGAAGAGCTTGATGAGTATTACCAAAAACTAAAAGATTTGAATAAACAAAAAAAAGAATTGTTTAAAGAATTATCAGACAAAGCAAAGCAGACAATTAAAGATCAAATTGCCCGCAGAACTCAAACTAGAAAACATTATAAAAATAAAAACTAAGTTATATTTTTAGTGGTTGGCTTGGTGAATAACTGCTTTGGCTTTTTGGATTGAATAGATTTTTTTAGGATCTTTTAAAATTTGTAAAGCAAGTTCTGCGGTTTGTTCGCCAAGTTTATACTGATCAACCCCGTAAGCCGCAATAGCGCCAAGAGGAATAGTATCAGTATCGCTTGAGTAAACAGGTACTTTTTTACTTTTAGCAATATTAGTAATGATTTTTATAGCAGATAGAGCATTATTATCGTTGTTAATAAAGATAGCTTCTGCTTCATTAATCAGTCGGTATGTTGCTTGGGCGGCTTCTGTAGCTTTGGTTGCAGGGGCAATAACTAAGTCTAAAGCCTGTTCCTGACAATAATTTTCTAGCTCAGTTAGTGCCTTTACTGAGTTAATTTCACTGGGATTATAGATAGTACCAATTTTTTTCAATTGGGGTTGTAGTGAACGAAAAAATTTCATTTGTTCTTTTACTGGAACATGGTTGCTAATACCCGTAAAGCCTAAATGCGGTATGTTGTTGTTATCGGCAAGACCGGCGGTAATTGCGTCGGTTACCGAGGTAAAGATTACAGGATTTTTAGTTTGATTATGAAAGGGCAGAAATGCTTGTGCGGCACTTGTACCTACGGCAATGATAATCTCAGGTTCTTGGCTGACATATTTTTGAGCAATTTGCTTAGCTAAAATAGGTTGCCCTTGAGCGGACTCGGTGTGGATATTAAATTTTCTAGTTACTGTTTGATTGCGCCCTAAATAATCTATAATCCCTTTGGTGGTTTGATCAAGTGCAGGGTGGTCAATGATTTTTAAAATCATTACTTGGGTTGGTTTATTATCTTTTTGAGCAGCATAAATATTAGGGATACACAGTAATATGCTTATTGCTGCAATTAATTTAATTATTATCATTCTTTGCATTTGCTAACCTTTCTAATGCTATTTTATAACCTTGATGTGGTTCTTGATTTAAAAACCTGGCTACGCGCCCTATAGTTGCAATACTTACACCCGTTTGAGCATGAATTTGCTGATAAGAAAGGTTAGTGCTATTTAAAACTTTTGCTATATTAAATCTCTCAGACATGTCTTTGATTTCTTTGGGAGTGCACAAGTCCTTAAAAAATTTTTTGACTTCCTGAGGGGTTTTTAGTGTTAACAATGCTTGATATAATTGCTCTTCTATCATAATTAATTACTATGTTATTATGCTACCATGTTAGTATAAATGATTTTTTTGTCAATGAAACATATTTTAATGTTAAATTACTTAAATAGTAAAATTAAGGTGAAAAACTTATGAATTTGATCTTGCATAATCATAAAAATTGAATATACTGCAAAAATCATTTGTGCCCGCGTGATGGAATGGTAGACATAACGGACTTAAAATCCGTGGGGCTTTACGCCCTTGCCGGTTCAAGTCCGGCCGCGGGTACCATTCTTAAATATTCCTCGTTTTTTAGTTCCCACTCAATTATTAAATAATATTTTATTTAGGGCATATAAAGTATATAAAAAAGCCAGTTATATGCGGTAAGTAAAATATTAGTAAGGTTACGGAAGCCAAGCAAAGAGAGTGATAATTCTCCTGAAATCAAGTAAGCCAAGGGCTATTTTTGAAGCTTAATTTGAAAGTAATTTTAGTATCAAAATTTGCTCTTGAGTTTCTTTAAGTGTATAAATAACTATTTAGCTACTTCCGGAGCTGCGTTGTTCCTAAAATCCCGCTGATGCTTAAAGTGTATTATTATTTATAGAGCTATTAAGCGGCGCATATCCAGGGAAGTTATTTAAATGGCGATTATAAAGTGCAATAATCTAACTTATAATGATATCTAGTGGGCAAATTAATAATAAAAAAGCGACCAGAGAATAAGCCGCCTTTTTATGTTTATGCTAGTATTTAATAATACATTTCAAATTCTAAAGGATGCGGATGAATTTTAAGCAGATCTGCTTCCTGGCGTTTAAGTTTTATATAAGTTTGGATAAATTCTTTGGAGAATACTCCTCCTTTTAATAAGTAATCATGATCTTGTTCTAAACTATCTAAAGCTTCATCTAATGAGTGGCTTAAAGAATCAATTTTGTTTAATTCTTCTTGTGATAATTCGTATAAATTTTGTTCAGTGGCTTCACCTGGATGAATTTTGTTGATAATGCCATCTAGTCCCGCCATTAAAAGTACGGTGGTTAACAAATAAGGATTAGCTGAAGGATCTGGAAATCTTGCTTCAATTCTTCTAGCTTTTTCATTGTTACTATAAGGTATTCTAATGCCGGCAGATCTATTGCAAGCAGAATAGGCAAGTGCCACAGGTGCTTCATAGCCAGGAACTAATCTTTTGTAACTATTGGTAGTAGGGTTGGTAAAGGCGTTGATACTTTTACCATGTTTGATAATTCCACCAATATAATATAAAGCAAGATCAGAAAGCCCTGCATATTTGTTACCAGCAAATAGATTTTTTCCATCTTTCCAAAGTGATTGATGCACATGCATGCCTGAACCATTTTCATATATAAGTGGTTTAGGCATAAAGGTAATGGATTTGCCATAGCTTAATGCTATATTATGGGCAACATATTTAAATTTTTGTAAATTATCAGCGCTTCTTACTAAATCATCGTGAGCAAAACCTACCTCACTTTGCGCAGAAGAAACTTCATGATGATGTAGAGTAGCTTTGATTCCAACTGATTTCATGGTGGTTAGCATTTCAGAGCGTAAATCGTTACCATGGTCAAACGGTTGAGAGGTTAAATATCCTGATTTTGGTTTGCATTTGTAACCATTATTACCAGCTTCGTTTTTTATACCGTTATTAATGGACAGTTCTGTAGAGTTTAAGTGGTAATAACTTTCATGCTTGCTTGCTTTAAATCTAACATCGTCAAATATAAAAAATTCTGGCTCTGGTCCGAAATAAGCCTGATCGGCAAGACCAGTTTTGTGTAGATAGTCTATTGCTCTTTTAGCAATTGATCTGGGATCTCGATCATATCCTTTATTTTCTCCAGGGATTTCAACCGTACAGATGATATTTAAAGTAGGCTGAGCGGTAAATGGATCAACAAAAGCTGTTGAGAGGTCAGGCTTAGTCAACATATCGGAATTATTAATTGCACGCCAGCCAGGTAAGGAGCAACCGTCAAAGGCACCACCATGTGTATTAATTAATTCCATGGCGGTTTCTACTTCATAAGAAAAGTGATGCCATTTGCCAAAAATATCAGTAAATCTAAAATCAACTATCTCAATCTCATATTCTTTTACTAATTCTTTGATATGATTTAAGTCTGCCATGTATTTTTGCCCCTTAGAACTTATAGTCTTTACAAGGTATTAAAACCTAAAGTTAAAATATTTAAATTATAGCAATTATATATATATGTTTTGCAATAATTCGTAAATATGTATATTTGTTTTTTAATAAAAAACCTAACTTAAGATATATGTTTATGAGCGATTCAGTTTCCATTAATTCTCTAGAGAATGGTTTGATACTTTTACATGATTATTGTAAAAATATGCAGACTGTAGCTGTCAGGTTATTGGTTAGATTTGGTACTAGATATGAGCGAGAAAAATTTGGTATGGCTCATTTCATTGAACATATGATGTTTAAGGGAACCAATAAGAGAAATTATAAACAGATTGCAATAGAAGTTGAGCAAATCGGAGCAGATTTAAATGCATATACGTCTAAAGAACATACAGTTTATACTATTAATGTTTTAAAAGATTATTTGCCAACGGCTTTAGAAATTCTAAGTGATTTAATTGTTAACTCTACTTTCCATCAACAGGAAGTAGATAAAGAAAGAAATGTCATTTTGCAGGAAATTGCTGAATGTATTGATGATCCTGAGGAATATCTGTTTGATCAATTTAGTGACCTATGTTTTAAGAATCAGCCAATGGGACACAACATTTTAGGCACTCCAGAGAGCCTAAAAGAAATCACTAGAGATGATTTGATTGCTACTAAAGAAAGATATTATAATGCTCAAAATATACTAATAAGTATTGCAGGCGAGGTGGAGCTAAAGAGCATAGTAGATTTATTAAATAAAAACTTTGGTAACCTAAGTTTAGGCAATAAAGAAGATTTTGAGCTGGCGCAGTTTACTCCGGGAGCAATAATGTTGAATCGAGAACTAGAGCAATCGCATGTGTTGATAGGGCTTGAATCGGTTTCTTATAATCATCCTCAATTTTATTCTCAACAATTATTCTCAATGATTTTAGGAGGAGGAATGTCTTCAAGATTATTCCAAGAGATCAGAGAACAAAGAGGGCTTGCCTATCATGTTTCAAGCTTTACTACTTCTTATCCAGATATCGGTATTTTTGGAGTTAATGCCTCAAGTCTTTCCGACAATTTAGAAACCTTAATTACGGTCATGATAGATGTAATTAAATCTATGAGGGATATTGAGGAAGAAGAGTTAAATAGAGTAAAGCAGCAATTCAAGGCAAGCAGCTTAATGGCGCAAGATAGTGTAAGCTTTAGAGCCGAGTATCTGCTTAATAGCTATATAAAGTATCATAAAATTATTCCTATATCCCAAATTGTAGCAAAAGTAACTAAAATCTCCAAATCAGAAGTTGAAGATTATTATCATTTTCTAAAACAAAGCAAAATAGCTTTGGGTATCATTGGCAATAATAATAAAGATGAGTATTATAATTTAATCAATCTAACTTAAAAAAGTTTATAACTTTGAGCCATCTTCTGTTGAACAAATTGCTAGTTGCTGAGTTTGATAAATTGTATCAAGCACTTCTTCCCTATAAAAAGCATTTTAAAATGGTCGGGGGGTGTGTCAGGGATTTGCTGGCCGGTTTGCCAATTAATGATATTGATTTAGCAACTGACTATAAACCTGATGAGCTAACCGAACTTTTAACTAAGCTAGATATTAAATACCATACTGGCGGTATTAAACATGGTACAGTCTCAGCGATCATTGATCATAAAATTTTTGAAATCACTACTTTAAGAATTGATAAGTTTTGTGATGGCAGGCATGCTGAAGTGGAATTTATTGATTCGTGGGAAATGGATGCTTCTCGTCGTGATTTTACCTTTAATGCACTTTATATGGATTTTGAAGGTAATATTTATGATTATTTTGGCGGAAAAGAGGATTTAGCAGAAGGAAATTTACAATTTATAGGTAGTGCCGAGCAAAGAATAGCAGAGGATCATCTTAGATTGTTAAGAGCTATAAGATTTTGGCAAAGATATGGTAAGCAAAATTTTAGAGCGGATTTTAAAAATATTTTAAGAAACAATGCAAACAATCTACTAAACTTATCAGGGGAAAGAATATATCAGGAATTTAGTAAAATCATTACTGCTGATCACTTAAGTGATGCTCTTCGTTTAATGAAAGAGTTAAATTTTGAAAAATATTTAGGCTTTAAGATAATAGATAATTTTGAGCTAATAGAGCAGCTCAAGGATAATAATTCGATCAATTTAATTTTAATAAGTATATTAAAATTTGAGCTTGAAAATATTAATAATTTTATTGCTAGATGTAAATTATCAAGCAAGCAATCTAGATATCTTCTAGAGTTGTTTGGACTTATTGCCGAGAAGAAAATTGAAGATATACAATTCCTTCTATTTTATAAAGAAAAAGAGATGGTTATTGATTGGCTAAAATTTTTAGAGATTTCGCATAAAAAATCATATCAAGAATATATCAATCAAGTATGCCAGTACATAAAAAAACCTTTACCATTTAATGGGCAAGAAGTGGCTCAACTTTATGGTTTGAAGGGAAAAGAAATTAGTGATAAGATAAAGCAGTTTGAAAAAATTTGGATTGAAGCAAATTTTTTAATCACTAAAGAAGAACTGATAAAAACAGCGAAATAAGAATATGTTACCATTACTATCGTTAAATAAATTATCCTTGCAATTAGAGGAAAGATCTTTGTTTAAAGATTTAGAATTGCATGTGTTTTTAGGGGATAAGATTGCCTTGGTGGGTAAAAACGGCTCAGGTAAGTCAAGCTTACTTAAAACTATTGCTGGTAAAATGGATGCAGATTCCGGTAGCGTTTTTATTAAGCCGGGCTCTTCAGTTAAATACTTAATTCAGGATGTATTTATTAATTATGATCCACAGCAAACAATTTATGAATATATTTTAAATGATAATGAAGATCAAAAATATTTGCTGGATCAATTTTTAGTTCCTTTAGGCTTAGAAGGAAATCGAAAACTTGAAAAGCTTTCGGGAGGGAGGCTTAGAAGAGTGGAGCTTGCTAAGACGATCTATAATCGGCCGGATATATTATTGCTTGATGAGCCAACCAACCATCTTGATATCCAAGGTATAGAATGGCTTGAAAATTTTCTTAAAGGTTACCCAGGGGCTGTGATAGTTATTAGTCATGACCGTAATTTTTTAGAAGCAATAACGAATAAGATTTTAATAATTGATCGTGGAAAATGCCACTTTTATAATGAAGGATTTAAATCTTATGAAAATATTATTGATCAAATTATAGCGCAAGAAAACGAATCTTTAAGAACTACTAAACGTAAATTAGAACAAGAAGAACATTGGCTTACTTATGGTGTAACTGCCCGTAGAAAGCGTAATCAACGAAGATTAAAAGAATTAAAAGATTTGCGCGAAGAGTTTAAGCAGGAAGTAGGCAGGGGTAATAAGGCTAATGTTAATATAGATTTACCTGGCCATCAGCTTAAAAAATACAGCCAAGAGGTTATTAAGTTAGAAAATGTAACTTGTGGCTATCAAGATGTGACTCCTCCTAAAATAATATGCAATCAATTTTCTCTCAGAATTCTGAAAGGGGAAAAAGTGGGTCTTATTGGTAGAAATGGAGCAGGAAAGACTACGGTTATCAAAACTATTTTGGGTGAAATTGAACCTTTATCAGGTAATCTAACTTACGCGCCGAATTTAAAAATATCTTACGTAGATCAAAAAAGAGAAAGTATTAATTTAGACAAAACAATTTGGGATAATATAGCGGATATTTATGGTGAATATATTGATCTTAATAATCAAAGGTTGCATCTAAGCAGTTATCTTGGCCAATTTGCTTTTTCAAGTGATCAATTTTTTACCAAAGTTAAATTATTATCCGGAGGAGAGCAAAATAGATTGTTGCTTGCTATAGCTTTAGCCAAACCATGTGATTTATTAGTGCTTGATGAACCTACTAATGATTTGGATTTGGAAACTCTAGAAATCCTTGAAGATTTCTTAGGTAATTTTGCAGGCACTGTGCTCATAGTTAGCCACGATCGTGCTTTTATAGATAATGTGGTTACTAAAATAGTTATAATTTCTGATAATAAAGTTGAGCAGTTTGTTGGTGGATATAATGATTATCTTAAGACCATTTCTTTGCAACAAAAACAACAAGTTTTTATGAAAAATATGGCTTCGAAAGAAAAAGTAGAAAAAAATATAGCCAAGACCAAAACCAAGCTAAGTTATAATGAACAAAGAGACCTTGAGAAATTGCCGCAAGAGATAGAACGGCTTGAACAATCCCTTATGGAAATTGAAAAAGCAATGAGTGACCCGCTTCTGTATGAAAAATCTCCTGCTAAACTTGAAGAGCTAAGCAAAAAGATGATAGAATTAAAAGCAGAAATAGAGCAAAAAGAAAGTAGATGGTTAGCTGTAACAGAGCTTAATGAGCAAATAGAACATTCTTAATGACTAACAATTATCATATAATTTATAATTCCCCTATTTATGATGATACTCTGTTTGTTGAGTTAGAAGCAATCGCGTGGGAATTGGTGAATTCCGGTAGGATTAGGATTGATACCGGTACTACTTCAAATTGTGCTCGAATATTAATTCCAGAATTAGGTTATAGTGTAGCTTTTAGTGAAAAAGAGCTAAAGCAACCCAAGTTGTTGGAATTCACTAAAAGAATATTAGCTGGTTTTTGGGCAGAAAAAATTCAATCTTCACGAATGGTAATAGAAAAAGTTGAGTATACTCTTTCATTATTAAATAAAGAACTTTCAAAAAATGTTCCTTTAGCTAACAACCTAGAGATCAAGATTGCAAGGATACTAGCACAATCTGCTCACCCGGTAGTATTAAGAATGCTACTTTGGGAGCGAACAGAGATATATGTTACTTATGGATATTCTATTGGTGATATGCTTGATGTGCCTACTTGGCGTTCCAGTGGCAATAATTCCGGGATGCAATCAACCGACGGGAGAGATGCAGCAGTGTTTGTTTCTTGTGGCGGGGATCCTTTTGGCAAAACTGATAAGGATCATCCGGAATATGGAGATGGCCATCCTGCTATAGCAAGAATGATGGTAATCGCTGCACAAGAAATGGGGCATTACTCAGATATAAAGCGTGATTATAGTGGCAGGCAGGTTGGTAGGTATTCTGCTAATTTTGATGCTACTAGGGCTGATCATGCGGTGGCAGAGGCTAGAAAGTCTGATATGCATAATATTAATCACATACACCAAATTTTTAAACATGCAGGAATTGAAAAACTTAAAGAGGCTGAGAAAAGTTTAAAATTTTATCAAAAATTTAAATTTAAGGTTTTTATTAAAGGCTGGATTAATCTAAAACTGCTGTTTTTATATCGTAGCTTTGTTAAACAATGCGTAAATAAAGGTCTTGAATTTGTAAAGATTGCTTATCATCATGAAAAGTTTGTTGCGCTGTTTTTGGAAGCTATGGTTGAAGATATGAAATTTAATCTTGCACCCCAAGCAGATGTTTATAAACGTGAAAATAAAATGCAAGAGGAGGCAATTTTATGTGTTGAAGCTTTAGCACGTGTTCCTCAGCAGGTAATTAAATATGGCAAGCTTGCTACCAAAAGCTTTTATCCTAATTTATATAATATTTATTATGCTAAAGTTATTCCTGGATGTATCACTGCTTATGAAAATATGTGTGGGGTAAAATATTCGTTTAAATTAAGTGCTCCCAAATTTGCACATCTAAAAAGATTTTTAAGAAGAAAATTGCCATTTGTGCGCTAAATTCTGTTAAGTGAATTCTTAAGGAAATAGTTAGCCTACTTACCAAAAATTCTGTACAGCAACCCAAATAATAAGACCGCATATATTTGAATAAAAATTCCTGCATATAATCTGATTATTTTTTTCATAATATTTAAATTAAAACCTCTTGAATTACTTAAAATAAAAGTTTATCATCATGGTTAAAATAATAACCAATTATTAAACAAAGAGTAAAACCCATTATGTCAGAGTTTAGTACCGCTGATTTTGATGATGCAGTTAATCTTTCTACCGTACAAGATATCCCTGTAAAGCTTACTGTTATTTTGGGGCGAACTTCTATGCTTGTTGGTCAGCTGCTTAAGCTAGGAAAAGGTTCGGTAGTAGTGCTAGATAGAAGCATAGGTGAGCCAGTTGAAGTATTGGTCAACGATAGGTTGGTCGCTAAAGGTGAAGTGGTCATTGTGGATGATAAAGTAGGTGTAACACTTACAGAAATAATTAGAAATGATAAAGAACTTTGATGAAAATAAATAGTTTTCAAAATAAAGATAATTCTACAATAATCGCCACTATTGCTTGCGTAATTCTTATCGCTGTAGGAATTAGCATTGGTGGTAATTTAATTAATTTTGTGGATTTACCTTCGTTTTTGATAGTATTTGGCGGTACATTTTTAGTAACGGTTGCATGTTATAACTTTCAAGATGTATGGCAAGCTTTCAAAACTAGCTATGAAAAGCTATTTATCAAAACACCAGATTATGGCGACATCGCTTATGAAACACTTAAGGCTTCAGAGCTTGCTTATAAAAAATCAATATTATGGCTGGCCAATGAAGACAGAATAATGGGTGGGTATCACAAATTTTTTGCTGAAGGAGTAAGATTGCTTTCCGATAACATTACTGTTGAATATTTGGAAAATTACTTAAATCAGAATGTGTTATTTATGGTGGAACAGAATAAGCAGGCGATCAGCATTTTTAGAAAGGCTGCTGAAATTGCTCCAGCAATGGGACTAATAGGTACACTTATTGGGTTAGTGCAGATGCTTGCTAGCTTTAATGAAATTAATAAAATTGGCCCTAGCATGGCGCTAGCGTTAATTACCACATTTTATGGTTCAATATTATCTTATGTATTCTTTTATCCAACTGCTGCTAAATTAGAAAGAAATACTCATATTGAGTTAATCATAAGAAAAATTTACATAGAGGCTCTCATAAGTATTGGTAAAAAAGAAAATCCAAGAATCTTGGAAATGAAGCTTAATAACATTTTACCAACTGATCAAAAAATACATTACTTTAAATCTTAAAAGTTATAATTATGCGCATACTTGTTATCGGTGATTTGTCTGGACAATTTTTAACTGCGACACAAATTGCTATCAAAAGAGGTGCGAAAATAAATCAAAGCTCCACTATTGCAAGTGCATTAGATTTGTTGCGATCAGGCAAAGGAGCGGATTTAATTTTAATTGAAGTAAAAGCAGATATTAAAAGTTTGGTTGAAACGCTAAATGAAGAAAGAATTTACTTACCGGTAGTTGCATGTGGCTTCCACGTGACTAAGCAAGAGGTAACAAAAGCTATAGAAGATGGAGCTGTTGATTATTTGCCTCTTCCTCCTAATGAGGAATTAATTGTTGCAGTACTTAATTCCATTATTAATGATCAGAATGAATTTATTGCCCAAAGTGAAGCAATGAAAAAAATTGTTGATATGGCGCAAAAGGTGGCTACTTCTGAAGCTACAATATTAATTACTGGAGAGTCAGGAACTGGTAAAGAGGTAATAGCTAAATTTATCCACCAACATAGTAAGAGAAAAGGTAGGGTGTTTATAGGTATAAATTGCGCTGCTATTCCTGATAATTTGCTTGAATCAGAACTTTTTGGTCATGAAAAGGGAGCCTTTACCGGAGCATTAGCAAGGCGAGTGGGCAAATTTGAGGAAGCATCTGGCGGTACTTTGCTGCTTGATGAAATAAGTGAAATGGATATTAGGCTTCAAGCAAAACTACTTAGAGTAATTCAAGAACGGGAAATTACTAGAATTGGCGGAACAGGCAGTGTCAAAGTGGATACAAGAATTATTGCCACCAGTAACCGTAATTTAAAACAAGAAGTTTCGAAAGGAAACTTTAGGGAAGATTTATATTACAGGCTAAATGTTATTAACTTGGCTTTACCTGCGCTTAGAGAAAGAACCGAAGATATAATTAATATAGCTCAATTTTATGCAGAAAAATATGCAAAACAAAATGGATTAAATCATCCTGAAATTTCTTCAGAAGCTAAGCAAGCTCTAATTAACTATTCCTGGCCTGGTAATGTAAGGGAACTGGAAAATACTATGTTTAGAGCAGTATTGTTTGCGGGGAACCAGGCAATAAAAGAGAATGATTTGATGTTAAGCGAAGTAGAAAAAACTGCAATTAATATCGAAGAGGCAGAAAAAAATACTATAAAAATGGCGCTGAACACTACTATCGGCGATCGACTTCAAGCTGCTAAAATTCTAGGCATATCGATTAAGATTTTAGAAGATAAAATTGAGCAATATGAGCTTAAGTTAAAAGTAGATTCATAGTATATTAAAATATTTCTCAGGTTATTACCCAAATATCTTGTGCTGATTCCAGGCTATGTAAACATTTCTAAATGAAGAAATCATATAATCTTTGGTAACTAAATTCGCCTAAAATAATTTTATTTTGTCAAGTGAGCTTATAACCACTTTACCTATTTTAAAAAAAGTTAATAATACAAGTTTAGTTAACCAAGTTTAGATGTTTTTATGGATATAGAAAGTATTAGGGAAGAAGTAAAATTCTTAGAAAGCAAAAAAGATGATCAAAATTTTATTAATGCCGTATTTTTAAAGCAGGATTTAACTGATGAAAAAGTTGAATTTTATTCTGATCTTCTTTGGAATAATTTAAGCCAAGAGAAGACTTTTCAATGCTTAATGTCAAAGCGTAGGGGATGTACAAAAGATAAAAGTATAAACTCTCTTGAGATGCAAATTAGCTCTGACATTAAAGAATACATTAGCAAAAGAATTATATTATTAACTGAACAAGTGCAAAAATTATCCACCTATGATGATAAATCCTCAGTTAAAAAAAATACTTATAAAGATGTACCCGAGGGGCAATGTGTAGAATCAATTGATAAAATTTCAGCACAAAATCCTAATATAGGTCAAGCAACAATTGAACCAGACCTTATTCCTGAAGATCAGGTGCAAAAATTATTAACCCATTATGATGATTCTTCAGATGAAGAAGATAATTATAAAGATTTATCTCAGGAGCAATTTACGCAATTAATTAATAAATTTTCAGAACAAAACCTTAATATAGCTCAAGCGACGACTGAGGCAGCTTTTATTCTTGAAGATCAAGGGCGGAGAGTTATTTATAATGCTAAAGTTAGAGATGAGTTTTTAAAGAAAAAAGAGGCTGAACTCTCACATGACCAGGCATTATTAGATGCTATTAATAAATTAAATTTTAAAGAGGTTCTAACCTCTGCTGTTTATTCTGCTATCAATTCTTGTTACCCATGTGATAGTAAAAAAGATTATCCAGAAGTTGAGCAGTATGTTAGTGATATCCCTGGTAGCTTGCTAGCAAGGCTATCGCTAAAACAATCAAATAAAGAGTTCTTGTTAGATCGATTCCAACCTTATTTTAAACCATTGTTGGAAAAGCTAGCGGAAAAGCTAGCGGAAAAGCAAAGCGAGAAAGAAAACAAAGCAATTAACTTATTAAAATACCAGGCTACAGCTCAAAAATTTTATCAGATAGGTGGTATAAAAGATTTATTAAAAACATATGTTAAAGAAAAATTAGAAGAACTTCATGAGTATTATAAAAACAATGAAGATGATAGGGATGAAAAGGTAAATGAATTATTAGGAGTTGAATACACTTGTGAGGGTTTTCCTGATTCCATAGAAGATTGCCTTAAACAACCAGAGTATAAAGCACCAAATGGAAAGACATTAAATACATTTATTAAGAAAGCTTTAGCTGAAGAAATTACCAAATATTTAAAAGATGGTTATATTGATCAAATTGATGAAAATAATGAAATAGAGGATAGTAAGCTACTTAAAATAGCCTTAGATGAGGCAGAACAGAAAGGTTATAGGAATATTACTCGTTGTATATTTGCAAATGCCCAACAGCTTCAAAATATAACTCCTGAAATGATGTGGAGTACTACCCTAAAGACTTTCGGTGCCGCCCTCTCAAAAAGTTTAAAAGAGAGTTTAAAACTAAGTAATGTGAGCAGAAAAGTACTGAAAATTAATTATACTGATATTCAGAAAATAACTAGCGTTAAGGATTTTTATACTCAAGAACTCATGCTATATAGATCAGCTATTAGGCAATCAAGAAATAATGTAAAGAAAAAAATTGCTAGAACAATAGTATTTAATGATGATCAAGATTTAATCGTTCAAAAATCCCAAGATATTAAAGCGCAAGATAATATAGGTGGAACATATGTGTCTAATAGAGGCACTATCCAAGAAGAAGTATATAATTTAGGCAATTATGAAAACATTTTAAAAGAAATTGAAACTATTAAAACAGTTCAAAATAACATTCTTAGCGATGTTACTACAGCAAAAATGTTAAGAAGAGTATATAAATATGGAATATCAGGTCTAGAAAAGCTAAAATCTAAATCTAGTTCCCCAATATCTGAACATTTAACGTTAGAACAAAAGCAAACAATAATAAATTTAGTTGAACTATTTTTTGGAACAGAAGGTTTTAGAAGCCCCGCTGCAATTATAGAGACTAATATGGCCATTGATTTAATTATTTCTAGAGATAAAAAATGGGCAGAGTTACTTACCGGTACAAAAACAATAGGCAAAGGTGGAGGGCTTTCTTTTACAATGCAGAGTAAGGAGGAAGCTGGCGGGATTGAATGTGGTAGAAGGCTAAGTGAGGATGTCAATCTCCAGCATGCAAGAAAACATAAATATGGTGGCAATCCTATTGGCAGAGATGAATCTGGTTATATGGAATATCTTGGAAGAAAGCATAATCTTGCCAAAACTTGGGTTGAAAAAATTGCAGAAGACAAGCAAGACCTCATCCATTCAATAAAAAAGAGGGATAAAATATGGTATGGTTATGAGCTGTAATATTTAAATGTAATATCAAGAAAATTTTTAGAACTTAGGTATGAATTACTTTAAAATTATTCGACAAATCTTACCTCATTATTGGGTAGTGGATGCTAAGGTTAGAATAAGTATTATTTTATCGGTTATCTTTGAAATTATAAATAAAGGAATTAGCCTAAGTTTACCTTTTGTTATTAAATATATAATTGATAATTTATCAGCTCCTGAAGAAGCTAATAATATTATTATCCCTTGGGTGGCTATAAGTTATGGATTATTGTGGATAGTAGGACATGTGTTACGTTCACTTAGAACTATTTTTAATCTCGCTATATTTGAGCATTGCACTAATCTGCTAACTTTTAATATTTTCAGATATGTAATAAATCTACCGCTTAAGTTTCATCTGAATAAAAAGACAGGAGCTTTAACTAATACTATCGATCGAGTGGAGTATTATTTTCCTACTTTTATTGATGGTTTACTGTGGCAGCTTATTCCTATATTGATTGAGATCTTAATAGCCATAGGATTAGTTTATAGTCTCTATGGCCTGTTTTATGGACTCATAATTTTGGTAGTAATTGGAGCTTATTTTATTTCAACTATTATGACTGCAAAAAGGTCTACTATAGCTCAAACGAACAAACAAGAAAAATTAAGTAAACTTTCATCCTACATTGTTGATTCTCTGCTTAATTATGAGACCATCAAATCATTTAACAATGAAAAATTTGAGTTTAAAAGATGTAAATCAATCCTAAAGGAGAAGGAATTAGCCGTTAATAACTCTGATAGACGAATGGAATCTTTGGGAATTTTGCAAGTTATAATAGTAGGAACAGGACTTGGTTTAATTACCTGCTATGCGACCATGCAAATACAACAAGGAATATTAACAGTTGGTGATTTTGTGCTTTTAAATGCTTACATTTTACAATTTTCATTACCAATGAGCTATATGGGATATGTAGTTAGAGGGGTGCATCAAGCATTAACTGCATTACAAGAAATATTCACTTTATTTGAAGAGAAAAATGATTTAACAGATGCCTCTAGTGCAATCGATATAGCTAACAAAAATTTTTATGATGTTAAATTTGAAGAAGTAAGCTTTAACTATGGTAATAACAGAATTATATTAGATAACATTTCCTTTCATGCCAAGGCAGGTAAAACTTTAGCGATAGTAGGAGCAACAGGCTCTGGTAAATCTACTATTACCAAGTTAATTTTTAGATTTTTTGATCCCATCCAAGGAAAGATTTTAATAAATGGCCAAGATATTAGAAGTGTTACCCAAAAGTCTTTAAGACGCCTAATTGGTATAATACCACAAGATACTATTTTGTTTAATGAATCTCTTTGTTTTAATATATTATATGGCAATCCTACTGCTTCTAAAGAACAAGTAGAGCAAGCTATAAAACTAGCCCAATTAGAACAATTAATTAAATCATTACCACAAGGACTTAATACTCAAGTGGGTGAGAGAGGTGTTAAATTGTCTGGGGGTGAAAAACAAAGAGTAGCTATTGCCCGTGCATTACTCAAGAATCCTAAAATTTATATTTTTGATGAAGCTACTTCTTCACTAGATAGCCATACAGAAAAGAAAATTCAACAAAGTTTAGAAGAAATTTCGAAAAATGCTACTACCATTATTATCGCTCACAGGCTTTCAACCATCATAAAAGCGGATGAAATTATTGTAATGGATAAGGGTAAAATAGTAGAGAGTGGTACCCATAATTCTCTTTTGAAATTAAATGGATTATATGCTAAATTATGGCAAAAGCAGATTCAAGATACTACAACCTTAGCTTAATTTAGTCTGTAAATGTTATTGGAATTTCAATAAGCTCAAATAACTGTATGGTGCGCTATTTATCTAAGCCTTGCCGATTATATTTTAGAATTTGTCGTAATCTAGGAACTTTAAAACCTAATAAAGATTATGATACTCAAGGTGATTTAAGGAAAGCTTATATCGTATAAATTTCGTGATGAAAAATTGTTAATAAAAACAATGCAGGTTCTTTAATTTATTTAAAAGAGAAACGGAGTGCTTAAGCTGTAATCAATTTGCCAGCTATAATATGATAAGTGGTGTTAATTGTTATCTCGTCTAAAAAATCTTCTTCATGAGAGATTACAATTAGTGTTCCAGGATAATTTTGTATTACTTGAATAATATGATCTTTTGTTTCTAAATCTAAGTTGTTGGTAATTTCATCCAAAATTAGAAGCGGTGGTGTTAAACTTGCAATTTGTGCAAGGGTAAGCCTCGCTTTCTCTCCACCAGACAATGTAGAGGCCAAAGCTGACACCTCTTCATTCTTACGGAACAGAAAATCATTTAGATGGCGCCTTACTTCAGTATGAGACCAAGCTGGATGTAAGCCATGAATATTTTCTAAAACAGTTTTATTAAGATGAATATTATTATAATGCTGATCTAAATACCCTATTAGTTCATTGTTAGGCATTTCCCAATTGCCTGACTTACTAACTTCTGGATGATTAATAATTGCCCTAATCAGTGTTGATTTGCCAGAACCATTATCTCCTTTTATAGCAACTCTTTCCCCTAAAGAGATGGATAAGTTAATACCTGATATTATAATTGAATTATCATATCCACAGCTTCCTTCGGTGATATTGACTAGTGTATGCTTATTAAATTTTGATGAATCAATATTAAACTTAGGTAACATCATCTCAGGTAACCTAATATCTGAGAGTTTTCGTGTTAAAACTTCTTTTTTATCATTAATGCTGCTATACTTATTACCTGCAGTTTGCTGAGCACAATTAGATTTTTTATGGGCTAATATCTTATCACCATCAAAACTTTTTGCTCCTTTAAGTTTACTTTTCTTAAACCGCTCTTGTTCTTTCATGAGAGCTTTATGAACTTCTTTTTTTTCTCTCTCTATTAACTCCAGCTCTCGTCCTATTTGGTCACGCTCTAATTTAATCTTATTTATATAATCATCATAATCTCCAGAAAATACTTTTATACTTCCATTATCAATATGCCATACGGTATCCACACATGTACGTAAAATCTCAACATCATGCGAAACGATAATTAAAGTCCCGGGGAATTTTCTTAAAGACCTTATAAATGAGCGGCGATTTTTTAAATCTAAGTGATTTGTTGGTTCATCAGGTAACAAAATATTGGGGTCCAAACTTAAAGCTTGTGTAAGTGATTGATTGAATCTTTGGCCACCACTCAATTGGCTAAAATCATCAATGATCTGAGGTATATATCCTATGATAGCATTCTTAGGTATATGTATTTCACCTTCACTAGGTTCAATTTCACCATTAATTATCTTAAGCAGGCTTGATTTTCCGCTTCCATTATGTCCGATAATGGCAATGCGGTCACCATATTGGATCTGCGCATTAAAATCTATAAAGCAAGCTTTATGAGCCAAAAATAGTGAAAGATTTTTAATGATTATTGGTCTATGAAGCATAACCAATTTTTAAAAAGTTGAGTATATTAAGCTATAATTGACTATTATTAAAGTCAAATTGAAACTCAGAAATGTGTTTTAAAATGTAAAAATTACAGTTGAATGCGGTACAATTGGCGTGCAAGAAATTTTTTGTCAAATATAAAAATTGGTGCAAAGCCTAGAAAAAAATTGGTTGCGGGGGCCAGATTCGAACTGACGACCTTCAGGTTATGAGCCATAAGGCCAATTACTTTATAGGCCTTTATGGGGTAGGATATACCTTGACAAACTCTAGGTTTTATCCTAATTATTACTTTATAAAGTAAAATAATTTTTTATCAAATTTTATCTCTATGGTATCCCCAAAGTATCCCCAAGCAGAAAGTAAAATTCAAAGCTTTACTAAAAAATATTTAGATGAGTTGCCAAATGCTGAGCCTGGTAAACGGAGCTATTATAAAGATTCTAAGGTGAATGGATTAGAGATCATGGTCACAGATAAGGGTAATAAATCCTTCAAAGTAACCAAGAAAAAGAATGGGCGCATTATTAGAGTTACTATAGGAACTTACCCGGACATATCAATTGAGAATGCCAGAAAAGAAGCTTTTCATATCAGTGCACAGATTGCTCAAGGAATTAATCCTAATGAGGAAAAGCATAAAGTTAAATCAGAAATTACCTTTGGAGAAATGTTTCATCAATTTATGGAAAGATATAGTAAGAAGCATAAAAAATCATGGATTTATGATGAAAGAGAGGTAAATAAATTTTGCATTCACTGGTTTAAGAGAAAAGCTTCAAGTATTACAAAGCAGGAAATTCAGCAATTGCATGAGAAAATCGGTGACATTAACGGTAAAACACAAGCCAACCGCTTATTGGAAAGAATACGGGCTATATATAATAAGAACATTGAATGGGGGTGGGAAGCTCAAAATCCTACTAATGGCATAAAAAAATTTAAGGAAAAATCACGAGATAGGTTTTTACAAGCGGATGAATTACCTAGATTTTTTGAAGCTCTTAACGAAGAAGAGAATGAAATAGCTAAAGACTATATTTTGATATCTCTACTTACGGGAGCTAGAAAAAGTAACGTATTAGCAATGAAATGGAAAGAAATTAACTTTCAAGCTAAAACTTGGCGTATCCCCGAGACAAAAAATGGAGAGGCTTTAACTATACCATTAACAGATCAAGCGCTTGAGATATTATATCAGCGGCAAGTCGATAATTTAAACGCTGGCTTTAAAGATAGTGAGTTTGTATTTCCTTCTAAGAGCTCTTCTGGTCATTTAGTAGATCCTAAAAAAGCTTGGAAAAGAGTTTTAGAGAAGGCAAGAATAGACGATCTTAGAATACATGATCTTAGGAGAACACTTGGTAGTTGGCAAGCCGCAACTGGTGCAACTACAGCTATTATAGGCAAATCATTAGGGCATAGAAGCCATCAAGCTACTAGGGTGTATGAGAGGTTAAATATTGATCCAGTAAGAGATTCAGTAGAAAGAGCAACAAAGGCTATGTTTGTTAATATGGAAAAAATAGAGAAAATATAATGGAAGAGTATAAATTAGCATGCGGGCTACCTAGGCCTATCAGAAAGAAAATCAAAGTTTTATTTGCAATACTTAATTATCCAAATCTTGAAAAAAGAGATAAACATCTAGATTATATAAATTTTCACCGTCCATTATTTGAAAACAAATTGATGAAGGAGGTATGGGAACAACTATATAAAATTAATCCTCAAAATATAGTTTTATTTTTAGAAGAGTTAATGTTCATTCCAGAAATATTGAAATATGAGCAGGAAAGAATTGCTTATGTAAAAGCTAAAAAGTCTATAGAGAAAATAAAGAAGTATAATTATATTATTAAGGCTATATTGAAGAATTTGAAAAATGATAAAATTGGCTATTTCCCAGAAACGGAGTTTAATCAATATTATCAGGAGTTTAACAAGGGATTGCTTCGTTATGAAGAAAATGATTCTAAAATACTCAAAAGCCCTAGGCTAATAAAGGTACAAAGTAGAGGATACCCCATGTTAATTCCGAGTTCGCAAAAATTTATAGAAGAAGTATTTTATATTAAGATTATATATTGGCTGATGAAAAGTATGTTTAGACAACCAAATTACTCATATATTATTATAATAGTCAATGTTTTGTTTCCAAATTATAAAAATGACGGTAATGAAAATCTCGATAAGAATTATATAAAAGCTATTGTAAAAGATATTGATAAAATTATAGATTAAAAGATTTTATCAAAAATATATCAAAATCCTACCCTCCCTATTTTACCCTTATGTATTAACGTTGATTTTACCTAATAAGGTATGATCAATTTTTAATATATGAGGTGATAATGATTCCGAAACAGAAACATAATATATTACTGCCAACCCCTGAAGCAGCTGAACTTATAGGCGTGAAACCTAATATGCTGGAAATTTGGCGAGCAAAGGAAGTTGTTCGCATTCCCTACATTAAAATAGGTAGATTAGTAAAATATCGTCTATCGGATTTAGAAAAATTTTTAGACGATAATAGCCAATTTATTGTAGAAAATAATGAAGCTTAGAAATGAGTAATATAGCAGACTTTCTAAGCTTTATAAGTAGCAAAGGTTTTAATTGTAAGAAGCTAATTAAATATAATTCATTTATTAGGTTTGGAAGGAATAATGAATTTTGGCTGATTTTTTATGGAGAATGTGGATTTTTTGGTAATTGGAGAACAGGAGAAAAATATCATTGGTTTTCAAAGCGAAATAATGACCAAGACGCTCATAAAAAATACAAATATTATACACTTAAAATGCAGCTTGATACGGAGATTAGAGACAACCAAGAGAAAATAGCAAAAGAAGCCCAAAAGATTTACCACCATGCATCTCTCACAGGCTTCTCAGATTACTTAAAGAAAAAGCAGATAAAGGAATTAGAAAATGTATCGGTTTAGCAATAATAATTTACTAATTCCAATTTATGATATTAACGGTAAATTATGGAATTTACAAACTATTTTTCCCAATGGTAATAAACGTTTTTTGAGAGGAGGAAGGAAAAAGGGCTGCTTTACGATTATAGGAAATAATTTTGCAGAGAGTAAGATAGCACTATTAGCAGAAGGATTTGCCACCGCTGCATCCATTCATTTAGCTACAAAGATGCCGTGCATAGTGGCATTTGATGCTGGTAACCTAGAGCCTGTACTGCAAGTAATATACAGCCACTATCCTAATAAAAAATATATTATATGCGCAGATAACGATATGTACGGTAAGCAGAATACAGGAGTTATATCTGCTTTAAAGGCAGCTAGAATTTGCAATACTAAAGTGATAGTGCCTTCATTTCAAGATACTGTTACTAAACCAACTGACTTTAATGATTTACATATACTGGAAGGATTAGGTGCATTAAGAAAGCAACTCTTTGAGGAGATTTGTAATGCAATCTAATATAAATATACCTTTGAATGTTGTTAATGTGGAGCAGCTGCTAAAAATGGAATTGCCACCACGAGAATTTATTGTTCATCCTATTTTGCCAAAACAAGGTCTTGCAATGATTTATGCCAAAAGGGGGATTGGTAAAACCTTTGTTGCTCTCCAATTATCATGCTGTATTGCAAGTGCAGTAAATATGTTTGACGATAAGTGGAAAATAGAAAGACCATATAAGGTGTTATATATTGACGGTGAAATGCCTGCTAATACCATTAAAGAAAGATTAATGAGTTTAGTGGATAATTTTCAAGCGATGAAAAACTCTGACAATCTAAAAATTATAACTCCTGATTTGCAAAAAAACGGCTTAATGCCAAATTTAGCTACACTAGAAGGTCAGCAATTACTTGAAGAGTATGTATTAGATACTGATGTTATTATAATAGATAATCTTTCTACCTTATGCCGTAATGGCAAAGAAAATGATGCAGATAGTTGGATACCGGTTCAAGAATGGTTGTTGCGACTGAGAGCCTTAGGCAAATCTATCATAATTATTCATCATGCTGGTAAGAATGATCAACAAAGAGGAACTTCAAAAAGGGAAGATATTTTAGATACAGTAATAGCTTTAAGGCGGCCAGAACACTACAAAAGTTCAGAAGGAGCAAGATTTGAAGTGCATTATGAGAAATCTAGAGGTTTCTCAGGTGAAGAAGCCAATTCCTTTGAAGCGAGGCTTAGTATTGATTCTAATACTAATAAGGCAAGCTGGATAGTACATGATATAGAAGATGCAGATCTAAAAAGAATATTAGAATTACATAAAGAGGGCTATACTCGAAGAAGAATATCAGAAGAGCTAGATAAAAGGAAAAGTGCTTCTACTGTTCATCGTATTCTTAAAAAAGCACAAGAAGAAGGTGTAGTAGCATAATGTTTGTTAGTTAGCAATTAAATACCCTATCTTGTTTCACTGTTTCATTCCCTTAGAGAGTAAAACAGTGAAACAAGCATTTAGTTAAACAAATTATGAAACATCTTTGAAACATGCATAGCTAAAAGCTTTGATTTAGTTACCTTATAGATGAAACGCTATGTAAAACATTAACGAAACAAGAGAATTTAAAAGAGTTGTAATGGTATGTTTAATTTTTAGTTAACGGAGAGAAAAGTGAGGAAATCAAATAATCCTAAAGGTAGGCCTCGTAGCAAAACCATCTTAACTCAAGATGATAAAGATGCGATATTATGCCTAGCTGCCATGAATTGCACTAAAGAAGGTATTCGTCAATATCTTGGCTTATCAAATGATGCTTTTTATAGAGTATTACTTAAAGAGGTTGATACTCAAGCAATCTTACAAAAAGGCTATGCGCTGAGAAACTGTTTAATTAGAATGAAACAAATGGAAGTAGCAATGAATGGTAACGTTCAGATGCTAATTCATCTGGGTAAATCAGAACTTGGGCAAACTTATAATAAACACCAAATTGCTAGCATACTATCTAATAATACTATCAGCATGGATAGTACAACATTACAGAAAATAGCTCGAACAATTATAAAGAATGATTGCCTATAGCATCTTTATGATGGATATCTTTTACAAACCCTCTATAAGGCTAAAATTATCTTTAATTATCATATTTTGAAGTTAACTGTAAAGGATATCTGAGATATGGTAATCATTCTTTCTAAACCATTAACTGCCTGGTAGTAAAGGAGCTTCTGCCATATTGTGCTGCTAGTCTCGCTTTATCTGCCTCTACCATAGCATCAAATATTTCAATGCCGTTTTTAGGTAAATATTTATGCATGAGCACTTCTCCTAAGCGAACATAATATTGTTTAGTGAAGTCTTCTTGTCTTACTGTTGCATTAGTTAGTTTAGCAAGTTTCTCCATAGCTTCTTTATCTGGATGCATAATATGTATAGAGGGTTTATTATGCTCATCCAGGCGGATGCTTAAATTTAAGGTCGAAGGCTCAATTTCTAAATCGTTACTAATTTTATTTAACAGTAGCTTTTGAGCTATTTTATCTGCAATAATATTCATCCTAGGATGTATATGAGCAAAAGTTAAACAATCCTCACCATTATTATTGCGCTTGGTAAGATCAATGTCAGTCTCTTCTATTAAGGCATCTGCTACCTGCCATTCGCCAAATTTTATTGCAGCAAATAAAGGATTCACAATTATATTCTTAAACCTCAGGTTTAGGCTGGTATGATGCTTATTGATATCAATATCTGTAACTCTCATTAACTCTAGAGCAACTGCCGTGCGATGTTTTTCTATTGCAACAATAAGTGGAGAGTGAATAACAGCAGAGTCGGGATCAGCAGTTTCATGGTCATATTGTAAGCAATAATTTATATTAGCGCCACGAGATAGAAGGAGATTAACTGCCTGTTGATGGCCATTTGCTGCAGCAAGTGCTAAAGGAAGGCTTTCTACATGATCATCAGGGCCAACTAACCCGGTATCTAGAATTTGAGATAAAGCTTTAATATTTCCCACTCGGGCTGCCTTAGATAAAGCATCTTTTAGTCTAAGCTGGATTTCTTCAAGATTATCTTCTTCAGTTTTATCAGCTGACCGATGAGCTAGAGTAAGAGGAAGTAAATAATCAATAATTGCTTGATGATTACCTAAAATAGCAGCACTTAAAGATCCATAGCAAGCTTCATCATATTCTTGTTTTATATTTTTCTTGTCTATACAACCGCATATATTTACTTTTGCACCTCGCTCAATAAGTAACTTCACAATATCTATAAAGCCTAAATAAGCTGCATATTGTAAAGGTACTTTTTCTTCAAAGTTCTCTGCTGGCTCTAGTCGTGCTCCGTGATCTAATAAATACCTAACTCTGGTTATATCATTAGATTCTACTGCTGCCATAAATAGATCTTTGCCAACTAGCTCAATATTAGAAATTTCATTGAGGGCGTTAGTAAGTTCATTAGCAAACTGCCCGTTTTTTATTGCTTCTAAAACTAACCCATTGCTACCTCTAATAGGAATTATGCGCTCTTCTTCTACAGTAGTTACATTGCGCTTATTTAAGGGTTGATTTTCAATAGCTTGAATAGAGGCTGTAGGTACTAAGCGCAATAAATGTAAATCGTCTCGAGCCCGCAAGCGCATAGTCGCTAAGTGTTGACCAATATCAAATAGCACGTAAGCTACTTTATAATATATTCTATTACCGTATTTATCCTCTCCCAATGTATCATATTGATAAATTACTTGAGGGATTATCTGTTTTGATTCTACCAGAGGTTCTAGATTACCAAATGTTTCCTCTTTAAATTCTCTAACAGCAGCGCTTATTAAGCTTAGATCACCTTGATCCTTAAGTCCACCAGGGAATAAATATTCTTGCTTAAGCAGACCATCTTTACCCAATTTTTTACCCATGACCACTACTTCTTGGCCATTTGAGTCAAGTCCTTTTACTACTGCCACTACGCCAATTTGATGATGTTGGCAGAGAATATCATATTTATCTCTTATATCTTCAGTTTTGGCACCATATTTAATTAAGAGATCTGTAATATCATTATAACCTTTTTGCTTTGCTAACTGATAAGGGGTAAGGCCACTTAGAGAAGCAATATTAGGATCAGCCCCTTTGCCTAATAAGAAAGAGGCTAGTTGGTAACGTCTAGTATCGCTGTTATCCTTCATTTTAGTGTCATATACACTCTGATGGCTATCTAATAGGAAATGTAGTGCGGTAAAACCATTATCAGGAGAAATAAATGAGGGTCCTGCACCTACCCTAGAAATATGCACGTATTGCATCTGAGAATTAAGTGGTGCTCCTCTATTAACAGCCTCAATTATTCCTGCAATATTACCATTGAGGATAAAATGCATGAGAGGAGTTTTACCATATTTAGTTTCTACTTTAATATCTACACCATGATCTAATAAGATTTTAAATGTCTCAACATTTCTTTCTTGCATGCCTTCTTTCCAGCTATTACCAAAACTATTATCTGCTGCAAAAGCTAAAAGCCTTTGATCTCTCAAAGGATCTACACCATTGGCAATTAATCTTCTTAACACGGCAGGTTTTTTACCAAAGCAAGCTTCACCAATTATTCCCAACTCATTTAAGTTACATCCCGCATGCTGTATATTAACCTTGTGTGAAATGAGAGGATCGTACTCATCGGGTGATTTTAAAGTAAATAAGACATCAATAAATTCAGGATCATCTTTTTCAACTGCTTCACCTAATACCTCTACATTTATATCGATTGCAGTAAGATCGGCCCCATGATCAATTAAAAACTGAGCAGTTCGTGCACGATTTTGATATTCTGGATGGCCAGCTAATTTAAATAAGCTTTCTTTAATATCATCTTGTTTAAATCTACCATTGTTGATAAGTTGCCTAAATAGCTCTAAATCACCTTCTTCAAATGCTTTCTTTTTTAAATGCCATTGATGATCCCAGTCGATACTGGAATGTTCTCCAAATTGTGCTTGCACAGGCGGGTGCTCTATTTTTAGATAGGCATCAGGTAAATCTAAAGCTAACTTACCAGGAAGTTTCCCTTCTGGATAAACCCAACCCGGCATCAGTAGATTCATTCCTGTGGATAATACACGCATTATCTCCTGTAGGTTTTCGGAATGCATAGTATCGCAAATATGCTGATAATAATTTCCACCTATTAATCTAATATGCCTTGCAAATTGCAGTGCTAATCCTTTCAATACCTCTTTACCACAGAAAATTTCATCTCCCATAGTTAGTGTTAAGGTGTGTTTATTACCATCTGGGTAGGTATAGGTATAAGTTTTAGTTTTTTCTTTATCATTATGACTATATTGAAATAGCGTTTCTCCAAAATAGCTAGGACGTGAGATAGTTTGTTTAACATAATCAGTTAAATGACCACTTACATAAAAACCTTTAAAGCGATGCTCATAATCCTTAAATAATTTATTTAAAGAAAGGATAAAAGTATGGCCACCTGAGCGGTCTAAAAAAGCGGGAGTCCGATGATCACCTATGCCTACTGTAAAAAAGATATCATCATCGCCTGCAGTTCTGCCTGTATTACTATTTTTTACTGCGCGCTCTAAGCGTTCTCTTTCGCGAACTGAAAGCAATGCTCCTTCTTTACTAATTTCTTTAAAAGCATGGGTTTTATGTTTTGCAGTAAGATTACTAATAATAAGCTCTATAATTTTTTGCTCAGTAGGGCTAATGTTACCTAAAAATTCACGCTCGCGTGCAATATTTTTTTGTGAAGCCTCTACAATGTTAATGCCATGCTCGAATTCAAATTCTTCAAATGAACGTTCAGTATAAATATGGTAAAGCTGAGCTTCCCTAAGTAATTGTTGTTCATTTGGCTGAGATGGGAATGGAGAGCTAGATGCATCCGACATAACAATGTCTCCAGGTTCTAACTTGGTAGCATTTAAGGTAGAGGGATTGCTCATATTAAACCTATTTATTTTTCTATTATTATTTTTTACTTTATATGGCTGAAAGGACAGTGCTATAAGGTTTTTTAGTATTTGCTGTTTTATAGAAAATCCTTTAGAGAATTGAGCATAAAACTAGCAAGATAGAAATGCCTTTTCATAAAGTCTTATGGGCAAAAATCTACTTATATTACCATTTAGTCAATTAAGATTTATAATTTAAAATCAAGCAAGGAAATAGTATTAAAAAATCATTAATAGTTATTGCATTTTTCATTTTTTTACCTAAGCTTCCTTTGGAAAACTGAAATTATATAGGTAATAATTATGTCTAATCCACAAAATCTTTCTATCATTTTAATGGGAGAAATCTGCAGGGATATAGCCCCTCATGCTGTGGCAGAAAATACAATAAAGCAACTTCATAACTTATCCATTCCAATTGTATATTGTAATGAAGCAAGTAGTGAGTTAACTGCAAAAGATATTTACGATACTTATATAAATACCAATCACTTTAAAGATTTAGAAGCATTTATTAAGAATAATAATCTCCAAAAATATATTATATCCAAGCCAAATTTATACTACTCATATTTGCCATTTGAAAATCATATAAAAATTAGTGAGGAATTAAGAAAAGCTTATCCAACTGCTCCTCAAGGTTTATTACCTCAGCTAGAAACTGGAATTCAACGTTTAGAGAGTGATAAAAAACAAGTAAAATTGCTTGAAACTATAATTAGCCTAAAAATTCCATATATAGGCATCGATGATGATGTAGAAGAAGCCCACAAGCATGGAACGTATGATTCCAGCTTAGAGCTTAAACGTATCAATAATATGATTAAAGGAATTTACGACAGGGGAATTAAACAATTAAATAACAACTCAGGCATTATAATATGCCAAATAGGTATTAATCATGTTGGTCGTTTAGCCGCGAGTTTTACTGATTATTTGAAACAACACCCTAATCAAAAATATAATATCCAGCTATTGCCTATATATATTTCATCTCCTTATGTAGAGGATCAAATAGCTCACCACAAAGATTTCATTACCGAAACTAAGAGAGAAGACTCACAAGTATTACAATTACTTTATCAACAGGTTGATGTAACTGAATGCGTTTTCCAAGAAGATGCAAAAACCGGTAATTTTAGCTGCCAAGAATATGATCAGATAATCGAACAAGCCATAAAGCATGCTAAAGGTAAGACTCAATTCTTTATACCTGATTTAAATGAGACAAAATTAGCTTTAATTAAAAGCTTAAATGGTGAAATAATATTAATAAATGAGCGAGATAATTCTGGTAGAATATTGATTGATTCTGCTGTGCTAAAAAAAGAGCAAAGAGAAAAGTTAGGAATAGATAGAAAATTAATGAGAGGATCTGGTGCAAGTTTTGAGCTAAGACGGAGTTTTTTAGCTAGCTTTACAGAAATTAGTGTTGAAAATACCATGAATGCAAATGAAATAATAATCACCTTTCCAAATTCAAGAGCAGAACTAATAGATAAGGTGCATAAACAATGGGATTTAGTAATTAAAGAGCATGAAGATATTATAAAAAGCTTAGCATCAAAAGTTTCTGCAAGATCAATAATTTAAAATATTATTTCATAGGTAGGTGACAAATTATAGATCATCTACCTAATGTTTTTAGTGTTTTTAATTTCGATTTAAAAATATTTAAGTATACGAACTATCAAACTTTGGTTAAATAAATCTTGCTTAGAACCTTAAAAGTTATAATTTGATAAAAATTAGGTATGAGGAATTAATATTATGATAGGCAAGCCCAAAATTTCAATAGTCATTCTTGGCAAAATTCATCGTGATCCAATGGCTAATGCTGTGGCAGAAGAACTTGTGGGTAAACTTGCCAATCAACAAATTCCTATAGTATTTTGTACTGAAAAAGAGCATAATCCTAATCTACCAGAACTACTAGCTCATTTATCAAATCAAATACCACTAACAGAAGAATATATAAAAAAGAACGATCTTCAAAAATTCTTTGAAACAAGGCATGGGCTTAAGCTTCCTTTTGTATCATTAGAGAATCAATTAAGACTTTTAAAAGAATTAGAAAAAATGCCAAATAGTTCTAGTTTTTCTCCTTCTAAAAGTTTGCAGGATATTATTTGTATAGAAAGTACCAAGAAAAATCTTAGCCTTTTAAAAATTATTAAGGAACTTAAAGTTCCTTATATAGGAATCGATAAGGATTATCATTTAGTGCATTCCTCAACTCCAGAAGACCATGAAATCGAGCTTAAAAGAATTAATAATATGGTAACAGGAGTTACGCAGCAAGCTTTTAAGGAATATGATAATGGCTCAAAATTAATCATCTGCCAAGGTGGTATTATCCATACTCATCGCTTTGCCGCAAGCCTTATGGCCTTTATTCAGGATAATCCAAACTTGCCATTTGATATAGCAATATATCCAGTAACAATACATTCAGAGTATGTACAAGACCAGATTCCTGGTACTAAGGAAGTAATATTCTCAATGCAGCAAAATGATTCTCAAGTGCTAAAATTGTTATATAGGCAAATGAATGCACGTGAAATATTCTTTGAAGAAGATCAAGTAACTGGAACATTTAAGTCGGTTGAATTTGACATGCTAATTAGCCAGGCAATAAACCACGTTAAAGGCTTAAGCTTAACTGTATCACCAGCACCTCAAAATGTTCATGTACAAAGTAGTTCACGAAGTAATGTGTTACCAACAATAGTACCATTCAGAGGCGATAAACCAAAGGTTGCATCTCAATTGCTTGTATCTAAAAAAGCTATTTCAGTCGGTGAATATGATGCACAAGATATGGCCGAAATTAAGGCTATATTGGCTTTGGAAGTATATTATCTTGCAAAATTTCCCACGGTAGCTCCAGAGTTACTTCGAAAGGTGGCAACGCCATCTATAAAAACAGAGGAAGAAATTACAAAAGCTATTAAAACAGCTTTTGTAGGTAAGCCTTCTTTGTCTGAGGAAACTCAAGAGATGCTCTATCAAGAGTTAAAAATTATCAATCAATATGCTAATAAAACCAAGACCGAGTTAAGGCTAAAAAGCCAGGTTGACTATTCTAATGTTGATATTGCTAAAATGTTTTATGATAAGGCGTTAGAGTTAGTTATCGAAAATATGTCCTCAATGGAAAGAGAAAGAGTATGAAATTAAGCAGAAAGCTAAATCGTTAGTTGTTTATATAAAATATACAAAAAGCCTATCATGGTTTAAGTTTAAAATAAGCTACAATGACTGCATGAGCGTAAGCAAAGTCTCTAGATACTTTGTCTTGTACTAATCCATGCTTAAGAAGTCCTGTTTGATTATATTTGCCACTTAAAATTTGGGTTTGCAAATGCTCTAAGATTTTAAGTTTATAAAATATATAATCTAGTTTATCAATTCTACTAAAGCTTCCATCATCATTTATGGGATTTATTCCTGGGTTTATCATAACCTATAAAGGTAGTGTTTATTCCATCATATAAGCCTTGATCAAAGGCATCCGATAAGCCAAATTCTTTAATAAAGCATAAGTTTGTTCATCTCTATCTTGATGAAAGCTCCGATCGCCAACCGAAATAAAAGTCTTTTTTATATGAAACCTAAAATATATTTAATAATTATGGATAAAGCTAAGAGTATTTTTTTTGTGGCAAAAAGTATCCCCAGGGTATCCCCAAGAAATTTTATGAATATAAATGATTGCTGAAAAGACTAGGAAAAGATTGGTTGCGGGGGCCAGATTCGAACTGACGACCTTCAGGTTATGAGCCTGACGAGCTACCGGGCTGCTCCACCCCGCGTCAACATGGTTGAGTTTATATATTTTATTAAATAGAAAGTCAATAGTTATCTTTTATTTATTTACAGCAAAGATCAAGAAAGCTACAACAAGTGCAATTGCTTGAAATATTACTCTTGCTACCATTAATTTATTCGAAAATTTTTTATTTAGTTTTCCACCCCGTGCCATGAGTAGCACTCCAGCAATTACAATTGCTATGGTTATAAACATGAAAATAAGGAGAGTAACTTTATTCATAATGATGTTGTAAAAGAATTATGCTCTTAACTAATACTAGATAAGTAATCAAAATTCAATATTTAATAATAGGTAGAATAATAAAAGATAAATAATGGAGCGGGTAATGAGATTCGAACTCACGACTTCAACCTTGGCAAGGTTGCGCTCTACCCCTGAGCTATACCCGCGTGTGGTTGAGGTTATAAAATAGTTTTAAAAAAAAGGCAAGCATAATTTTTTGTTAAAGTTTCACCTTGGTGGAATACATAATCGTTATTTACAAAAGTGAGTTAATTGAATATTAAATGGGCATTTTTTAACACTTTTAATTGAAATTATAAAAATTATGACAACTATTCGTGAAGTAACCAAACCTATTTTCCAAGAGACCGACATTATTGCTAACCATTCTAATGAACCAAAGGAAGTGGCTGCAGCATGCCAAGCGGATAATGGTGACTATAAAGTAGCAGAGAAATCTTATGCTGTTCTACGGCCTAATGAAGAAATGCTACGTTGGATGAAAGAGCTTGTAAATAATCAGCATTTAGTTGTTAAGGAGATAGTAAGTAAAGAATATGTTATTAGTGATGTTTTGGTATTTTTGTATGTTATTAAACAAATAAAATTATTAGATGAGCCCTTGTTCAACAAAGTATGGGTTATTTTAAAAGCTTATACCAACATACCTATGACAGAATTTAATTTCGTAGAAATTGAGAGTATTTTTGCTAATTATGATGGTAATGGGGTTCCACACCTAAAAGATGTGTTAGAGATTTATAGTAAGCAATTAACAAGCGATAAAAGTACATATCAAATATCCCTTTTAGTGGGACGAATAGCAATAAATTTTGCTATCATTAGTCTTCTATTAAAACATACTGGAGATAATAAATTATCTTTACGGGAGCAATTGTTGCTTATTAGAGAAATTTACAAGCATTTTCCAATATGGGTAGATGAATCTCAGGTGAGTATAAATGATATTATACCACCAATTAGATTTAAAACCGTTCCCTTGTTTGCATTAATATATGCAAATCTGAATCATTATACTGAATATGAGATTGTAAATAATAAAGAACTTATTTTAGATATTGCTAGGCTTACTAAAAGGCAACTGGAAGAACTGATGGTTAGCATAGAGTATCAGCATACAGATAGGGAAAGTTTTGAAACGATGAATTTAATGATATTACTTTGTATGAGAGTAATATCATTAGTTCATAAGCAAGATAAGGTACCTGATGTTAATGTTGAATTAACCTATGAGGAGCTTTTTGAAGATGGTGGAAACAACCGGTTATTCAATATACTTAGTGAAGTGTTGGATATATATTCTTATTTAGTCATTTCTGTAACCAATATTCATCATCAATTTAATCATCCCAAAATTTTTGCACAAAATGAGGAGTTGATATCTGATCAAACGCAATTAAATACATTTTTTACTTTTTGTTACCTTAGGGAGCCTTTTAGCGAGATGGCTAAAAAAGATATGAACTACCAAATTGCTGTACTAGAAAGGATACGAAAGAGCCAAATAGATGCTTTTGCATTCCCGAATATTAGCCAGAAAGCAATGTTTTATTTAAATGATAAAAAAGGATTAAGACAGTCCGAAATATTTTCAACTCAATATCTAATTGATAATTTGCTAGTTACAATTCTAAATCAAAGTGATTATGAACGAATAATAACCCCTATTTTGTCTCAAACCTTAGAGGCTTGTTCCCTTGAAGAGGTGTTACTTTTATTACGTATAATCAATCAAACTTTAAAATATCAAGTTTGGAATCAATATAATATTGAGGATTTTATATCGAAGGAGAAAGATAGCTGCTATATTCCTACCCAAGCAGATATGTTACATCTTTTAAGTCCTGCTACTAAATGTAAGATTATTATCCCGCAGGCTGTACAGAAGAAATCTTTAATAGGATATGTTTCTTTATTGTTACAAATACAACAAGATATAGGAGATTATCTAGCTAATATAGAGGCTGATAAAAGTTTTATTATTAAGCAGCAAGTATATTTTTATGCGAATTTATTGCCTTTATATCTGGTTTGGCAAAAAATTGATGAAAAATATTCTGAGAATAAAGCAAAGAATTTTATCCAATGGCAACTAAAGACAACCTACGCTAAGCTGGTCAATAATATGCAAATATTGTTTGATTATGTGCCAGTGGAAAGTAATTGGCAAGATATTGTGATGATACATTTAAAAAATATTGTGTCAATGTATGCTAGCAACCAATGTATCAATGGATCGTTAAAAGAAGCTGCACAATATCTTCAAGCGATAATTGAAGATATTCATATTAGGCCGTTCGGAGTGTATGCAGAGGTTCAATCTGGTTGCTATACTATAGTTTTCTGTAAAGGGATTAAAAGCTTTTTTGATGAAATGAAAATGTCCATATCTTCTAATCAAGATGTTGCTTTACCAAATATTAATCAACAAAATCTTGAAGGATTGCTTTATTTGATATTACTTCGCCAAGCGGTGTCTTTAACTAACTTACAAGCAGCCCGGGGACACGGAGCCCAAGCATACATTGTCTATCAATATGTTAAGGAGTTTTATCAAAACTTAGAGAATCATCCAATATATAGTAATTATGCGCATGCAACATTTGCACGATTAATATATTTAGCGAGCAAAGAAGAGTCTTATTATTTAGGTCAAGTAAGTAAAAAAATTACTTACTGTATTAACCCATATTTTATCCAAAATGGAAGAGTAGATATTGTTTATGAGCAGACACATGTTGAAGTAGATCAGGCTATTATACAAATTTTACAAGGATCATTGCCTGACCTTAGTAGCCAGCATAGTTATGATAATCTTGTAGTTGCGATTAAACAGGTTAGTGAGTCATTTATTAAAATAAATGATTTCAATATTGGTATGACTAAAAGGCAGTCGTACGATGATATACTTTATTTGATATATTTTAATTTTGAAGAGTTTTATTGTTTTTCAAGAGTGCTTTTCATCCATGCAGAGGCCTTAGCAAGATATCCGCATTTTTTAAAAAGTTTAAATAAGATGTTGCAATGGCATAAATCTTTTAATACCTTATTAGACCATACAGACTCTCATACCAAACTCACTTACCAGCAACTGAGCATGACAGTTAAAAATAAAATTGAAGCCATAATCATAGAGTTAGGAAGAACCAGAGAGCAGCTATTTGCACAATTAGTAAGTGAAGAAAAAAGAGCTTTAGCTAAAGGTTCTAAGACTTCATCTAAGGGCTGCCAGAAAAAAGACAAAAAAAGTAAGCTGGCTGAGACACCGCAAAAATTGTTGGTTTTATCCTCGCCTCGCCAGGGAGATGCTAAAGAGAAAATAACTGGATTTGAAAGGGTAATTGATTTTTGGATCAATAACGTTGATTCATATCAAGCTGTTAATGCTGGGTTAGATGTAAATCCATTTGCATTGCTTGATGAAAGTTTTATGAAATTAACGCTTCCATCACTTGAGATGCAACAGCAACTTGTAAAATTATCTCCACCTCAGTTAGTAAGGTTTAAAAAGATTTTGGGAGAGCGAAAATCTCAGCAATTTGAAGACTATTTAAAAATTCTAAAATTCATTGTGGATCATGATCATAGCGCTACAGCAAAGCTGAATTTCAAGAAGATTAGTATTTATTTTGAATTACTAAAAGATTGTATTAACTTACCTAATCTCCATTTAATGCAAGATATGTGTGATAAGTATAAAAGCCATGTGGGGATTAATGAGGAAGAGCTTAAAGCTTGCCAAAATATTATCTTCTTGTGTGGCGTGGGAAGAAATTTATTTGCTGAAATTAAAAGATTGACTGCTTTGCTTGAAAAATCAGTAATAATGAAAGATCCTGTATTTCAAAAACAATTAGATGATTGGCAAGAAGCTTATACAAGTATTTTTATTATTGCCTACAAATTAAGTTTAGTGATAACCGCCCATAACCAAGAAGCCAACAGGCGAATTGCAGCACTTAAGGCCTCAGGAATATGGGAGCAAGGTAATCCTGAAGTTCCTTCAGTATTAACTAGATTTGCTCATTCTTTAGAAGGTAAGGGCGTAGTGTTGGAGCAATTTGCTACAGAGGTTGGAAAAGAAAAAGACAAGATTGGCAATAACGCTGCCAAGCAGGGTGAGGTTAAAACGACCTTGCAATTTACTCCATCTAACCATAGCTTTGCTCAACAAGTTAAATCTAATCAGAAAAAGCAGAGTATAAATCAAAATACAGTAGCTGTTTAAACAAAAAAGGTGAGAGCGTAAAATATTTATAAGTTTAGATTGTTAATCATTAACCAGATTTTTAGAGTTGCTTAAACCTTATAAATATTTTATAACTACCATCTTAGATTTTTGGCATCATTTTGGCATCATAAATCCATATCAATTTTCCATTTAGGGAATAAAAAATGAATATTTTTCGCATTAAAAATTTAGAAGCAGTTATAAAATCAGTTGAAAAAAGTGAGCTTAAAAAAACTCTTTCAGCCTTTGATTTAATTATGATGGGTATCGGCGCAATTATTGGAGTGGGGGTTTTTGTAATTATCGGAGCCATTGCAGCAAAATATTCAGGTCCGGCAATTACAGTTTCATTTTTAATTGCGTGTTTAGTATGTATAGTTACAGCTTTGGCTTATTCTGAGCTTGCAGCGATGATTCCCACTTCTGGAGGTGCGTATTCTTATTGTTATGTTACACTTGGTGAAGTTTTTGCATGGATTGTCGGTTGCTTAGTGTGCATGATGTTAATATTTGGTGCGGCTGCAGTTGCTGTAGGATGGTCTGGTTATGTTATAGGTATTTTACAAGCAGCGGGGGTGAATATTCCACTGGCTATTACTGCTATACCTGAGCAGGGTGGGATGATCAATCTGCCAGCGATTATAATTACTTTAATAATTTCTTTGTTGCTTATTAGAGGGACCAAAGAGTCCGCATTGGTAAACACTATTTTGGTAGTTGTGAAAATGGCGGCAATTGGATTTTTCATAGTGGTAGCTCTTCCTTCATTTAATTTGGATAATTGGGCCAATTTTATGCCTTTTGGATTTGATGGAGTGGTAGTAGGTGCGGCCTCGCTATTTTTAGCTTACACTGGTTTTGATGCGGTAGCCACAGCAGCTGAGGAGTGTAAAAATCCTAACCGTGATTTACCTATTGGTATTATCGGTTCATTAGTCATTAGTGGTATTATTTACGTGGTTGTTTCTGGTATTTTAACTGGAATAGTACCATATTTTGAATTAAATAATGCAGAACCCATGGCATATGCATTGCGTAAAACCGGCAGTAATATTGGTTCATTGCTAGTAGCAGTAGGAGCTGTTACAGGGATGACTACTGTATTAATTGTGCAAATCTATGCAACCTCAAGAGTATTATATTCTATTGCGCGTGATGGTTTGTTGCCTAAGATACTTGCCCGGCTTCATAGCAAGTTTTCCACTCCTGTATTTGGTATTTTGCTCGTTGGATCATTAATAGCGTTGATTGTTGGCTTTTTCCCACTTGCAACAATTAATAATATAACCAGTCTTTCGGTACTGTGCTCTTTTGTATTTGTAGCACTTGCTGCTATGAAGATGAGAATTAAGCATCCGGAAGTCAAGCGCCCGTTTAAGTGTCCTTATATTTTTGTAATAGCGCCTATTTCAATTATTGCATGCATATATCTTATTCAAAAGTTAATCTATGAAGTGGGTATTGCTTTTATCCTTTGTTTGGTGGTTGCTTTAGTATTTTACTTTGTTTATGGAATTAAACATAGTGAGTTAAATAAAGTGAGCATTTTTGAAACGGGTGGCGACTAATATGAGTTTGTTAAGAAAAATTGATCTTACTACCATTAAAGCCGAATTTGTTGAAAATAACCTTAAAAAAACCCTTACTGTTACTGATTTGACCATGCTAAGTATCGGCGCCATTATTGGGGTGGGCGCCTTTGTGCTGACCGGTATTGCTGCCGCAAAATTTGCCGGTCCTGCAATAGTGCTCTCTTATTTGCTTGCAGGGATTGTGTGTATTCTAACCGGATTGTTATACTTGGAGCTTGCAGCAATTATACCAACTTCTGGGAGTTCTTATAGCTATGCTTATGCCTCAATGGGAGAAATTGTTGCTTGGATAGTTTTTTGGTTCATGATGATGGAATATACCACCGGTTCAAGCCTTATCGCCATAGGGTGGGGTGGCTATATTAACGGTATACTTGAATCAGGATATGGAATTTTTATTCCTAAAGATTTTCTTACTACTCCATGGGAAGGCGGGATTATTAATTTACCTCCAGTATTAATTACCCTTGTGCTGACAATGCTTTTGATTAAAGGAACCAAGGAAAGCTCTATTATAAATATCATATTAGTGGTAATTAAGACTTTGGCGCTGATATTGTTTGTAGTGTTTGCATTTCCTAATTTAAATTTTGAATATTGGGAAAATTTCATGCCTTTTGGAGCAAAGGGTTTGGTAACTGGCACTGCTACGGTAATTTTAGCTTATGTAGGGTTTGATGCTTTAGCTAGCGCAACGGAAGAAAGTATTAACCCTAAAAGAGATTTACCTATAGCGATTATAGTATCATTGCTAATTTGTATTTTAATATATATGAGCGTTTCAGCTTCCTTAACTTTAATTGTGCCGTATTATACTTTAGATAATGCTGAGCCTATGGCTTATGCATTGCGGGCTATTGGTAATAAATATGGTGCAATTATTATAGCAGTTGGTGCTGTTGCTGGGATTACAACTTCTTTAATTGTACAAATATTCGGCCAATCAAGAGTGTTGTTTGCTATTGCGCGGGATGGACTTATTCCTAATAAATTATCTGTAGTTCATAAAAGATATCATACACCCTATATTAGTACTGTTTTTGTTGGAATAATAATTGCATTAGTAGCGGGATTGGTGCCGTTAGAGTTTATAAGCAAGCTAGCTAGTATTGGAATTTTAGTATCATTTTTAACAGTAGCAATAGGGGTGCTAATATTCAGGATTAAAATACCAACATTTCAACGTTCTTTTAAATGTCCTTTAGTGTGGATTGTTGCACCATTATCGTTTATAATATGTATGTATTTATTAAGTGATTTATTAGTTACAACCTGGGATGTTTGTTTAGTTTGGCTGGTACTAGGGATTATTTTTTACTTCGCATATGGCTATAAAAATAGCAAATTAAATAATTTAACCGAATAGTATTTATAATGACTAAAAAATTGCAGGCAGTTAGGGGCACTAAAGATTGGTTTGCTCAAGAATTTGAACAATTTTTAGAATTAGTAACTCAAGCGCGTAATGTTGCCTTAAATTACGGATGTAAAGATTTAGCTACGCCTATTTTTGAATTTGCTGAGGTGTTTACTAAAAGCCTTGGTGAAACTTCCGATGTGGTAGGCAAGGAGATGTATACTCTTAATGATAAGGGCGGAGAGCTACTTACCTTGAGGCCTGAATTTACTGCAGGCTTGGTACGAGCATTTTTCGCTAATGGATTTAAACAACATTTGCCACTTAAGCTTTTTAGTTATGGACCAGTTTTTAGATATGAACGGCCCCAACGTGGTAGATTTAGGCAATTTCATCAATTAAATGTGGAATTTTTAGGCATTAATGATGCTTTCGTGGATGCAGAGCTTATTTCCTGTGCTTATGATATATTGCTCAAGCTTTCAAAAAATAATCTTGAACATGTCACGTTAGAAATCAACTCATTGGGCAATAGTATTTCAAGAGCAAGTTATCGTAAAACTTTAGTAGAATATTTAAAGGATTTCACAAACGATCTTTCAGAGGATAGTCAAAAGAGGTTGATACAAAATCCACTAAGAATTTTAGATTCAAAAGATGAAGGTGATAGAAAAATTATAGTGAATGCCCCAATTCTTGCTGATTCTCTAGATCAAGAATCTCAAGGGTATTTTGCACGAGTGCTAGCTCTTTTAGATAATTTAGAAATCGGCTATAAGGTGAATGATAAATTGGTGCGAGGGTTAGATTATTACGACCACACTATTTTTGAATTTACTACTACGCAACTTGGTGCGCAGGGTACAATTCTTGCAGGTGGAAGATATAATGGTTTATACCAAATGATGGGCGGTGATGATGTACCGGCGATTGGCTTTGCAGCAGGAATTGAAAGATTATTAGAGTTGTTTAGCAGTAATATTAATATAAAATCAAAAAAACCGATTGTAATTGCAGCAATTGGGGATGAGGCCAAGCAACTTGAAATTAAGCTTGCCAAAGTATTAAGAGAGCAAGATTTTTATATCGAAGTACCTTATAACAAAAAAGATATTGCGAAAAAATTACAATTTGCTAACAAAATAAATGCAGTTGCGGCCATTATTTTTGGCAAAGATGAACTTGAAAAAAATCAAGTGAAAGTCAAAAATTTATTAGCTTCTACAGAGGAAGTAGTAAATATAAGCCAATTGATAGATTATCTGGCAAATTTTAGAAATTAGGAGAAAACCTTGAGTTTTGAAGCAAGCTTAGGAAAAATAATTGAAAAACATCATGTTATTGGAGAAAGATTAGCCAGTGGTGAAATAGCAGGCCAAGATTTTAACAAGCTCTCTAAAGAATATTCAGATTTATCCCAAATGGTTGAGGTTATTAATGAATATGACAAAGCTAAAAAAGAGATTGATGATTTAAAGGCAATGCTTAAAGATCCTTCACTTGATAGAGAGATGAAGCAATTTACTTTAGATGAATTGTTAGAGCTTGAAGGAATGTTTCCATCGTTAGAAAAAAAGGTAAAACTCTCTCTACTTCCTAAAGATGAAGATGATGAGAAGAATGCTATTCTTGAGGTAAGAGCAGGAACTGGTGGTGAAGAAGCAGCATTATTTGCAGCAAATCTTTTTAGAATGTATCAACGTTATGCGGATATCAGAGGATGGAGATTTGAGGTTTTAGAAATTTCTGATACTGGTATGGGTGGACTTAAAGAGGCTTCAGCTTCTATTGCAGGCAGTGGGGTATTTGCTCGTCTTAAATTTGAATCTGGTGTGCATCGGGTGCAAAGAGTGCCTGAAACTGAATCTAGTGGGCGTATCCATACTTCAGCAGCCACCGTAGCAGTATTGCCGGCAGTAGAAGAGGTGGATATTAAGATCGAAGAAAAAGATCTGCGTATCGACGTTTATCGCGCAAGTGGTGCTGGTGGTCAGCACGTGAACACCACCGAAAGTGCGGTTAGAATTGTACATATTCCTACCGGTATTACCGTAGCTATGCAAGATGAAAAGTCTCAGCATAAGAATCGTGCTAAAGCGATGAAGGTGTTGATGGCCAGGCTATATGAGCATGAGCGTGAGCAAAAAGATAAAGAGCGTGCCGCTCAAAGAAAAGGCCAAGTAGGATCAGGAGACCGTTCTGAACGAATTAGAACTTATAATTTCCCCCAAGGGAGAATTACCGATCATCGTATCAACCTTACTTTACATAAAATTCAAGAAATTTTAGAGCAAGGCGAACTAGACGAATTAATAGAAGCATTAAGAACAGAAGATGAAGCAATCAAACTATCCGAAGCAATATGATATTGATTATTTGTTGAAATTTACAACTAATCTTCTTAAAAACGCCGCAATAGCTTCTCCTAATTTAGATGCAAGACTATTGCTGATGGAAGTAAGTTCGTTCTCAATTGAAGAGCTTATTAAAAATCATAAAACCAGCCTAAGTGAGCTACAAGCCAACAAGCTTGCTGATTTAATAGAGCAACGGTTAAACGGTAAACCAATTTCTAAGATAACGGGCAAGAAATTTTTCTGGCAAGATGAATTTATAGTTAATGAACATGTGTTGGATCCTCGTCCGGATACCGAGTGTTTAATTGAAAATGTGTGCAAGCTGCTGAAAAACAAAACCAACGAAAGCCTTAGTATTTTAGATTTAGGGGTGGGATCAGGATGCATTTTATTATCGTTGCTGCATGAATTTCCTCATGCTACAGGAGTAGGAATTGATCTTAGTGAGCAAGCATTAAACGTTGCTAAGCTTAATGCTAAAAATTTAAAACTAGAAGATAGGGCTAAGTTTAAAATTAATAACTGGTTAGAAAATATTACTGAAAAATTTGATTTGGTGGTTAGCAATCCACCTTATATTAAAAGCGATGTTATTGCCGATTTACAAAAGGAAGTAAAAGAATTTGATCCGATGCTAGCATTAGATGGTGGTGAAAATGGGCTTGACTGTTATTGTTTAATCGCTAACAATTTAAACTATATTACAAATTTAGGTGCTTATTTTGTTTGTGAGATAGGTATTAATCAAGAACAAGATGTGATTACTATAATCGAACAAAATTCCGATTTTAAACATGAAAATTCATATAGTGATCTAAATGATGTTACGCGTGTAATTGCTTTTTCAAAAACCAAAGGGATTGTATGAAAAAAAGACATAAAAGTTATTCAAAAAGTTATCATGAGCATGATGATAATAATGCATATATGGGGCAAAAATATTATGAAAAAGCTAAATCTGCTAGGCAGAATTACTTAGATCTGGCTAGAGACATGATTGCCCAAGGAGATAGAGTGGCAGCAGAAAATTGTTTTCAGCATGCTGATCATTATACGCGCATCCTTAATGACGTAAACCGTAAATCTTATAACAAACCTAAAACTCAAGAATCTGCACGAAATAGCAATGAAAACCAGCCTACTAATCAAGATGATGTTGTGGCTAAAAAAACTGAAGAAAACATAGCTGAAACTAATCAGGCTTTAGAAACTGCTTAGATGAAATATTATAATATTTCACGTAATTAATAAAAATACTCATTCTCTATTTACAAAATTTCAATAAAAATATAATTAATAATATATTGTTAATTATATTTTTAGACATATGGAATCAATTAAATTTTTTAATGTAGATGGGCTGATAATAATAGTTTTTCTACTTATAAATTTATTGGTTGGCCTATATGCTGGGCGCAGTGTTGCTACTCTTAAAGAATATGCCATTGGTAACAGGGATTTTACTACCGGAACTTTAACCGCCGCCATTGTTGCCACCTGGATTAGCGGTAGTTATTTTGCTATTGCGGTTTCAGAAGTGTATAAAAATGGTTTGTGGTATGTGACTTCTTCTTTAGGGCTTATTTTATATCTTCTCATTATTGGGCTAGTATTTGCTCCAAGAATGAAAGAATTTTTAGGCAAATTATCAGTTGCAGAAGTAATGGGTGATTTATATGGTAAAAATATAAGGCTCATCACCGCTATTACTGCAATAGCGCAGGCAGTGGGCATGACCGCTTTGCAAATTAAAGTATTTTCAACTATTTTTAGCCATTTTTTAGGGGTGGGTAGTGTCTATGCCGTTATTGTTAGTAGCTTTGTAGTAATTGCTTATGCTGCTTTTGGCGGAATAAGGGCGATTACATTTACTGATGTACTGCAATTTATTATTTTCATAATATTTATCCCCTTATTTACGTTGTTTGTTTGGCAGTTTTTAGGCGATAAAGAATTAATTATCAGTACCTGGCAGACTAATCCTAATTTTGATTTAGGCAAAATATTTAATTTTCATCAGCTTAAATTTTGGGAATATCTAACTCTATTTATATACTGTGCAATACCCAGTTCAAGCTCTACCATTTTTCAGCGAATATTGATGGCAAAAAACCTTACGCAAATCTCGCAGGCTTTTACTAGGGCCGCTATCATAGTATTATTCATTCATATATTTATCTGCTTTATTGGTTTTATAGTATTATCTCATAACCTTAATTTAGATCCTAATAATATAGCAATATATGTGTTAGATCTTTACAGCACTATTGGCCTTAAAGGCTGGTTGGCCATTGCAGGGATTATGGCAATGATCATGTCCACAGCTGATTCTTGGATTAACACTGGATCAGTAATTTTTGTGAATGATTTTTGTAAATCATTAAATATAAAAATTAAAAATGAATTGTTATTTATAAGGGTTTTTGCGGCCTTTATTGGAACTTTTGCGGTTATATTGGCGCTTTCTGCAACTAATTTGCTTGAGTTGCTGTTATTGCAAGCTAATTTTTATAAACCAATTGTAACCATTCCGCTTTTACTTGCCATTTTAGGTTTTAGAACTTCTACCAGATGTGTGTTAATTGGCATGGCCGCAGGCTTTTTAACTGTGATCATTTGGAAAGCGTTTATCCAACCTATTATAACAATAGATAGCCTGGTTCCTGGCATGCTTGTTAATCTGATATTTTTAGTTATCTCTCATTATCTGTTAGGTGAATCAGGGGGCTGGACTCATACTAAAAAAAAACTATTATTGAAAAAACTTCAACTTAATAAATCTAGCACTAATAGTGCTTATACTAAGGTTAAATATGAATTTTAATATTGATATTGTTATTATCTTAGCTTTTTTAGCTATAAATTTATTTGTTGGTCTTTATACCGGTAGGGGTATTAAAAATATTAAAGAATATGCCATAGCTAACCGTAATTTTTCAACTCCCGCTCTTACTGCTACTATTGTTGCCACCTGGATCAGTGGTAGTACTTTTGCTGTTGGTATTTCTGAAACTTATCAAAATGGTTTATGGTATTTATCGGCTCTATTAGGAAACGTCTTGTATCTTTTAATAGAAGGATGGGTATTAGGTCCAAGAATGAAAGAGTTTTTTGGTAAATTATCGGTTGCCGAGGTCATGGGTGATTTAAATGGTAATAAAGTTAGATTAATTACTTCTATTGCCGCCTTAGCGCAAGCAGTGGGCATGACCGCCTTACAAATTAAAGTGTTTTCAACTATTTTTAGCCATTTTTTTGGTATTGAAAGTATGTATGCAGTGTTTATTAGTAGCTTTGTAGTGATTGTATATTCTGCTTTTGGTGGAATTAAGGCGGTTACTTTTACTGATGCAGTACAATTTATAGCATTTGGAGTATTTATCCCGATGTTTGCTATTTTTCTTTGGCAGGCTTTTGGTAGTAAGGAGCTAATTATCAATACATTGCAGACTAATCCTAACTTTAATGTTAGCAAAGTTTTTGATATTCATAATGTAAAATTCTGGGAATATTTCTGTTTGTTTATATATTTTGCAATACCAGGTTCTAGTTCTACTATTTTTCAAAGGAGTTTGATGGCAAAAAATGTTAAGCAAATTCGTACATCATTTACAGCAGCTGCAATTATAGTCTTATTTATTCGTGTATTTGTATGTTTTTGCGGCATAGTAATTTTATCTTACAATCCTAATTTAGATCCTAATAATGTTGCCATGTATATCATTGATAATTATACCTTCTCTGGCCTTAAAGGATTTGCTATAGTTGGCATTATGGCAATGATTATGTCCACTGCTGATTCGTGGATTAATACTGGTTCAGTCATTTTTGTGAATGACTTTTGTAAGTCAATTGGTATAAAAATTAACAATGAATTGTTACTTACTCGTTTCTTAGCTATAGCCATTGGTATAGGAGCAATTTTTCTAGCATTATCAGCAACCAATTTGCTTAAGTTGCTGTTATTGCAAGCTAACTTCTATAAGCCTATTGTAACTATCCCGCTGTTATTTGCCATTTTAGGTTTTAGAACTTCTGCCCGTGCCGTGCTGACCGGTATGTTTGCAGGATTTGTTACCGTAGTGATTTGGCGGACATTTATCCAACCTAGCTTAGGGGTTGATAGTTTGGTGCCGGCCATGCTTGCTAACATAATATTTTTGCTTGCAGCTCATTATGGCTTAGGTGAGCCAGGAGGCTGGATTGGTACTAAAAATGTAGCATTACTTAAGGAAATGGAGTTTCAACGCAAATATCAAAAGCAAATGAGGCAAAAATTTTTAAGTAATATGTTTAATAATCTTCTCCATCCTAATTTTGTTAGATATTGTGCAGTTAATTCTCCAAAAGAAAGTATGACCTATACCGCTTATGGTGTTTTTAGTATTATTTCAATCATGCTTAGCATTTTTCTGTTAGATAAAGCTACTTATCAATTTTATGCGAATACTATCAATCTTATTGAAGCGGGCACTTTGTTTATAGGTACTGGTTTGATTTGTAATGCCTTATGGTCAGAAAGTATTAGAGTTAAATATTTAGGTTTTGTCTGGCATATCGCAGTGTTTATAACACTTGCTTTTGCCAGTAGTTTTTTAGTTATAATTAGCCATTTTGCTGAAACCAACTTAATAATTTATGTTCTTAATTTAGTTATGATTAGCTTGCTTATTAAATGGCAAATAGCTTTACCGATGATCATTATAGGGGCTAGTTCTGCTGCAATTTATCACCAACTTTATTTGGGAGATATAGATACCAATATTGATGCCTATGATTTAAAATTAAGGATAAGCTATATATTACTGATGATTAGCGCTATGGTAGTAGTATTCTTTAAACCTAAGCAAGACCAGCAAGCGCTTGAAATCTTGCGTAGTAGCCACTTAGATGGGCAATTGCGCCAATATAAAGAAGAGTTGATTAAATCTTTAGAGCTTAAAAATGAGTTTTTAAATAATCTCAACCATGAGGTGAGAACACCTATAACTGGTATCACTAGCTTAGGAGAAGTTTTATATGATAATTATTATAAATTAAATGATGAAAAACGTTATCATCTTGCAAAAACTATCGCTGATAGCTCTGATCGCCTTATAACACTTATGAACAATATTTTAGATTTATCTAACTTAAGTAGTTTACAAACCAAATTGGATATTAGAGAAACTAATTTAAGCAATTTAGTAGATGAGCGTATTAGGGAAGGGTGTCAAATTAATCAAAAGAGTGAACAGTTTGAATTGGTAATAGATGTAGAGCCTGATATTACAGCAGAATGTGATCCATATTATATTCAGCAGGTGTTCGATAATTTAATCAATAATGCAATCCAATATAGTAATGAAGGCACTATCATTATTACCCTTAAAAAAACAGCAAGCAATTCCCAGATAGAATTTAGCATTGCTGATCAAGGTCTGGGGATACCTAAAGAAGAGTTAATTGAAATTTTTGAGCCTTTTACTATCGGGTCAAAAACTCGCAATATGGCTGGCGGCAGGGGTATAGGTCTTGCTTTATGTAAAAAAGTAATTGAACTACACCAAGGTAGAATATGGGCTGATAATAATCAGGATAAAGGCTCGGTCTTTACTTTTGTACTGCCAATAAGATATAGTAAAGTTACTCAAGGTATAATTGATAAGTCCTTTGTATAACCCATAAATAGAGGGGAAATTTTTAATAGACTTGAGTAAGTTTAATAAAATGCTTAAAAACCATTTGAGAAGTATAGATTGTAGTTAGTAAAGTTTGTTCAATTTATTCTAGTGCAATTTGGGTGATTACAGTGCCGAATTTAAGCTCTAGGTGGGTTAGTTGCTTGGAAAATTCTCCGCCTTATTTATCTTTTTTTAAAGATTTTGTGCATCTTCCTGGTTGAGCAAAGGATCTAATAAAATTTGGAGGATGAATTTTTGCGTTATCAATAGACTTTTTAAGAAAATAATAGCTTTTGCTTACCATGAAATCTACATAATAAGCCAACTGGTTAGGCTAAATATCTTATTCGAATCCTGAGGGTATAACCTTATATCCCTCCTAAACTTAAACCCAAAATATATTGGGTAATAGCTCTAATTAAAAATCAAGATGAAAATATTTTAACGTAGCTTCAAAATTTACTTGCTTTATTATTTAAATTAACTTAAAAAGAACCTATCCAAATTTATGGCCCCTTCGTCTAGCGGTTAGGACACCACCCTTTCACGGTGGTAACACGGGTTCGAGTCCCGTAGGGGTCACCATCTTTATAATTTTCCTAAGTATAAATTCTCATTTCAAGGTGGCTACCTGCCAATTAACTTTATTTTTATTTAACTAAGGGCTGCAGTGCAATAAATTATCTGAGTTATAGTAAAGGGTTGTTGCTTAAAGCTATTTTAAACTATTGTGTATTTACAGATATCAAAATACTTTTTAACATTTGCTAAAAATTTTAAAAATTATCCTCAAAATCTCATTGGTACAATTTTGTGGACATCAGCTATAACCTAAAAATTTTAATTAGAAGTGTGGTGTTCGATATTATCCACATCCATGTCCATTTGATAATATATTTCATTCACTTCATCCAGTAAATTGCCATCATGAGATTTTAATATAGCAATGACATCAAAGCTTCCTAGGTTTTTGGTAATTAAATAATATCGCAAAGTGCAATGGATATTATCAATGCAAGGAAGATGCTCTTTGAGTTCCACAACCCAGCATCCGGCTATTAACTTTACATCTGCAAGTTGCTTGCTAATAGCTGATCTATCGCTTACTAACTCAACACCATTAACGAGTTTTTTGAAATTTTCTGCAAAAAGGATAGGTATTTCTTGTTTGAAACTATCATCTAAAGATTTTCCAACTTTATGTTGAAAAGCGTTATACTGTTTAGCCAGATTTGCAATAGTCATACATACGTTCCTTTTATTCAAGCATATTAAAGAAATCTTATAAAAATTTTGGAGGTTATATAGGTTAAACAAAGATAATTTTAACCAAAAATTTTAAGTTACGATTAAGCTTGAAGTTACAAGCTTTTATAAAGAATCACTTCTTTACTGCAGGAAAAAATCCTTGATTTTCAACTATCTTAGTTTATTTTGTTTGTAAATTAACTTTAGGAAATAAACATGGCAATAATGGCTGATAGTTGGATCAGACAAATGGCTTTAGAACAAGGAATGATAGAGCCGTTTGTTGATACCCAGCAAAAACTTGATAATAAAAATAAGGGAATTATTTCTTACGGACTTTCTTCATACGGTTATGATGCCAGAGTTGCGCCAGAATTTAAAATTTTCACTAACGTAGATAATGATGTGGTTGATCCTAAAAATTTTAGCAACTCAAGTTTTGTGAAGCGCGAAAGTGAAGCGTGTATTATTCCTCCCAATAGTTTTGTATTGGCTCGTACAGTGGAATATTTTCGTATCCCACGTGATGTGTTAGTTATATGCGTAGGTAAATCTACTTATGCTCGTTGTGGCATCATTGTTAATGTAACCCCGCTTGAGCCGGAATGGGAAGGGCATGTTACATTAGAATTTTCTAATACTACACCACTTCCTGCCAAAATTTATGCTAATGAAGGTGTGTGCCAGTTCTTATTCTTAAAAGGTTCTGAAATATGCGAAGTTTCATATGCAGATCGCGCGGGTAAATATATGGGGCAAACTGGCGTTACCTTACCTAAGGTTGTAAATGGATAAATTTGTTATAACAGGTGGTAAACCTCTTTATGGTGAAGTGGTAATAAGTGGGGCTAAGAATGCAGCTTTGCCTATTATGACTGCCAGTATCCTTTGTTCTGGTGAACTTACTATTGATAATATTCCGTTTTTGGCAGACATAGTTTCAATGAATCGCTTACTACTGCAACTCGGTGTAGAAATACAAGTTAATGGCTATACTACTGAATATGAAACCTGGTCTAAAAAACTGGTAATTTCAGGGGATAATATTAATGATTTTACAGCACCTTATGAGTTGGTGCGAAAAATGCGTGCTTCAATTATTGTTTTAGGTCCATTGCTTGCTAGGTTTGGTAGGGCGGTAGTTTCCCTTCCTGGTGGTTGTGCTATTGGTACGCGTCCGGTAGATTTGCATCTTGAAGCTTTAAAATTAATGGGAGCTAATATTAAAATTGAAGAAGGGTATATTTACGCCGATGCTCCAAACGGTTTAAGTGGCGCGGAAATCAATTTTGCTAAAGCTTCCGTGGGTGCAACTGAAAATATTATGATGGCAGCAAGCTTAGCTTCTGGCAAAACTATTATTAATAATGCTGCCCGTGAACCAGAAATCATTGATTTAGCCAGATGCTTAAATAGTATGGGCGCGAAGATTACTGGCGAAGGAACCGAGCAAATTATTATTGAGGGTGTTAATAAGTTACGTTCTGCGGCACATACCATCATCCCTGATCGCATCGAAGCAGCTACTTTTGCAGCAATTGCAGGTATTACTAATGGTGAAATTCATTTGCACCATATTACTGCTGAAGTATTTAACGGAGTAAAGGAATTTTTTGTAGAGGCTGGAATAACCATTGCTGAGGATCAAGGTAAACTAGTTATTAAAAGATCTGAATCTCATTTAAGACCTTTAGAAATTACTACTAATCCTTTTCCGGGGTTCCCTACGGATGCGCAAGCGCAATTTATGGCAATGATGACCATCGCCAAAGGTAAATCTATTATTACTGAAACGGTATTCGAAAATCGGTTTATGCATGTACCTGAGTTAATTAGAATGGGCGCAGATATTGGTATTTCTGGTAACACGGCAGTAATAAATGGGGTAAATGCTTTAAATGGTGCAGAGGTAATGTCGACCGACTTAAGAGCTTCAGTGAGCCTGATTATCGCAGCACTTTCTTCTCCTAAAGAGACGGCGATAAACCGTGTATACCATCTTGATCGCGGTTATGATCGTATTGAGGCCAAGTTACAGAAGCTAGGTGCTAATATTAGTAGAATTAGGTCAGTTAATGGTTGATGAATTAGATTATTTAAGACCATTTTTGGTTGGCTCAAGTAATATTCGCGGTAAGATTGTTAAAGCCGGTAAAAATTTATCAGAAATTATTGATAAGCATAGATACCCTCAAGCTATTTCAAATATTTTATTTGAAGCTTTAATGATTGCGAGTATGTTTGGGAGCGATTTAAAAAAGGATGGTATTATTACTATCCAAATGGTGAGTAATAAAATCATTAAACACTTGGTCGTGGATGCAACTGATAAGCTGGATTTACGAGGATATGTAAGTTTTGATCCACAAGAATTAGCAGAAGCGCAAAACCCCAATTTTGAAGATTTATTAGGGCAGGGGAATATAACCATTACGATCGATTTAGGTGAGGGTTATGATAGATATCAAGGTATTGCGGAAATCACTGGAAGCGGAGTTGCTGAAATATTTATGAATTATATTAGTAATTCCGAGCAATTGCCTACTATTATTAAAATAGCAATCTCTGATGACGGAGATTACCGAGGTGGTGCTTTAATGGTGCAATATATACCTGGAAATTCTAGTATTTTAGCTACTAATGAAGACTGGCGTGAGGTAGAGATGTTTACCAATACCATTACTCAGGAAGAGCTGTTAGAAGAAAATATAGATGGCAAGGGCTTGCTAAAAAAGCTTTATAATGAGCATGATGTAATGGTATTTGACAAAAAGCCTTTAGGAAATAAATGCCGTTGTTCTCATTTAAGAGCATTGAAAGTAATCAAATCATTGCCGCAAGAAGAGATCGATAGTTTAAAGATAGATGGTAAAATCTCAGTTAAATGCGAATTTTGTAAAAAAGAAATGATTTTAGAAGACATATAATATAATTTTGCTATATTTAGCAATAATTAATAAATATTAGATCTTTTACAAAACCAAATAATGAAGCAGGGTTGATAGAGAAATCGGAAGCGAGCACCGGAGAATACCAGATAGTATTTTTCGAAGCTTAATCCGGATTGGATAATAAAATTGTCTTCAGAAAGTAGGTTTTCTAAGAGATCTGTTAAATAAAGAAGGAATAAAAATGGCTAAAGAAGAGCTTATAGAATTTGAAGGGCAAGTTGTTGAGTTGTTGCCTAATGCTACCTTTAGGGTTAAATTAGATAATGGCCATGAGATTATAGCCCATACTTCAGGTAAAATGCGCAAAAATCGTATTAAAGTTCTCGCAGGAGATAAAGTCACTATCGAGATGACCCCATATGATTTAACTAAAGGGCGCGTAATTCATCGTCATAAAAGCTAAGTTAAGTTTTGAAGGAATGAATCTGTTAAGCAAATTACAGTTTAAAAAAATTCTTTTAAGTATGAGCCTGTTAAGTGTGGGCTTAATGTTTTTTACATCTATAATTACTTACGACCCAGCAGATCCTTCGTTTAGCCATGCAACTACTATCGATAAATATCACAATTTTTTAGGTAAGGTAGGTGCACATTTAGCAGATTTAATATTACAACCTTTTGGTTACTCTTCGTTTTTAATTCCTCTGGTAATAGTTACTTATAGTCTACATTTGTTAAAAAATACTCAGCCTAAGTTTATTAAATTTAGGTTGTTACTTTTACCGATCACTTTAACTATAGTTTGCGTAGCATTTAGCTTTCTTCCTATTATTGAAAAATTTGATATTATCAGTGGTGGGGGATGGGTCGGTTGGTATGTGAAATCAAAATTTGCAACCATAATATATCAATATCAAAAATTTATTTTACCTGCCTTGTGGATAATAGGAGTGGGATTATTTTTTGCTATAATTAGTTTAAATCCTCTAAAATTTATTAAATTTATCATTAACTTAATTCAAATTATTACAAGACTAAATTTTAAGTTTAAACGGAATAAAAATGCCGCTTTAGCTGATGATGAAAATAGTGAGCTATCTGATTTTAATGATGATTACCAATTGGAAGATGATATTATTTTTAAAAATGATGAGGAGCATACACTCGCCAAATTTACTGATAAGGTTAAAACAAAACTTACTAAAACCAAGATAAAATCACCTATTGAGGAAGAAATTTTAAATAAACGCTATATTTTACCTGATATTGATCTTTTAGCTAAGGCAGGTAAGAAAGTAGTAGTTATTAGCAAAGTTTTTCTTGATCAGCAGCTTGAAAGATTAAGTGGAGTATTAAACGATTTTGGTATTAAAGGAGATATGATCGATGTTAAGCCAGGGCCGGTGGTTACCCTTTATGAACTCGAGCCTGCTGCTGGCACTAAATCTTCGCGTATTATTGGTTTAGCAGATGATATTTCGCGCTCAATGAGTGCTCTCTCTGCTAGGATTGCAGTAGTGCCAGGAAAAAATCTTATTGGAATTGAGTTGCCTAATAAAGAACGTGAAGTAGTATTGCTTAGGGAAATTTTAGAACAGGACTCTTTTAAAAACTCTACATCCAAGCTACCTCTTGCTCTAGGAAAAAATATTGGAGGGGAGGCGGTAATTGCCGACCTGGCACGTATGCCTCATTTGCTAGTAGCAGGTACTACCGGTTCAGGTAAATCAGTGGCAATTAACACCATGATTTTATCGCTGCTATATAAACTTACTCCTGAGCAGTGTAGGTTTATCATGATTGATCCCAAGATGTTAGAATTATCAGTTTATGATGGAATTCCACATTTACTATCACCAGTGGTAACAGAGCCCGGTAAGGCTGTAGTAGCCTTAAAATGGGTAGTAAGAGAAATGGAAAATCGTTATAAACTTATGTCTAGTATTGGCGTAAGAAATATAGACGGATTTAATGAGAAAATAATTAATGCAAAACGCCAAGGACTAAAACTTACCCGTAGTCTGCAAACTGGCTTTGATATGGAGACTGGCAAACCGCTCTATGAAAAATATGAAATAGATGATAATGCCTTACCATATATTGTTGTAATTGTAGATGAAATGGCTGATTTGATGTTAGTTGCAGGTAAAGATATTGAAGCTTCAATTCAACGTTTAGCTCAAATGGCTCGCGCGGCTGGAATCCATATCGTTATGGCAACCCAACGTCCTTCGGTGGATGTTATTACTGGGGTGATTAAAGCTAACTTTCCAACTAGAATTAGTTTTCAGGTGACTTCTAAAATTGATAGTAGAACCATTCTAGGAGAGCAAGGGGCAGAGCAGTTACTGGGAATGGGTGATATGTTATATATGGCGGGAGGAAGTAAAATAACTCGTGTTCATGGTCCATTTGTTAGTGATCAAGAAGTAGAAAAGGTAGTTAGCCTACTTAAAACACAAGGTGAACCAAATTATATTGATGATATTACTAAAGAACAAAATACTGAGGACAATTTCGGAGATTTTGGTGGTGAAGGTGGTGATTCTTTATATAGTCAAGCTGTACAAATTATTTTAAGAGACAAAAAAGCTTCTACTAGCTACATTCAAAGATGTTTAAAAATTGGTTATAATAGGGCGGCAAATATCATTGAACAAATGGAAAGAGAAGGTATAATCAGTGCTGCCAATCACGTTGGAAAAAGAGAAATTTTATTAAATAGCGACAATGAATAAAAAAATATTATGCTTTATTTTATTAATGGCTTGTGGGCTTATCAGTTTTTCAGTCAATGCAGAGAAGGTTAAACCTCTTTCACAACTCGATTTTGGTAGTCAAGTTCAAGAAGAAGTATATGGAACAACAGAGGACCATCTCAGTGTATATGGAGTACGGGAGGATTCGAGCGTTGGACTGCAGTTGACCGCCGAATTAAAATCTAACAAGAGATTTATTGATGATTTTGTAGAGCAAGTTAATCAAGAAGATATTAGTACTGAACTTGGGAAGCAAGGTGGCTGCAATCAATGCAGCGAATATACCAAAGTTGTAAATTACTTAAATAGTATTAAAACCTTAGTTGCTGATTTTATTCAAATTGCACCAGATGGTAGCAGTAATGAAGGCCAGTTTTTTTTAAGTAGGCCGGGTAAGCTTAGATGGCATTATCATCCACCTATCCCTGTATTAATTATTATTAATGGTGGATTTTTAATATATTATGATTACGAGCTAAATGAGGCGACTTATACTAATGTTGATGAGGTTATGGGTTCGTTCTTAACTGCTAAAGTGATAGATTTTAAAGATGATAATATTCGAACTGAGCATGTTAAAAAATATGGATTATTGAAATTTATCGTAACTAAAAATAAATTAAGTAAAAACAAGCAGGGTTTTAAGAAAATTACCTTAGTATTTACTGAAGCGCCGTTTGAGCTAAAAAAATTAGAATTTACTGATCAAAATAATCAGCAAACTTCAGTTTCATTTCATAATATGAAATTTAATGTTGCTGTTGATAATAAATTGTTTACATTTAAAAATCCTACGATAATCAAAAAACAATAGAGGTAAGATGAATATTAATCCATTTTTAGATTTTATAATTAGTATAGTTAGTATCTATAAATTTGGTTTAATTATAAATATTATCGTTAATTTGCTGGTTACTTTTGAAATTGTTAACCGTTACAATATTATTGTAAATAGAATAAGTTATGCGCTTGATAAGTTATATGAACCGGTGCTAAATAAATTGCGTAGTATTTTGCCGAATTTAGGGGTGGTGGATATTTCACCAATCCTGTTGTTTTTAATGCTTGATTTAACTAAAAGCATTATCATCAATTACTTATATGTATTTTAGCTATACTTAAAGCCATACAGGTATTTAAATCACCAAGAGGTCTAAACTTCTTGGTGATTATTTTTTTAAAGATAAGAATTATAAATATCGTTCATGTGAGCCGAATCTTCAACTAATTCAACTAATCCATTATAAACATTGTCCTCTACATCTTGCTGAGCAGTTTTAAGAAAATATATATGTGGGGCATTGAAAGTAGATTGATGAGCATGCATGTTAGGGCTATCAAAAAATAATGCTTCTTGAGCGGTAACAGTGCTATTATCAACATGAATTGCTTTATCAGTTTTAAATGAAATAACTTTTTCTGCTGCAGTGTTTGCATGATCAAGATTAATTTCTTGCTCATTTTTAACTGCCCAATTTCCTTTGGTATACAGATTACCAGAGAGGTTAAAGCCTAAATTATTGTTAGGACTAAAAAAGTCATTTTGAGTCATATGTTTATAAGCCATAGAGTTCTCCTGTGATTCAAGTTTATTAAATTTTGCTCTAATGTAACAAAAGTTAATAAAACCTTAAAAGGATTGGAGGGCTGTATCAAGCAGAAACTTAGGATAAAAATTAGTATTTTTCTCCTTGTTGCATAGCTTGGTTAGTAAATTTTGGCTATATTTATATTTTTTTAGTCAGCAAAATTATGTTGATGATCATGTTCATGTGAGTAAAGCGACATAACATTAGCGGCATCTCTGCCAAATAAATGTTGATAATTAACATTATTACTGATTTCAAGCGGCGTACCCATGCAGCAAATATGTTTGTTTAAGCATAATACTAAATTAGTTTGCTTCATCACAAAATGCAAATCATGTGAAACTAAGATAATACTTAAGTTAAATTGATCTTTAAGCTCATTCATTAATTTATAAAAATAGATCTGTCCTGGAGTATCCACTCCTTGGGTGGGTTCATCCAGAATTAATACATCTGGGCTTACTAGCATGCTGCGAGCTAGCATAATTTTTTGTAGTTCACCACCTGAAAGAGTGCTTAGTTGGTGGTCAAGTAGGTGGGTCACTCGGAAAATTTCTATTATTTTAGTAAATAAGTGGGTAGATTTGCTTAATTTACATTGAATTTTCAGAAAATTTCCTGCAGTTATAGGGATAATGGGGTTGGCAATAAATTTTTGTGGTACGTAACCAATTTTTAAATTTTTTTTAATATAAATTTGTCCGCTACTAGGCTTGATTAATCTAATGATTAGTTTAATTAGACTAGTTTTGCCGCTGCCATTAGGGCCAATAATTGTAATAATTTGATTGCTTTTTAATTCAAAATTAATATGTTCTAAAACAATCTTGTTATTCAATTTGAGGCCAACATCGTTTAAACTTAATAGGAGATTGTCGGTCATGAGTATTTTTTTTAAAAATTTTATTTTATCATTGTTTGTTATATTAACTATATTTAACACTTCGGCAAGCGCGCAAGCTTATGTTGGACCAAAAATTAAAATAATTACCACTATCAGGCCAATTGCAGGAATTGTACAAGATATTGCTAAGGAGTATGTGCAAGTTGATTATTTGGTTAGACCAAACCAAGACCCTCATAATTATACCTTATTAGTAGGAGACTTAAGAAGAATTACCGATTCAGATAAAATGATTATCGTAGGGGAGGAGTTTGAGCCTAACTTAGCTAAATATATAAAGGTTAAGCCCAGTGATAAGGTATTAAATTTAAGCAAAATTGAGAAAATAAAGCTGCTGGATCAGCGTCATGATTGTAAGGGACACCATCATGGTAAAAAACATGAGCATTCAGCAGATGGTCATTACTGGTTAGATGTGAGTAATGCGCAAATTATTGCAGAAGCTATTGCTCAAGTAATTATTAAGCAAATTCCAAACGCTGAACAAGCAATTAAAGCAAACTTGGCTGCTTTTAAGCAAGACTTAGAAGGGATTAAAGCAAACTTTGAACAAACTCACTTAAATAAAGATAAACAATATTTTATCACGCATGATTCTCTTCAATATTTAGAGAAGGATTTAGGACTAACTTTAGTTGATACACTTTTTTCTAATCATTATCAGCAAGTAAGCCTATCTAGAATCAAAAAATTAACTGATAAAGTTAAACAAAATAAGGTTAAATGTGCGTTAATGGAGGTAGAATTTAATACAAATAAAACTAATGAAATTTACAAAAAGATAGGACTAGTTCCAACATTGCTTGAAATGGAGAATGTTGAAATAAATAATCAAAAAAACTATATTTCTGAAAATTCTTATGTTAAAATGTTAAATAATGTCTTAACACGAATATCGGATTGTTTACTTTAATATGAAATTAGGGTTTGTATTATTAGCTGTTACAATTTTTATAATTCTAGTTTGGCTGATTTTAAAGGGTAATCGTAATAATACCTTGCTTGCCAGGCGTAAAACGAAACTGAAAAAATGGCATGATCAGTCAGATAATAGTTATAAAAAGCCGGTTACTCCTGAGTATCAGCTAATAAAGTTAAAAAATAGCCCAATAAAACAAGTATATAACCACAATTTTCATAATCCTGAAGCTAACCTTCATGAATATGGGATTGATGATGAGGCAAGTATAGTAGGACTAGCAGAAGATGTTGGTCACTTTACTAAGCTAATTAGACATCAGCGTGGATTTTTATTCAAATTGCTTAACTTTGGCAGTAAAGGGTTTTGGGTTAATTTGGTTACAGCAACTCGTAGTAGTAAAGATATCAATCGCGGAATATAGGTAAAAACAATGGTTAAAAAATTTTCTGTTCCTTGTATTTTTGGTAATCAAACGTCACCATTTACTATATATATAGGTAACCCGGAAGGTACGCATCATCCATTGCATTTTCAGGCTGATTGGCTTTCAAAAGAACGAGGAGGCCAAATTCCACCTGAAGTAATGGACAGTATCGGTAAATTAAAAGATTTAGCTGAAAAGAACGGTGTATCCTTTGAGGATTTATGTGTATATGCCATTAGTAGTGGTCAAGAGGAAGAAGGTGCTCCAGAAGGGCAGGAATAGTGGTTTTTTAATCTTTCATCAAAATGAGGATTAAATAACATGATGGCAAACAAAAATACTACTTATCTACCATTAGAAGATGCAAATTCATCTTCGGCAGCTTTAGCTGAAAAAATGGTTAAAAGTCTAAATATGACATTAAGTACGCTTCTTAGTGAGGAAGACATTGATGAAATTTTATATAGTGATGATCAATCATTATTAACGCAAGTTGGATCATCAGCTGGTTCGTCTGTATCGCCATCTTTCGGCAGGCAAAGTAGTAAAGTTGAGCTTATTGCGCAGAGATTGCATGCAAGCCTTACTGACGAAGAATTTGCAGATATGGTAGTTAGCGCCAAGCTAGCAAGTGAGATTAAACAGGCAAAGGCTTCTAGTGCTGTTCAACAGCCTTCTGTTGATGTTCATTCACCTATTACGACTTAAGACAGCCTTGATGCTATATTGCGTAGACAAAATAAACTAACCCAACTGCTGGGCAAAGATTATTTAGAACAAAATGCTCCTAAAAGTCCTTCATTCAAAACTAAGATAAAAGAGTTGTTTGCCCGTAAGCCTAAGGGGCATCATTCTGAATTGGTTTCTTCACCGCGTTCTGCTAGCACAAGCTTGCAATTGCCTACATCTAGTCCAGAGTTAATATCGTTATCTCCTAGAGACCCTAGAGTGAGCTCTCTTGCTCAGATACTTAATTCTCCAAGAGAACCAAATTTAAGAAGTAGATCAGCATCAAATGCTACTCAAGTTACTCCAAGAAGTAGATCAACCTCTAGAGCTGCTCAAGCGAGCCCAAGAGGTAGGTCTTCATCTTTTGTATCAAAAACTCAAGATCCATCTTCTTCTCTAACAAAGTAGTAGGATAGTTGTTAACTTAGCTTGGTTTCTTTCTGGACTTAAGGCTTTACTAAGCTTTAAGTCCTTTTTTGTTATTGTAATTGATACTTTGTAAGCTAAAAATAATTTTCTAATGGCTTGAATTTGCATAGTTTATAGTGCTTATTATTTTTGTTTAGATTTGGTAGAAGGGTATCTATAAAGATCACTATTGCTTTAAGGTAAGGCAGTTACTTAGGTTCCTGGCTGGGGCGCTTGAATTGCTCTAGATATTAATAGAAATTAAATCCACTTTCTTTATGAATTATATCAAATTAAAACGCAAAATAATCAAAGAATGAAATAGCTTGTGCTAAAGCCGTAAGGAAAGCAGCGCAGCTGTATAATCTTATGCTAAATAAAAAAAAATAAAGCATCAAAAGAACATAAAAAGCAATTTTGTTGCAAGGACGATCGCTATTGTCAATTGCTTATAAAAAAGGATATATTTTTAAAATATATCCTTAAGCCAAAAGCTTTTAAAAGTCTCTAAAAGGGCATTTAAATATAATGTTGTTTTGATTGATATCACAGCGAAATCCGTAAAAAGTCTAAAAACGACATATTTTTAAGAGTCAAGGCGTTATAGATAAGAAGAGCTTATAAGCTAAGTATAAATGATAGAAAAAGCCGTTTTTATTCAATATTTATTTTATATATGTAACTTTTATTGGTTGACGCCTGTAAACGCTTTAGTTTGGTAAAATTTTGTTCGAATTAAAGCTCTTATTATATTCATAGACTTACTAAAGGCAGGTATAATAGGTATTAAAGGCGCCGTATTATTCTGAACAAATTATATATATTAGATTTGCTTTTGTATTAAAACAGATACTAAATAATAGCAATGCGGGTGTCTAAACTAATTATTACAAGAAAATATTTTTTGCGCTGTTTGTAATATGTGGCGCAAAAAATAGAGCTAAGCAATTTTTTAGTTAATGGAAGTTAAATTATTCCAGTCCTACAATTGACTTAGCAAAATCCTGGGCGTTAAATGGACGTAAATCATCAATCTTTTCACCAACTCCAATAGCGCGAAGCTTTACATTATATTGCTTAGCCAGGCCGATTACTACTCCACCTTTAGCGGTGCCATCAAGTTTAGTAATAATCAGGCCGTTGATTTCAACAATCTTTTGAAATTCTTCAAGTTGCCTAAAAGCGTTTTGTCCGGTAGTACCATCTAGCACTAAAATAGTGTCATTAGGTGCATTAGGTTCTATTTTTTGAATTACCCGCTTTATTTTAGCAAGTTCTTCCATTAAATTGGTTTTGTTGTGTAGTCTACCGGCGGTATCAATAATGACCACGTCAAAGCCTTCATTCTTTGCTCGTTCTACTGCCTTGTAGGCAACGCTTGCTGGATCGCTTTCTGGTTCTTTGTGTTCTACTGGACAGTTTATTCTATTTGCCCAAGCGAGCAGTTGCTCAATTGCTGCAGCACGAAAAGTGTCGCAAGCTGCAAGTAATACTTTTTTGCCTTGTTGCTGATAATAATTAGCAAGCTTGGCGATGCTGGTGGTTTTACCATTGCCATTCACTCCACATACCATAATTACATGAGGATGTCCGGTGATGTTCAGTTCTTCAATCTTATCATCTAAAATATCTATAATAATATCTTTAAGTAGCAGCTTTACTTCTTCAATGCTGATATCTTGGTTATATTTTCTGCTAGCAAGTTCGTTAATAATAAAGTCGCTAGTTTTCACCCCTAAATCTGCTTGAATTAAAACTTCTTGTAACTCATCTAGGGTTTCTTGATCAAGCTTGCGATTTTTAAATACTTCTGTAATTTTGCTAGATATTTTATTAGAAGTAGCATTTAAGCCTTGCTTAATCCTGTTAAACCAACTGAGATTTTCTGTCATTATAATGTGCCAATTAAGTTGTTTTGATCTGTATCAGTAATTTTTACTTCAATAATTTTGCCAATTTGCTCATCAAGGTCAAAATTATTCAGCTTAACTGGTAAATAATTTTCAGTTTTAGAATTATTGCCTGCCTCAAGTAAAATTTTTTGAGTAGTACCTTTAAAATTAGTAAAAAATTGATTTAACTGTTTTTCACCAGCTTCCCGTAGCATACGTGCCCGTTCTTTTCTTATGTCCTTTGGTACTTGGCGATTGCTAGGAATTTTAGCAGCAGGAGTTCCTTCCCGTTCGGAGTAAGGAAATACATGCAGATGAGTAAGACCAGCCTCGCTGATTAATTTTAAGCTATTATCAAACATTTCTTCAGTTTCAGTGGGGAATCCGGCGATAATATCGGCGCCAAAGCTGGTTTCTGGTCGAATTTCTCTCATTAATTGAGTAAATTCTAAAACCTGTTCTCTAGTATGCCTTCTTTTCATGCGTTTTAAAATCATATTATCCCCAGCTTGTAAGCTAATATGAAAATGGGGCATTAATCTCTCATTGGTTTTATATAGCTGAATCAATTCATCGTCAATTTCAGCAACGTCAATTGAAGAAAGCCTAAGTCGTTTTAATTCTGGAGTTAAATTAAGTAACCTAGTTATCATTTGTCCTAGATTAGGTGTTCCAGGTAAATCTAGTCCGTAATCAGTTATATCTACCCCGGTTAACACTACTTCGTTATAACCTTGGTCAACTAATATTTTGATTTGTTGAACAATTTCACCCATAGGCACACTTCGTGAATTACCTCTGCCATAAGGGATAATGCAAAAAGTACAGCGATGATTGCAGCCATTTTGTACTTGAATAAAGCTCCGTGCTTTACCGTCAAAGCTGTTAATCATATGAGATGCAGTTTCGGTAACCGACATGATATCGTTTACAATAGCTTTTTCTGTAGTGTTATTAATATAAAAGCTGAGCTTCATTTTCTCTTCATTGCCCAATACTTGATCAACCTCAGGCATATTAACAAATTGCTGTGGATTGATTTGTGCGGCACATCCGGTAACAATTATTTTAGCTTTTGGGTGATTTCTGGCAATTTTACGAATAGATTGCTTTGCTTGCCTTTCAGCCTCTTTAGTTACAGCACAAGTATTAAACACAAAAACCTGAGATTCACTCTTAAGGGAATCTAGTTCATTGCGCATAACTTCGCTTTCATAAGCATTTAGGCGGCATCCAAAATTAATAACTTGATGTGATTCTTCCGACATATATAATAAAATAGATTGTTCAAATATTAGGTTATGTGAAGGAAATTTTATTAATAAAATTTAAAAAAATAAATTTGGTTTTCAAGTAGATTCTTATGGGATAATAAGCCCTATTTATAAAAAAATCTATATAGAAACTCAACTAATAAGAACAAATACAACTTAATAAAATTTCCTGCACACAACTTAATATATAAATAATTTAAAATAGCTTAAAAGTAAAGTTAGATTAACAATTTGGTTAATTAATAAGTTAAATAATTTAATAGGAACTAAAGTTAATCTCTCTTATTAAAATTGAACTTTTTGTCAATTGCTGTCTAAATAGAATTATTATATTAGCTGTTTAATTTATGAGGATTTAATACGCTATCGATCATATTAATTAAAGCTGCGCGTTTAAAAGGCTTATAGATACAAGATGCAGCCCCCAGAGATATTCCCATAGCAATATCTCGTTCGTTATGAGAGCCTGTTTGAAGGATTATAGGTATGGTAGTAAGTTTAGGATTATCTTTTATTTGTTGAAGTAGCTCAAGTCCATGGCAATCGAGCATCATTAAATCTAATAAAATTAAATTAACCTTACTGCCATGTTCATTTAAAATTTCCATTGCTTGACTTCCGCTCGCCGCTGCCATTAATTTATAGTCAGTGCCATCGAGAATCATCTCTACACTATCTATGCATATTTGTTCATCATCAACTAATAATATGGTTTTTGGCTGCATATGTTCAATAAAGGTATAATTTTAAACTAAATCTATTAGTGTTAAATTACACCTTTGATCAAATTATGCAATCTCTTTTTCGCGCAAAAGTTGGGTAAAATATTCTATTGATTGTGCTACTTCTTGTTTTTGTACGGCAGCATACTCAGAAGATAAGCGAGTAATGGCCATTTCGTAGATCATACGTTCACTATAGGAGCAATCAGGGTTTTCATTAACGTTCTTAAACAAATCTCTTACAACTTCTGCAGTGCCTTCTAAGTTGCCAGAATTTATTTTATTTTCATACTCTACAGCGCGTCTACTCCACATGCCTTTTTGGATCTTTGCCTTGCTGTTTAAAATCTCAAATATTCTATTGAATTCTTCTGCTGTTAGCACTGGTCTTAGGCCGCAAGCTGTCGCGCGATGTATAGGTACGCGAAGGGTCATTTTTTCCTTAGTAAATTCAACTACAAATACTTTGAGCTCAACACCCGCAATATTTTGAACTTCTTCAGCAATAATGTAACCAACCCCATGGGATGGATATACTACAGCATCATTTACTACGAAGCTAACCTTAACCATATTTTAATTCCTCTTAAAGCTTAAATGTGTATATAGTAGGTAATGGCGCCATTTCCCTATAAGTTGTTTGGATTATACCACAAAAATCGTATTTAAGAAAGCTAAAAATGTTAAAAAATTGTAAGTTGTAAAAGCACCATAATAAAATCTTTATTTGGAGGGTTTTAGTATAGGTAAATTAATAATATTTTTTGCTGTAAGAGCTAAATAAATTTTGTTAATAACTTATTAATAGCTAGCAGGTACTTTAAAATTGTGAGCCTTAAAGTACCTGATGTTTCAAGTTTAAACCAGTTAACTAAAATCCATAATTTCTAAGTGCTATAACTTCTTCACTCAGTAAGCTATCGGCAAGTGTTAAATCATCAGGGGTATCAACTGAAATAGGAGTATGTTGTACGACACTGATGTTAATATTCATCCCATGTTCTAAAGCTCTAAGTTGCTCCAATCTTTCATGTTGTTCAAGTTGAGAAACCGGAAGATTTACAAATTTCTCAAGTGCCGCTCTTCTATATCCATAAATGCCAATATGATGGTAATATTGAGTAGCATTATGAGGAACTAAATTACGTGAGAAATATAAAGCTTTAGCAAAACCTTGAGCTGTACTGCCAAATACTGGTTTAACTACACTTTCTTTTAAAGCTTCGCCGTAAGTGCAAGGACTGGCAACTGTAGCAATATCACAATTAGACTTTTCTAAAATTTCAACTGTTTTAATGATAATTTCAGGGTTGAAGTTAGGCATATCACCCTGAAGGTTAATAATATTAGTGAACCGTTCATGGCCTTCAATTGCAAGTAACCCTGCATAAACACGGTCAGTACCACTTGGTAAGTTAGGGTCAGTTATTACAGCCTTACCACCAAAGGAAGTAACAATACCTGCAATTTCTTCTGAGCAGCAGGCTACATAAACTTCGGCAACATTAGCACTCATTGCCCTTTCAAGTACATGTAAGATCATCTCACGGCCTGCAATTTTAAGCAGTGGCTTGTTGGGAAGCCTGGTGGCTGCAAGACGGGCGGGGATAATGATTACTGTATTATTTTTAATGCTCACTTTTCTTCCTTTATCTTTTAATTAAATTGCTTTATAAAGCTGTAACGAAATTTAAGACTAATTTAAGAAAATGCAATTTGAAATTTTAACCGTTCAATCTCATGAAGCAAATCAACGTATTGATAGATATCTACGTAAGACCTTACCTCATTTAAACCAAATTAATATTGAACAAGCTTTAAGAAAAGGTTTAATTAAGTTAAATGCAGCTAAAGTTGTAGCTAAAGATCATATAAAAGAAAATGATCAAATAGCAGTGGCTGAATTTTTGGCTAAAGAGGATGCAAGTAAACCGGTTAAATCAAAATTAAATCTGCCGGAGAAGAAGCTTAAGTTTTGGCTTGAACAAGTTCTTTATAAAGATAAAGATATTATTATTATTAATAAGCCGATTGGCGTAGCAGTCCAAGGTGGTACGGGCATTACTCAATCAATTGATGATTTACTTGAAATTTATCAAGAAGGTTATCCGGAGAGACCTAAATTAGTACATAGACTTGATAAAGAAACCAGTGGGGTGCTAATTTTAGCTAGAACCCGTGAAGTAGCAACCAACCTCACCCAGTTATTTAAAGCTAAAGAAGTTCAAAAAGTTTACTTAGCCGTGGTAGTAGGAGATATAAGAGGTAGTGGTTTTATTAAGCAGCCAATTATTGATAAAGAAACCGGCCAGTCTAAAGCTGCGCATACCGAATATCAAGTGTTAGATTATCTTAAAGGCTGCATAAGCTTAGTAGAATTTATGCCGTCAACTGGAAGAAAACATCAATTAAGAATTCATGCCGCACATAGCTTAGATGCGCCAATACTTGCAGATTTCGAGTATGGTAGAGAGCTGGCATATGTAGAAGGCTTTGGCAATAAACTCCATTTACATGCAAGAAAAATAGCTTTTAGTTTAAATGGCAAGCAAATTGAAGTTACAGCTCCCTTGCCTGATCATTTTAAAGAAACTTTCCGAATAGCAGGCTTTAATTACGAAAATAATTAAGTTTTTGCGCTTAATGCTAACGCCGCTTGTTAGGCACAACAAGTGAACCATAGATGGTACCGACAATTCTTCTCCTTTATTTTAAAAGGTTAATTAATTAACTTTTCGTTTGTAAATTTAAACCCCTCATGTTATTGTTAATAAATTAACTAATCTTTGTTAGTTATTTAAAATGGATAATCAAAGGGAGAATTATTATGGTTACAAGCACCATGAAAGATTACGCTAAAAATTTAAAAATTCAATATGATGCTATTTACAAACAAGCTTCAAATGTAACTAAATCTATTCCAGAAAGTTTAATTTTTGAGAAGGGTAAGGCTATAGCTTCTAGTAGAAATAAAGTGCTAATCGAAGCTAACAGCCCAGCTCAAAGTGCAGTTGAAGATTATAGAGATATGAAAAGATTTAATGGATATTTAATGGATGCGCTGAAAGGTTGGATGGGAATATTACCTCCTGTTAGTGCATTTGCTGCTTCGCAAGCTTTTTATACAAATATCTCTAAACCATTAATAAATCTTGATAAAGAAATACAAGCACTTGGAAGAGAATATAGAGATGAAAAAGATGAAAGCAAAAAGAAAGAGCTATTAACTAACATTCAGTCTAAGAAAAATCAGTATAATAATTATAGTAAGAAATTTGCCAGCTTTATAGAAATTTTTTCTGGTAACAAAGCTGCTATAGAGCGTTTAACTACACTTCAAAATCAAATCAAATATGCTGAGAAAGAATTATCTGAAGCAAAAAAATCTAGGAATGCTGAACATATTTCAAAAGCTGATGAAAACTTAAGCAAATTAAAAGCTGAGTTTGAGAAAGGTGAAAAAGCTTTAGGAGTAGCCTTTAAAGATGTGTTTGGCAAGGTTGCAACAAATGCCGTAACCTTTGCTGCTGGCAACTTAATCAGCTCAACTGCATCTTTTATTAAAAATACTGCTGTACTTGGTGGTGTTAAAATGAAAGCAAATTTAGGTAAGTTATTTGCTTTGGTAATTACATTGACTGCCAATGTAATGGATTTAGTTTCTAATATTGCTAAATTTGTTAGTAAGGGTGCTTATAAAGCCATTACTTTCCCAGGAACAGCATTAAAGGCGTTAGGTAATACTATTGCTAAGGGAATTGAAGCTGGTAGAAGAGGTTTAAAAGGTTATGTTGCAAAAGAAGAGATTGAGCGTTTAGCAAAGCTTGAAGCAAAACTTGAGAAGAGCTTACAAGGCCAGGGCCTAATTGAGCCTCCGGTAAAAGCTGTAACTAGCTTGAAGCAACAAATATCATATGTGCCAGTCACAGAAAAGGATGCTAAGATTAAAACTTTTACTAATAGTAAGGTTGTAGAAAGAAATAGCCATAAAGGAATTAATCGTTCCAAGCATTTTAGGGTCGAGATGACTAAGACATCAGGTGATCTGGATCATTTAAATCTTCCTAAAGGTAAAGTAGCTAAAGTACAACAAAAGTTAGAAAAGACAATTAATCAAGGCCATGGTAATGTAAAGGTTACTAAGGGCTATATTATAGAGCATGCAGCAAAAGTAAAAGCACAACAAGCTGCAACTGCAAATAAAGGCCCATCTAAATAACTTTTTATCTTAGATAAAAACCTTCCGAATAAAGGACTTGTATAATTTTACAGGTCCTTTGGATTACAATACTTGTATATTATCCAGCTATCTAGCCCTTTCTCCTGCCTGCTGTAAATTTTTTCATTTTTCCTACTTGTTTAGCCATGCTGCATTACAAATACAAAGGTTAATTTATTGATTCAAAGGGAGAATAAAAATGGTAAAAAAGGAAAGTCATAATAAAGTATAAAAAAAATGGTTATAATGGCTAAAACGGGTTTATTCGGTGAGATAAGGTTTGCAGATAAAAAACTTCTTACTAATCCATAAACCTTACCTTAAGTAAAGCACAAGACGCTAAAAAGCTTGGTGATAAATATGTAGTAGACCCAGCTTTAACTAAAGCTGGTGGCGTTGTGCATAAATTATCTGAAGGGTTAATTAAGGCTGATCAAGCTATGCATGCTCGTACTCAAAAAGCCTTGACACCTACTACCCAAGGTCAAGTTGGAGGAAGGGTATAGCTTAAACTCTATCTAGCCATCTCGCCGTTTTTGCGTAAAAACATACCGGCTAAGAATAAGGATCCGCACAGTAAAATTCTGGCGGGTCCTGGCTCTTTTGAAATCTTCTCTACTGCTTCTTCCAGGCTTTCGCAAGCTTCAGCAGGAATTCCCATAGCCGCAACTTTTTCAGCAAGTACTTCGGATTTATAGCTGGATGCTTCATCTTCTACATATACAGTAAAAGCTTTGGTAATGCTTGGGGCTAAAAATTGGAGGAGGGATGGTACATCACGATTTCTGGTAATGCCTAAAATGGCGTATAATGGTTTGGGATCTTGCTGCTGTAATTCATATGCCCACACGCCTAAAATTTGGCCGCCACCTGGATTATGAGCACCATCTATCCAAACTTCCCAATCATCCGGTATTATTTGTCTTAAATTACCTGAAGTTATTTGTTGCAGTCTTCCCGGCCAGCTGGTTTTTTTGAGTCCCTCATTAATTTGTGCATAATTAATACCTAAATTAAGATTTAATATAGCCGTAATGGCAGCTGCGGCATTTAAATATTGATGATCTCCTTCAAGGCCGGGTTTTGCCATTTTAAATTCATGTGCATCGCTGACGTAATAAACGCCATCTTCTCTAAATGAAAGTCCGAAATCCTCACCGTGCATCGAGGTGGGGCAATTTATTTTGGCAGCTTGTTGAGATAAAGTTTCTATTACTTCCTCAGTTTGAGCGGCAACTATAGTAGGAAGATTTGGACGCATAATTCCTGATTTTTCAGTGGCAATCTTGCTAAGAGTATCTCCTAGAAATTCCATATGATCATAAGAAATTGAAGCAATAACATTTATTAATTTATTTTCAACCATGTTGGTTGCATCAAGCCTGCCACCCATTCCGGTTTCCATAATTAAAAAGTCAGCTGGATGTTCAGAAAAGGCAAGAAAAGCTGCAGCTGTAGTGCCTTCAAAAAAAGTAACTTGTTTACCGCTTGCCATTTCTGCAAGACGGGTACGTTCCATAATATTATATAAATATTCATCGGAAATTTCTTTTCCCGCAAGTACTATACGCTCATTAAACCTAACAATATGAGGAGAAATATAAGTATGTACACTATATCCGGCTGTTTCTAATATATAACGAATATATGATAAAGTTGATCCCTTACCATTGGTACCTGATACATGAATTGCAGGTGGCATTTTAAGATGTGGGTTGTCCAAAGCATTTAAAAGAGGAGCAATCCTTTCAAATCCAAACTGAATTCTGTTGTACCAAAAGGGTTTTGGCCAATGAGGCATTCTTACCATGCATTCTTCCGAAATTAATTATTGTTAAATATTATTAATAAATCATTTGCATAATTTGGTAAATTGAATTATAAAGTTTGTATAAAAAATAGTTATTTTAACTTTTTATGCTGTATAAATTAATTTCACAAAAAGATTGAATTAATAAAAAGTTTACACGAAAAGTAAATTTTTTATCAAATTTATATTGCAAATTATGAAACGAGCATTATATTAAACAAAAAATAGTTAATGGAGTATCAACGTGAAAGTTTTGATAATTGAAGACGATAGACCCACTGCGATGTCGTTGCAGCTTCTCCTGGAATCTGATGGGATTAAATATGATACCGCTCATTTAGGTGAAGAAGGTTTGCAAATTAGTAAAGTATATAATGGTAACTATGATCTAATTATTTTAGATCTTATGCTTCCAGATATTAATGGTTATGAAGTATTATTAAGGCTTCGTAATAATAAAATTAAAACTCCTGTTATGATCCTTTCTGGCCTTACTAATTCTGAGCAAAAAGTTAAAGGTTTTGGTTTCGGTGCAGATGATTATGTTACTAAACCATTTGATCGTAGTGAGCTTCTTGCTCGTATCCATGCAATTGTACGTAGATCAAAAGGTTATTCAGAATCAGTAATTAGATTTGACCAAGTAGCAATCAATATTGATACCAGAACAGTGGAAGTTAACAGCCAGCCACTCCATCTTACTAGCAAAGAATATGCAATTCTTGAATTGCTTGCTATGCGCAAAGGTACAGTTCTTACTAAAGAAATGTTCTTAAATCATCTTTATGGTGGTATTGATGAGCCTGAACTCAAAATTATTGATGTGTTTGTATGTAAGCTTCGTAAGAAACTTTCAGATGCAGCAGGTGGTAGAAATTATATTGAAACCGTTTGGGGCCGTGGTTACATGCTTCGTGAGAATCCAGTAGATGCTGATCCGATTGAAAATGTAATGGATGATGCTGTAGCAAACTAGTTTTTGTTGTTATTTACCTATATACTTATTAAAAATCCTGCAATAAATTTGCAGGATTTTTTTTATTGTTTAAGGATTAGTTTTGCTCCCAATTAATTGAGGGCTAAATTTAAATCTGTTTTAGTTTAGAGCTAGCCTATTTATAATCTTCTGAGCAATCTGTATATTTAAATCGTTAAAATTAATTTTAGGATGAAATTCTTGATTACCATAATTATATATGTTTTTTATTAATTCTAAGTCTTCAAGCTCTTTATAAAATCTTTTATGTTTCGGAGAGCTAAGTTGAGGCGCATCAAAATAATATACGGGCTTATTAAGAGTTATAGCCTCACTTAACATTGCAATTGAGTCGGTGGTTACAATGATTTCATCAGCATAATAAAGATAAGCATTGTAAGGATTTAAAATATTATTGTTGTTTGGTTCAAAAAGTTCATAATCTGAACAAATGCTCTGCTTAAGGACGCTGGTTTGGCTGGTTCCTGTTCTTCTACTAGTGGTAATTAGATAGTGAATCTTGCTGTCTTGATTAATAGCATCTAGCATATTGGCTAGGGACCTGGTAGCCTCAACGGTAAGTTCGCCTTGTTTATGCTTGCCACCCACTAAAACCGCTATTTTACGTTTTTGAATTAAATTAAGATTAGGGAATTGAGCAGCTTCACCTTTAAGCTTAGCATCGTTGATAATAGTGGGGGTACCTAGAGTAGGGATAATTTTATTTTTATAAAACCAATTGCGCAAATTATCATGCTTAGGAATTAATAATAAATCTGTATGGTGGGCTATACTTCCTGGCCACATTAATTGTAGCCACTTGCAATCATAAATGTTTTTAATGCCAAGTGCTACAGAGGCTAGCTTTCTGCCAGCTGCAATAATTAAATCAGGTTTATGTTTTAACTCTAATACTTCTTTTTTGTTAGCTATATGATAAAATTTGGGCATAATTCCTAAAATGTTAGGTACTATATTTAGAGAGTTGTAATCTACTTTCTTAATTTCAATGTTGCTTGGAATCTCTCTAGCAATTAGTTCTGCAACGCTTAATGCTTGTTTGTTATTGCCTGCCCGATTATCTTGCAGCACTAAAATGTTTACCATATTATCCTCTAAAGCCTTGGGCTACTAAATACATTTCTGCAGAATCTTTACGGCTTGCATCTGGTTTGAAATGTTTTACTATTTCAAAAGTGTGTTTTATTTTAGTTAATAGTTCTTGTTCAGTGCCACCTCTTAGTACTTTTACTACTACGCTACCACCATGATTAAGATATTTATAGGCAAAATCAAAGACCATTTCGCATAATACTATAATTCTATCATGATCTACTTGAGAATTACCACACGCAGGGGATGCCATATCGCTTAAGATTACATCAGCTTTTCTGCCATGCATTTGCTCTATAAGTTGCTCGTAAACCTCTAAATCATTAAAATCACCTAAAATGATAGTAGCATCAGCCATAGGTTCCATCGGTTGGAGGTCTATTCCAATAATATGTGAAGAAGGGGTTTTTGAAGGATTTAGTGATTTTGCAGCTACTTGAGTCCAGCCTCCTGGGGCAGCACCAAGATCAATAACAAGCTGCCCAGGGTGTAACAACCCAAATTTTTCATTAATTTGAATTAATTTATAAGCCGCGCGTGATCTATATCCATCTATTTTGGCTTGCTGTACAAACGGATCATTTAGCTGCCTTTCAAGCCAGCGAGTTGAAGATAATTTTCTTCCTTTAGCCGTTTTAACTTTAACTTTTTGGTTTCTACTATTTAAATTTGCCATAACTTTAATTTATTTCATTCTCTAAAAGGTGTTTAAGTTTTAGTCCCGTTATCTTTTCCAGTAAACTATTTTGACTAAGTCTATCTGTTAAATGCTTGAAATTTACTTTATCTAATTCTTGGTCTTGTTTGTAACAAGAATAGACATAATATTTTTCCTGGGTATTAGGGTCAATATGTTCTTGTAGACATTGAGCACAAACTTTTTTCATCATACATTGCATTGGTGAATTAATACGCGCTATTGCAGTATGTGCTTGTTGCAAATAAGGTTTAAGTCTGTTGTTGATCTCATGGGCTACACCGCCCATCATTTGGCTAGATCCAATTACTATTATATGCTCTATATCTTCCAATTTTATATGAACGTTAGGTGTTTTACTATAACTAATCAGCCCATTAATAATATTTTGATTGTAGCTATAATCCCCTTCTCTAGTAATTATAATCTGCTGTTGATCGCAACACCAAACCATCGTGTCACTCATCTCATTAAGATTGCCGGGAAGATAAACTTCACTTGCTTGTTTATATCCGGCAAAGAATAATACCTGGCATCCATTTTCTTTAAGTGCTTTAGCTAGAGAAAATAAAACGACATTACCAAAGCCATTACCAATTAGTAATACTTTTTTGTTTTTTGGAATTTCAGTTGGGCTACCTGTAGGGCCCATTAGTATTACACGTTCATTGGGCTGTAAAAATTTGCATAATTTAGAAGATCCTTGAGTTTCAAAAATGATAAGAGAAATTAATCCTTTTGTTTTATCCACTATAGTTCCGCTAAGTGCTAGCCCTTCCATTAGCAAAGTTTGCTCTTTTGTTTTAAGTGCATTTTTAGAATAATTTTGTAGCCTAAAAAATTGGCCAGGTTTAAAGTTTTCTGCTGCCGACTTTGATTCAACAATTAATTCCACAATATTTGAGGTAATAAAATTTATTTTCTTTACACGGCTTAGTAGGTGGCTAGTAACTTTGCTAAAAAAGTCAGGATCTGAATATGAAGTAACTTTGGCTAATTGAGCAGTAATAAAGGGATAAGCATGCTTGCTGCTAGCCATAGCTTTAACTACATTACCAGCAAAAGAAGGATGGGCATCTCCTAAGAAGCTCATACTCGTTTGATCTGAGTTAATTTCGCTGAAAATATCATTCTTGTGCGGTGCGTTTATTGTTTTAGAATCAGCTTCTTTAAAATCATTGGTTATCGTTCTAAAATATCCTTGCTGGTCAAGATAAAATTCATTTTCAAACTCATGAGCGATAGTAGTGTTAGGGTTAGTGCCAATTGCGAGTAAAACAGTTCGTGCATTAAGATTAATTTCTTTGCCATGTTGTATAATGGAAATTTTGTCTACTGCACCAAATTTATCGGTATGAAGTTTAAGAGGAATAACATTTATAGCAAATTTAATACCCTGTTCAAAAGCTAGTGATACTTCTTCATGATTAAATCTATAGCTTGGAGCGTCCTTTAGTTCTTGGCGATATAGGATAGTAACACCACCTAAATCCTCACGAATAATGCGGTTAATTTCCTTTGTAGGCTTCTTTTTAAATAGCTTATAATGAGTAAGATATTCATCTAAAATAGATTGTTCTTCTTCGTTTAAGCTGGCTCTAATTTGTGCCTCAGTATGAATTTTGCATAAATCATAAAATCTTTTTACTGTACGGTTAACTAATTTAGAATAATAAAACAGGCTTTCTGTTGCGGTATCAATAGCAGTTAAACCCCCGCCAATTACTATAATCGGTAGCCTTAAGCTTAGGTTGGTAAGCAGCTTATCATTAAATGCACCACTAAGTTGTAAAGACATTAAAAAATCAGAAGCTGTTCGTACACCCTTAGCTAAGATATTAGGTATGGTTAATATATTTGGTCGCCCCGCTCCTACACATAAGGCAATATGATGGAAACTAAGATCGAATGCTTGGCTTTTGGTGATGTTGCTTCCAAATCTTACACCTCCGTATAGTCGAAAATTTCGATGCCGTTCAAGTAATAACCTAATGATTGTTAAATTATTCTTATCCCACCGTGAAGTGATGCCGTATTCTGCTACTCCTCCAAAACCTGCTGGAATCCTGGTATCTAAATCTTCTGTAATATCACTAATTTTATGGATTGGCCTAAAATTATGAAGTTTACCATCTAAATCTATGCCGCTTAAATCATGATCCAATCCCTCTATTTTTAATCCATCAATACCAACTACATTATGACCTTCTTGTAATAAATGATATGAGAGGTTGAAACCAGCTGGCCCCATACCAACTACTAAAACATTTTTATTGGTATTAATGTGGGGTAAAGGGCGAGTAAAATTTAAAGGATTCCATCTGCTGAGTAATGAATAAATTTCAAAACCATATTCCAGATTTAAAACATCTTTTAATATACTGCTCTCAATTTGTGGAATATCTACAGGATTTTGTTTTTGATATATGCAAGCCTTCATGCAATCATTGCATATTCTGTGCCCGGTTGCTGCAATTAGAGGATTGTCGATCATTGCTACAGCTAAGGAAGAAAGATTAAATCCAAGATTTTTTAAATAATTCATCTCGGAAATTTTTTGACCCAGTGGGCAACCGGCCAGCGGTATATTAAGTTCATTTATCTTAAAATGATTTTCTTTATCTTTTAATCCTTTAGAGCATGAATCTTTATCTTGATTATGACAGTAAATACAATAATGGATTTGATCTAGCACATATTCTTTGCTTCCACCCTGGTCTTGTAAGCTGAACCCATATCTATTATTTTTTTTTGCTTCAGTGCTGTATAAGTAATCCACATCATTGGTATGGAGTGTATGGGTTACTAAGTGATTATAGTCTATCTTTTTAGGCAGGAAATAGACGATATTATCAAATTTTTTAGGATTGTTTTTTAAAATTTCTGCTACAATTATCTCAGCAGATGCTAGTTCTTGTGAGTATTGTTCAGGAGAGCTAAGCCACGAATTAACTACTTGCGCAAAAGCTAAAATATCTTCAATATTAACAATATTACTTAAATAATTTTTAGCTTGAGTAATATTTTCTAAAGCTAAGTTGATTTGAGTTAATTTACGAGAAACAATTTTTTGAACAAAGGTACGCTTGAAAATAAACAAGGGTTCTAAGGTTGTAAAAGATTGTGAAAGTGCAGCTAGTTGATTACTTATATTAAAAAGTTCCCCTAAAAATTGTTCGACTACTGGACTAAGTGTAATAATGAGATTGGAAAATTCTTTAGAAGAAATAGCTTGATTTTTAGCATAAAGATTTCTGGTATGAACTAGATTATTTGCAAGTTCAGGGTGTATATTGTTTAAGTAGCCAATAAATAGGGTATCAATTTTATTTAAGCCAGAAAGATCATATAGATCTTGGAAAGTAAGCCCAAATCCTAAATTTAGTGTCATTTTTTAAAGTGTATTATGATTAGCAATAAAGTTATTAAAACTGGTTTGCTCAAAAAAATTAAAATCGTATAAATCTAATTGCTCTTTATTGAGGATTTTAATCCCATAAGTTTTTATAGCAAAATTCAGCATTTCTTGTTGATTTGCATTTAAGTCGGTTATTAAAAATTGGTTAAAACCCTTCTTATATAAATATTCAATATAATAAATATTATTATGTACATCACAAGCTATATAATCAATATTTACATTATATTGATTAACGGCAGTTTTTAATAATGTGTCAATAAGTACAGGACCTAATGCATGACTCATATATCCAGCATTTACAATTAAACCGTTAAAATGCTGCTGTGCTGCAATATATTCGATATCACCTAAATTGTGAACTATAATTCCATTCTGCATGATTCATCAATATTTTCTTGAGATAATGCTGTAATTCCGACTAGGGACTTTCCCTCTAGCCATTCTAAAAATGCTCCCCCGGCAGTTGAAAGGTAACTAAAATTATGCTTGTTGCCTCCCATATTAATGGCACTGATGACATCACCGCCTCCTGCTATGCTAGTTAATGTACCTTTGTTGGTATAATGAGTTATCATTTGAGAAATGGTAATTGATCCCAAAGAAAATGAAGAAAATTCATAGGCACCAACAGGGCCATTCCAAATAACCAACTTAGCTTGGGATAATATTAAATCAATATTAGCTAATGTTTGTGGGCCAATATCTGCAATAATGTCTTGGTCGTTAATTTTATCAATACTTACAACTTGAGCTATAGCATCACTTTTTAACTCAGGGGTTACTACAGCATCAACAGGTAGCATTATTTGGCAGTGATGATTTCTTGCAAGTGCGATAATTTCTGTACAAGTTTCTTTAATGCTTTCTTCCTTGATGGAATTTCCTATTTGAAAACCTATTGAAGATAAAAAATTATTAGCCATTGCACCTCCAATAAATAGATAGTCCATTTTAGTGACTAAGGATTTCAACAGGTCAATTTTGGTTGAAACTTTATTTCCTCCTAAAATTGCAATACTTGGTTTGAGATTGTTTTCTAAAATTTGATGTAAATGAGTTACTTCTTCTATCATAAGTAAACCGGGGGCTGAGGGGAGTAACATAGGGAGCTTGGTTATAGATGAATGGTTGCGATGGCAGCAAGCGAAGGCATCATTAATAAAAAAGTCAGCCAGGCTAGATAGCTTCATGGCAAAATTAATATCATTATCTTGTTCACCTTGCCAAAATCGTAAATTCTCTAGTAAAGCGATATTGCCCTCTTTAAGGGTATCAAGCTCGGTAGTATTATCAATATCTTCAATAAATATACTTTCGGGATAAAATTTTTTAAGACGTTTAAAAATAGGGGTTAAGCTTTCTTTAGGGTTTTTTTTACCTTTTGGCCTTCCTAAATGGCTTAAAATAATAATTTTTGCTTTTTGTTTTATTAATTGATTAATTGAGATGAGTGATCGCCTGAGCCGCGTATCATCTAATATTTCTCCTGTATTACTAATAGATAAATTTAAATCTAGTCGTAACAATACTCTTTTGCCACTTAAATTATATTTAGTAAAATCATGAGTGGTTATTTTATTCATGAAAAATTTCTCATTAAATGAACCATGTCAAGCATACGGCAGGAAAACCCCCATTCATTATCATACCATGCAACAATTCTTACTAAATTATTACCTACTACTTGGGTTTCTTGCAAATCGATTATAGCGCTGCGCGGATCCTTAATAAAGTCTATTGATACTAAAGGTTCCTCAGTAATGCCTAAAATTTCTGGATTAGACAAGCTTGCGTTTTTTAAAGTTTGGTTGATCTCTTCAACAGAAGTTTCTTCAGCTACTTGGAGGGTAAGATCAATCAAAGAAACATTAGGCGTGGGAATTCTAATAGCTGCGCCTTTAAGTTTGCCGTTAAGTGCTGGTATTACTTGCCCAATAATTTTGGTAGCTCCAGTAGTAGTAGGAATTATTGAAAGTCCTGCTGCTCTTGCTCGTCTTAAATCTTTATGGCTTGCGTCAATAATATTTTGATCATTAGTATAAGAATGAACGGTAGTCATAAATCCTGATAGTATACCAATTTTTTGTTGAATAATATTAACTACAGGAGCTACACAATTGGTAGTGCAGGAACCTATAGAAATTATTTGATCAATTGGGGTTAAATCATTTTCATTTACTCCCAATATAATTGTTTTATCAGCTCCCTCACAAGGAGCGGAAATAATAATTTTCTTTGCACCTTGTTTTAAATGATCTTTTGCTAAATTTTTACTATTAAACTTTCCAGAACATTCTAATACTATATCCGCGTGTTTTTGTTGCCAATGAAGTTTATTAATCTCTTTTTCATGGGTAATTTTAATAGTATGTCTTCCGATCACTAATGTATCATCTGCGACATGAATTTGATGAGTTAACCGGCCAAAAACGGAATCATATTTAATTAAATGTAATTGTTCCTCAAGTCTTGCAGGACTATTGATAGCCACTAAATTAATGTTGTTATATTTTTCATCATATTCAAGTAGTGCTCTTAATATGCCTCTGCCAACCCTACCTAGACCATTAATACCAATATTAATCATGTTTTTTCTCAAGCTTAGTTATGACTTGCTGAACAATTTGCGCAGCTGTTATATTAAAATATTTATATAGCTCATCTTCAGGGGCGGAAGCTCCAAAGCTATGCATTCCTACAAAAATTCCATGAGGTCCTATAATTTCATGCCATCCTAAATTTATTCCGGCTTCAACTGCTACCTTAATAGAGTTGTTGCATAAAAATTGTGTAATATAACTTGAATCTTGCTTTAAAAATAATTCTTTTGATGGCATAGATAGAACTCTGGTGGTAATGTGCTTTTCTTGAAGCAGTTGTGCTGCCTTTACTGCAATTTCAACTTCTGAACCGGTGGCAAATATAGTTACTTGAGGGTTATCTTCTTGGATAATCTCATATGCACCTTTCTTGCATAAATTTTGTTCATTAAATTCGGTACGCAAAAAGGTTAAATTTTGTCTGCTTAAAGCTAGTATGCTAGGTCCTTGATATTCTAATGCAATTTGCCAGCATTCAGCTACTTCTACAGAATCCATTGGTCTTAATACTAAAAGATTGGGTATGGCTCTAAGGGCTGCCAAGTGCTCAACCGGCTGATGGGTAGGCCCATCTCCTCCTAGCCCTATTGAATCATGGGTTAAAATATATATCACTTTTACTTGCATAAGTGCAGCAAGCCTAATGCTTGGTCTCATATAATCAGAGAAAATTAAAAAAGTTCCTGCATAAGGTATATGTGTGCCATAAGCGCTCATTCCATTCATGATGGAGGCCATGGCGTGCTCTCTAACACCGTAATGCAGATAGTTTCCTGAGTAATTATTATGATTAAATATCTGATGCTTGCTAGAAAGAGTATTGTTTGATTCACTCAAATCAGCTGATCCTCCAAATAATTCTGGTAGATAATCAACTATCTTTTCAATTACCCTGCCGGACGATTTGCGTGTAGCTTCGTTGGTCTGTCGGGTGGTAAATTCACGTTTAAGTTCTGCAAAAATATTGGTTAGATCATTAGGAAGTTCTTTATTATAAATTCTTTCAATTTCAAGTTTTTTATGATTAGCTAGCTTTGCAAATTCATCTTTCCAAAATTTATATTCGGTTAAATTTTTAGTTCCTGCTTTCCGCCAAGCTTTTAAAATATTATCTGGAATTTCAAATTCTTTATGAGGCCATCCTAGTTTTTCTCGTACTAGTTTTATCTCCTCCTTGCCTAGCGGGGAACCATGTGCTTTCGCTGACCCTTCCTTATTAGGAGAGCCGAAACCAATTTTAGTTTTTGCAGCAATTAATACTGGTTTGTTAATGTTTTGAGCTTGTTCCAGTGCCTCTTCTATTTGTTGATAATCATGGCCATCGATATTAAAATATTCCCATCCATAGCTTTGGAAGCGTAATTTTACATTATCTGAGGTGGAAAGTAATGTTTCTCCATCAATGGAAATTTCATTGTCATCAAAAATAACTATAAGATTATTAAGTTGAAGATGGCCTGCTAAAGAGCAAGCTTCATGGCTAATACCTTCCATTAAACATCCATCACCTAAGAAGCAGTATATTTTATGATTAAATAAATCCTCACTATGTTTAGCTTGCATTTGTTTGGCCGCAATGCTCATGCCAATTGCATTTGCTATACCTTGTCCTAGAGGACCGGTGGTAGTTTCTACTCCTACTGTATGTCCAAATTCAGGATGGCCAGGAGTTTTAGAATGAAGCTGCTTAAAATTTTTAAGATCTTCTAAAGTTAAATCATAGCCAGTTAAATATAATAAAGAATAAAGCAGCATTGAGCCATGGCCGTTAGAAAGAATAAATCGATCGCGGTTAAGCCAGGCGGGATCGGTGGGGTTAAATTTTAAAAACTTTGTGAATAATATGGTGGCTATGTCAGCCATTCCCATGGGCATTCCTGGATGCCCAGATTTTGCTTTTTCAACTGCATCTATGCTTAAAAATCTAATGGCATTACTTAAATCAGAATAAGAAAATGTTTGCTTATTAAATAACATTATGCTTGCAACCCTATTAAGATGATTGAAAATTTTTGTGAATTTACTTATTATTTAAACAATAAAAGCTATACAAGAGTTAATATCAGTTTACAAGTCATTAAAATTTACCAGAGCATAAATCAATGTCCATAAAATCCATCAAATATTACTTCATCTCCCTATTTAATATTATTGTAAGAAGCTTTTATGATCCAAGGTTATATTGGCAGGTTGTTCATAATTGGGTAGGGGCGGGGATAAAATTTTTCCTGATATCCTTTTTCGTTATTAATTTGCCTATTATGTTAATAATTACCGATTATTATTATGATATATTTCAAACTATGCGCAATATAGTAAAAATAGAGCAAGGTAATTTTCATGATTTAGAAAGTGACCAGCAAACTGTAAAATACGCCCAATATATTCTTGATATACTTACTCAGTTGCCAAAAATAGAAATTAAGGCCGGAGAGCTTGAAGTTAATAATAATCATAAAACCATTATTAATTCTACTATAAACAATAAGCCTATAATAGAATTTGATACTAGATCTAAGCCGGATTTATCTACTAATGATACATTAATACAAGTTCATAAAAACAATATTCAAATTTTAGGAAATGAATTTTTGTTAAATGAAGATTTAAGAGTCCCGCATAATGCCAATTTAATTGTTACTAAATCTGATATTGTTACATTGTTTGATAAACTTAGTAAAGTTTTGGTTGGTTCAATTGTAACTATGGTAATGATGGTGTATTTTATGCTTTATTTGCAGTTTATTCCAAAAATAATTTTAACTTTGCTTATTTTATCAATAATAAATATTTTTCGTTCTTTAGGGTTAAATTATATGCAATTAATACGTGCTAGTATTATAGCTTCAACGCCGGCAATGGTAGTTGGTAGCCTGGTTTTATTATTGGTAATAATGTTTTGGTCAAATAGTTTTGTTAGTCTATTGCTGATTAATCGTGAAATTATCATGAGTACTTTATGTTTAGTTTATTCCTTATTTGTTATTAAGGTGGTTAATAAAGTATTAACGTAGTTGCTAAATTATATTTTTTTTGTTAGAATTTTAATTAGATAATATTATAGTATTGTTATGTCGCAGCCTATTTCACTTGCACTTCAGACTGATTCTTTTGTTGATAAAATAAAAGCAATCAATGGTAAAATTCAGTCTCAAAGAAATACACTGGAACCAGAAAGGGCATCACAAGAGGCTTTAGAAACTGCTGCTAGAGCAGAGTTTTTGCGTTTGCAATTATTACGTGATGAAGAAATTCAAAATACTTTTAAAGGTGAATTAGAATCTAGGCAGATTGGGTTTAGATATGAATATATTAATACAGAAGATGCTGATTGGCTTACCCGTAATTTAACAGAAGAAGAAAAGAAAGTTTTTAGAGAGCTATTGAAAGAGTATGCTGAGGAAGTAAAAAAGCCTTTCATCAGCGAGGTTCTTAATGATCTACTAAAAAAAGAATCCTTTCAAACTTATGACGAAAAATTTTTCTGGAATTATGATTTATTAAGCGAACTTGATTTTAATCAGGATAAAAAAGTATTAAAAAAGGAAATCATTGAAAAATTAGCAATTCTGAATGAGCAAAAAATTTTAGAAGAGCTGGCCGATGAAGGGAAAATTACTAGAATAGATCTATTAGAAGATTTTGATAGTGACATTTTGAGCATCGAAAGTAGACAGGAAGCGCTCCAAAAAGCATTGGATGGGGCTACTAATAATATTAAAGCAGCAAACATACGAGTTTTAGACAATTATTGCTATATTTATAAACAACCTACTCCAGGTTTCTTTTCACGGTGGTTTGGTAGAGTGGAGCAGATACCATCACTAAAAGATTTAACCAAAGCTCATACAGATAAAGTTAACAGCAAAGATCTAGATAATTTAGCAGCAAGTATGCTAAATCAAATAAATGGTAAATGGCCACAGTGGAACAGTGGTAATATTGTTACCTCAGATGCTAACCATACCGTGATAGAGTTTAATCAATGGATTAGATTTAAGTGTTTTGAGAGATGCAATCCAGAAAAATACAGATTAAAAAGTATTAAGCAATTATCAACTGATGGTACTGGTGATCAACATGATCATTTATATATTAATAAGCTAAGAATAGAAGCCGAGGAAAAATTTGTTGAAGATATTGAGAAGCAAGAAGAAGCAATTAAAGATGCTATATCTCGTCAAAATAAAATTAAAAAAGAATTATCTGAGTATATTTTTAAGGAAAAATCTCCATTACTCAATGAATTTAAGAGAGATAAAACAAGTGCTAGGTCAGCGCATAATGGGGAACAAATTTTAAAAGCTTTTGCTTCCCAGCTTTCTTCATCGCAAGAAATTAAAGAAGTTACAGAATCCATTAATTATTTTTTAGGCCAAGATAAAAAGAATCTCACCTCTTTGCTTAGTGGAATAAGTTTAATAATACTAGAAAAGTATGATGAAATAAATTTAGATAAGATAATAAATGGTGTTAAAAAAATAAAAAATGATAAAGATTTGACGCACTTAAGGCGAGGAGACTTTAAGGTGGGCAGCATTATTAGAAATTTATCTGCTTTATCGCACGGAGATTCAAACTTGCTAGTAAGAGCTTATAATACTCCGTTTAATGTTCTTGCGGCCCTCAAAGCTTTTTCTGCAAATATAGATGTTACTATTCCTTTGCTTCTGAGTCAGCCTGAATTATGGCAAGTATTGCAAGTAATCGGAAGTGAAATAAAAACTATTATAACCAATGATGATAATAAGCGTATACTCACCGAATTAATTGCAGTTAACTTTTTTTACCCTGAAAATGCAACCGATGCGCAGAAACAAGATGTTAGAAAAAACATTAATGATAATTTGCTGCCTCTTATGGCTGAGTTATTAGAAAGTGGCATGGTAGGTTCAAATAATATTTCATTATATCTAGCCAATTTTTTTGAAAGTATATTGGTGCTTAATGAGCCAGTTGAAGATGTATCAAAAATGGTTGAAAATGGGTTTTTACTACTCTCAACATTGAATTTGAGTAATAAGCAGGAATTAAAAACACAATTTGAAAAGCTACTAAAAACGGGGATTAATAAATTTAATACTAACACTCAAGCACCTCTTTCTATAGCTGAATTTAATACTCAACTTTTTTTTGGCGAAAAGGGTATAAAATGTATTAGTGAGATAGCTGCAGAAATTTTAACTCATAAGACAATGACAGAGCAGCAAAAGCAAAACTTTGCTAGCAACTTAAAAGACCTAATGGTTGAGATACTTAAAAATAGACCTGATAACCAGCCGTTAATCCATGCTATAGAATTTTGGCAAAAGCTTGGTGAGGTGATAAAGTTAGCAAGACCCTATATAGCTTCAGAAGAAGCTAAACAGCTTTTAAGTGAAATAATAGCCGGAAATATTCAATTTATTAATCCTGCTATGGTACAAATGGAGCAATATCAAGGGGAAGGAAGATTATATAACTTTTGTTTAGATAATCTTACCCCAATGATAGTGGATGCTTTTTCTTCTTTTTCCCCAGTAAGTGATGAGCAACAACTTTATATTCAAATAGCTGATTTTTTTAAAGGTTTACAGCCTCCTTTGGTAGTTGAGCCTAAAGAAATTGAGATGAGGGCTCAAAATAATATGGATTTTATGGGGCCGCTAATTAATCTTGCTACTTCAGTTCAAATTAGGTTAGAAAAGCTAGGTGAAAGTGCTAATAAGCAAGAAGAATTTAATAAGTTTAGGGATGCAATTAAGGCAGTTATACCGTTTGGGCGTGATTATTATTTAGCCATGTTAGAGGAACAAGTAAACGTAGATTTGCTAAATCAAAAGTTAGATCAATTACAAAAATTCCGAGTTGTATTGCAAAAGCAATTAACGGAGAACCAAGCTGGAGCCAATGCTGGCAAGAATATTAATAATTTTCAATGGCAAATAATTGAGGTTGGATCCCAGATTGCAGAATATAAGTATCAACTTAAGCAATTAGAAAGTGAAGAGAGTGTTGATAAACAGAAAATAAGGGCTATTCATAGCCAAATGAAGTTGGTTAGAGATGGGTATATTTTAAATGATCAGCTGATAGAGTCAATTTCCACTATCCTTGCAAAAGTTTTAACTAATCCAAATATTGTTGATAGTCAGAGAGCAAATTTTACGCAAAACCTACAGCATATAATGCAATATTTATTAACTCCTGAGCCGCAACTTGAGCAAGTGAGCGATCAGCAAAATAATAAATCTGTAAAGCTTATCAAGCTAATTGATAACACCTTAGATTTGCTTAATTCTATAGAATTAGATCCTACTGATAAGGAGAGTTTAACTAAAGCAGCAGCGGTAAGTATTGCTAGCTATGCCAAAGAGTTTAATATAAAAATTGATAATATTGCTGAGGACTTAATAAAAATGGCCTCGAACTTACCATATTTGGATCAAAATTATGGCGAAAATTTAAAAACAATATTTGGAAAAAATATACCGCCTATATTCCATTTGCTTGATCAGTTACATGATTTAGGCTTAATGGGTAAAGGAAATACTACTCCTAACCCCAAACGATCTTTGTTATCAAAGGCTGCAGGTCTGCCTCAAGTAATGGTTAGTAGTATCCATACAGCGCGAGCAATGGTCGCTTTATTACATCCATTTTTATATAATTATGGCAATAAAGATAATCCTTTTTATCACTTTTTGCTTCAAGCAAAGCAGGATCCACAAAAACGGGCAGAATGTATACAATTAATCGCTAGCATTGTACCTAAGTGGATGGATAGTACTCTAGTTTTTAAAGCGCTTACTAATAAGGCTTTAGCTACTACCTTTAGTGCATGGTATAATTTACTAAATGCTTTGACCCATCCTAAGCTTTCACTGTTGCAACCTAAGAATCTTGCAATATTAGCTAACCATGTATTTACCATGGCTTTTGGTATTATTACTTTGATTGCTAATCTTTTGGAAGCAGGATTCAATACATTTTATAATTTAGTATTAGGAAAGGAACACAAGGCCAATGCGTCTTTAATACCTATAAAAACGGTTGTATATCAACAATTATTGAAATTGGATAATAATTTAAATGAAATTATTAGCAGATTTAATAATTTAAATGAAGAAGGACGTGCTGTAGTTCAATATTTCATTAAAGATAACAGATTGGATCTTCAATTATATCTGAAAAATGCTCAAGATTCATTAGCGCAGCATATTCCTGCTGCACAAGAAGCAATAAGATTTTTAGAGGTCCAGCAGATTGAGCGAAGAAATTTAAGAGGATTAGATTTAAGTCAGGTGATTTTCAAAAATGTTAGGTTGGCAGACATTGATATTTCTGCTATTAAAATCAATTTAGATAATTGTGAGAATGTTCTAATCAGCGGTAAGGTTAAATTTCATAATGTTACTTTTGTAGGTAATAGGGATAATTTAAAAGATAAAGTTATTTTTGATTTCAGCTCACCTGATTTTGAGAAAAATGTTAGATCATTTATTAAAGCTATGGATCAATCTTTTAAATTAACTACTGAGGAAAAAGTTGCTCTTAAGAGTTATATATATGAGCATAGTTATACAAAAAAATTTCAAGATGCAGTAAAAAATTCTTCTAAATATTCTCGCAATTTATAAAAATGGATCTCTTTCGAAGCTACTGATCTTCAGGCTCAAATTTGCTTTTCCTATCACCATTTACTTTTTTTGCTCAGCTTATCTTAACCTCTAGCATCTTTATAAAATTTGAATGCCTTTGCTCCTGTTAATCAACGACACTTCCCGCCCGCTAAAACTTTGATCTATTTGTATTTAATAGTTCCTGTAATCAAATGCTTATACTTCAAATTTAATGAAAATTATAGTTTCGAATGAAGTCTGGTATCTAACCAATGAATTACGATAAATATCCATTTTAGTAGTTGTTTTCTCAAGATTATGTAAGGTTTTACGTACATTCTGATATCCTACTAACTCATCTAAAGCCAGGGGCCAGTCCCTGTTTTTTATAATATCATAAGTGTGATTTATTTCCTATAGATTCTGATCTCATTTTACCAAATAATTATAATATTAATTTTATATTCACAATGCATCATTTTATAATATATAATATTTAAATATTTGATATTTATTATAAAAGGCCATTTGATATGCTATTCTTACGCGCTTTCCTAATATTAATGTTCATTTCCAATTATTCTTTTGGTGATTCTAAATTCTGGGTTATTAACCCTTTAGATGCCATTAATGGTATAGTATATAATCGCAGTAATAATTTAGCCAGTTTAACTGGTGCTACTTCCTGCCAATTATCTTCTAATACTAGTGGAGTATACTGTGGTACGGCTATCTCAGGTGAGAGGCTTTATGTATTACTTAGCAGCGGTAAATTCGGCAATCATCATACTAACCAAAATAATGGCGTAATTTTTGGATTTTTAGAGGAAACAAGTAAAAAGATTTATACAGCTTGTTCTGCAAGCACCTATGTTACTAAAGGAGGTAAAGTCGATTTAAGTGCTGCTGGTAATGATATGAGTGTTAATGTTCCAAGATATCAAGGAGAATATTCAATTTTTATTGGCAACTTGGCAGGAAAGCCTGCGGATTTGCTATGTAATATGAATGGAGAGACAGCTACAGCAACGCAAATGAGCTGGATTACCCCAAGGCTTATCGGAAATCAGCCTGGTGATACTACTACAGCTTATAACGACTTGCCAAAAGTTAAATTTAAAGTAGTAGCGCCTTCTTGTGCAGCAGAAGTTGCTGAAGGTATAAGTTGGACTATGCAATCAATGGATGGTACTGAGGCCGGTGGAACAGTTGAGGGTGTAAATTTTAAAATGAAAACATATAGTCCTGCTATAGATGGTAATAGCCCATGCTATACACCTGGAGCAGAGCTGATCGATACTACTTCCAGGAAATGTGTTAATAATGGTTTTGGGCAAGTATCTTGGGAAGCAGTATCAGGGCCGGGATGTGCCAAGATGTGCCAAGGATTTGATACGGGATCTGTACGCCAAGGTAAGATGAAGGTTGGTACTTCAATGTTATTTCATGCCGGTAGTCAGGGAGAAATATGTAAAGACGGGAGTCAATATTTAATCAAATCTGTTAAAACAGAGTGTGTTGACCCCGGGGGAAATGATGCAGCAGTAATGAATTTTTATAGAGGTAATGGTAGCTATATTTGGGGTACTGATAACGCTCCTGGTAATACAGGAACAATTAAGGGTTTTATGTATTGTAAGCCGCGAAGTTCTTCTTATTATAGAAGCCAGAGTAATACTTGGTCAAATGCTGATCATCTCTTTTATTATAGAGCTGATAATCCTTTCGGCGCAGGAGATAGACCTAATGATGGAGATAAGGTGTTATGGTGGCTTGATCTTTCAACCCTTAATAAGCATATGGACTTAAGGGGGGTAGATGTTAGATATTCAGCAGCTTACTCTGGTGGAGGTATGGTTTTTGATAATACTATTGCCTCGTGGTATGGTGGTAACAGTAATGTTAGAATTGCCCATGATGGTGGCTTTGGAGTAATGGTATCTGCTCGCGTTATGCCTGATCGTGCACATAATTGGGGCAGAATATTTTATGCTGGTGATAATGAAACTGAAGTGACTTTTGCTAGCTTGTATGAGCCCTGGGTTACCAATAAAGTAAAAATAGCTTATGGTTATAATGGATATCAAACCAAAAGCTATAATCCTTGTAAATTGACTGTAGGGCACAGTCCAGTTGACCATGCTTTCCTAAATGAATGGTGGTCACCAGGAGAAGCACTTCTTATGGGGATGAAAGATAGTGATATGGATTCCAATCTATGGAATTATGATATCATTAAGTACGGCCTTTACTTAAATCCGCATTATTCACCTGCCAGAAGGATAGTAAAAGATAAGATGGAATACCCTTTAAACCCAGTATGGCCGGTCGCTCCTCTTAGTAGTCAATGTAATATGTACTCTAGTGGCAGTGATATTAGCTCAGGTTTTAGAACGGGAGGTACTTACCGATTTGAAAGTGATAATAAAATTTCTTTTGGAGGATCTGGCATCAAAGTAATATTTCATGCGGCAGTAGGATTTGGAACATGGCAATGGTCTCCATGGAAAAACAGTGATGCGTGGCCGGTATGGCCATGGCAGAGCGGGG